>JABDKX010000222.1 GCA_013001975.1 Saprospiraceae bacterium | reverse complement strand
TGATATGGAATACCCTACTTCATGACTTATCGTTAATCCCAGATTTTTTAATTTTCGAATGTTGGTTTTTAGCCAAGATTTTTCTTTTCCAAGGATTAATGCGAGTTCACCTGCTTTCAATTTTGGGTTGCTAGAAATTGTTTTAAGCACATCTAGAGTCCAATCTCCCGATTTACTAAATTTATCAAATCTATCGAGCTTATTTTTTAATTCTTCAAAATCCTTCTTAGTCAGATCTGATTTATTCCTCAAGGCTATCCTTGGATCCTCAGAATGATATTTTAAAGATATTTTATAAAGGTTCCCTTCTCTAGATGTCAATTCGTTTTGCAATTCTTCAAGGTTGTCATAGCCAGCTTTAATGGCTTCTGATTCGCTCAAATCTTTTAACGAAATTTTATTAATGTCAATTATATTAATTAAGCCAACAGCTGTTTTAATGTTGCTGCCTTTTTTAACTCTTGCATTATTCCATTTCCTAAAAGCCAGAGATACTTTACCATCCTTAATCTTCTTAAGTTGGGTTAACTTAATGAGCATGCTTTGTTTTTATTATGGCAAATAGATTTCGTACCTTATAAATTTAGTAAAATATAAATTATCCCATAGAATGGGTAGGGACTTTCCATCAAAAAAATAGAATATAAATTCACTCAAGTTGTTTCTCACAACAAGCATTAAACACATATTTATACCCTATTTTATTAAAGGTTGGAACATCGGTGTTAAAGCTTGGAAGTCAAAGAAAAAATTGTCCACCCAATCAAAGGATGTCTATTATATATTTGTGGCGAAGCCTATTCTGATGCTCAAGGTTGATTTGAAGGTGCTTTGCAAATAGCAGATATGATGTTGGATAAGTTTAAAGGATAAATCAATTTTCTTTTACTATAAAAGAGTCACTTCTACTTTAGGAGTGACACTAAGTAATTTATAATAATAACTAGCTGTTTTTAAGCTCTAACTTTTATGTAGATAGCATTGTGGAGAACGCGTTACAATTTAAAAATCCCAAAAGACATCTCCATATATTTGATTTTCTATCAATAAATTCTTATTCTTATTAGTAATATATCTTTTTCTTGACGACATAATAATGATACTATGAAAAATTTCCAAAACAAATTGGTAGATAATAGTCAAAAGCAACCAGCTGCATCTATACCTTCAGTTGAAGAATATATGACTAAAGATTTGATCACTTTTAAAGCAGATACTGATATTAATGAAGTAATTTCTTCATTATTAGAAAATAGAATTTCTGGTGCTCCCGTATTAGATGATAACGGTAAGGTCGTAGGGTTAATTGATGATAAAGATTGTTTAAAGGTATTGTATGGTAGTCTTTATAATCAGATGCCTTCCACTTCAGAAACGGTTTCGAATTACATGTCTAACGTCATGAAAAAAATTAATGTAAATCAAAGTATTTTAGATGTAGCAATGCTGTTTGCTTCAACACCTTACAAAAGATTATTGGTGATGGATGATAATGACAACCTGATTGGCCAAGTCAGTAGACGTGATATATTGCGCGCTATTCAGGAATTGTCGTAAGTATAATCTTTACTTATCACTCGACAGTTATTAAAAACCCCATCTGTTATAAAATTATATGAACAGATGGGTTTTTTATTAGCATGAAGAGAATAATTTCAGAATGCTAAATACTCTCGGAGAAATATTTTAATAAAACGCTAACAAGATTAAAACCAATTAAATGTTTATATCTACTTTACAACAAAAGTTGAATACCCAACCTTACTCTTATTTTTTAACTCAATAAAATATTGCCCAAATGGTAAATCTCCAACATTCACATAGTAATAATTTTGACCATTTACTGCACCAATTTTATCTTGCATTATTGTAGAACCTGAGGACGTCAATACATTTATAATTATATCACCTTGCAACTTCTCTGTAATATTTAGATTAAGTTTATTATTTACTATTGGATTCGGATAAACAGTGAAGTCAAGAGCATTTATATTAAATAAATTATTTTCAACAGATACTAACCCATTATTGATGTACAATTTTGATTTTCGATCAAAGAAACCTTCACCACCACAATTATATATATCTTGTCTTCCATCACCATTGACATCAGTAAATGCTACATCACCAAATCCTAATCCTTTAAATGGTGAATCAGCTAGTACCTTGAATTGTCCACTGCCATCATTTAAGTAAAGTTTCGTTATGCTACCTCCGTACTTGTAACCAGAGAACAGGACATCATCAACTCCGTTACCATTTATATCTGCAATATCAATAGCACCATATACTATACCATCAAAAGGTGTATTCAATGCTTCACTATAATTACCAAAGCCGTCATTTAAATAAAGCTTTACAATTACAGCCAACCCTTTATCATAACCTGTAACAATCAAATCTTCATCCGAGTCGCCTTCGACATCCACAAACTTTACAGCGCCGGATGATACACCGATAAAAGGAGTATTTGGCTTTAGTGAAAAGTCAGCACTGCCATCATTTATATATAATTTTGAGATATATTCATTTTCACTGTTTCTACCAGCAATTAAAACATCAAGATCTGAATCACCATCCACATCAGCTACGTCTGCTGCACTTTCATATACCCCATCGAAAATCAAATCGGTCTTCTCAAGATAATCACCCATTCCGTCATTGATATATAATCGAGCCGTACGCTTAAAGAAGTCATTTTGCCCCGTTATCAATATATCAAGATCTGAATCACCATCAAGATCTGCAATGTTAATTGAACCAACGGCTATACCTTCAAATGGTGTATCGGGCTTCAAAGAAAAATTACCTAACCCATCATTGAGAAACAATTTTGCAATAAAACTTTCATTAGGATTCTGACCGATCACCAATACATCCATATCATTATCACCATCTATATCGGCAAATTTATTGCGACCAAACCAAGTGCCATCTATGCCTTTATCTGGCTTCTCTGCAAATGTGCCTTGTCCATCATTGATGTATAGTTTTGAAATTCTTTCAAATGATATCGCTTGGCCTGACATTAAGAAATCCAAATCACCGTCTCCATCAACGTCAGCAAAATCTACTGTACTCTCACGTACACTATCAAGAAGTGGAATCTGAATTTTTTCTGTAAATATCTGACTAAAAATATTTGTAGCAAAAAAAATAAAAAAGACTAATTGAATGATTCTCATACTTTAAAATATTGACTAAGGAGTTTAAAGATATGTTTCCAACTTTAAGTTAGATAAATTATTTGAATTTATTTCAACATACTATTTTACAAATAGAAATGCAACATAGCTCAAGAGAGAAAAAATTCCTGCTTGGAGGCATACTTTCAATTTTATTTATCACAATTAGAAATCTGAATTATAAATTTTCGTGACAAAATTTTATCCTAAATTTTAAGTCAATTTTTATTCTGAAGGATAACTATAAAATATCTAAATATCACCTCTATTAATACCAACACAGACATCAACGTACCTGATACAACTAATGATTTAATATTATATCATTTCTTTTGTATTTTAGTTTACATTAAAGCTTTACTGCATATATTTTTAAACCAATCTGAATAACTATGAAATTATTTTTTATTTCATCATTGGTAGCATGTGCCCTATTACTAAATGCTCAAGTTGAAAACGGATGTATTTCAATTGACTTCGAATCTTTTCCAAATCAAACTCCAACAGCTGGCTTGGTTTTATCAGATCAATACAAAGATGCTTTTGGATTAAGTTTCAGTTTAGAAACCGGCGGCTTTCCTGTATTGGCAGATGTGGGTGGCGCTGCAGCAGAAGCCTTTGGCAGTGCTTGGGGCAATGACACACCAAGACCCAGTGTTGATATAGGAAAATTTTTCTTGACCGACGATGGTCAATTATCAGGACTTACTTCTCCAGCTATCATACTTGATTTTGAAGTACCCATTGACAGCTTTGCAGGTTGTATTTTAGATATGGACTTCGAGGAATTTTTTATCATTCAAGCATTAGATGAGTTTGGAACGGTTATTCTAGAAGAAAGAATTGATGCCGGTGATCCAGGAACTGGCGACGGGCAATTAACATGTTGGGGTTTTAATTTGCCAGGTTGCGAAGGCTCCATTTATTCAATAAAATATGCGGGATTCAGACCCGAAACTTCTCCTGGCGCTTTTGGTCTTGGCATGGATTACTTCAGTTTTTGTTACTCAGGCTTACAGATTGATACAGAAACAACACCCGTAACGTGTGATGAATTAGGATCTATTAATATATTTAGTACAACAGACGAATTATATGAATACTCTCTGGATGGTTCCAATTATTCTTTGAATGGAAGTTTTGATCAATTGGATGAAGGAGTGCAAACCATTTATGTAAAAGATAGTGAAGATTGTACTACAACTGTTGATGTCAATGTTGAAATGGATATAGAGAACTTACCTGATCCAATTTTCATTGAAGAAGTAATCTGTGAAGGACAAGTGTTTAGTTTTAATGGACAAGAATACAACAGCACAGGAATGTACCAACAGACACTTGAAGCTGCTAATGGTTGCGATACACTTTGGAATTTGTCATTAACCGTTAATCCCAATTTATCAGAAATCATAAATTTAGAAATCTGTGATGGTGAAACAATAGATATAAATGGCGAAAGTTATTCAACCAGCGGCTCTTTTGAACAAGTACTAAATTCCTTGGATGGATGTGATTCTACGCTTGTTATAAATGTTGAAAATATTGCAAATACAATGGAAAACGTATTCGCCCAGATTTGTGAAGGAGAATCTTATGTTCTTAATGGAGAATCATATATCAGCGAAGGGTTATACAGCCAACCATTAACAAATCAAGGTGGATGTGATTCTTTACTCATTCTTGAATTAGAAGTTTTAGAAATAACAGAAGGATCAGTAAAAGCTGAAATTTGCGATGGCACGTCTTATGAATTGAATGGTGAAAATTATACAGATTCTGGAACATATACTCAGAGCCTCACCAATATTGCAGGCTGCGATTCAATTATTACTTTGGACTTGGCAATCTTATCTATTAGTACGGGATCAATATCCCAAGATATTTGTGAAGGTGAGGATGTCATTATTAATGGAGAAATATATAATACACCAGGTACGTATTCTCAAGTGTTAGTAAATACGGCAGGCTGTGATAGCTTACTGGATGTCACAATCAATTTTTTACCTCTTATTGAAACATGTATTGAGTACACTATTTTTGGAGGAGAGTTCTATGCTTTAAGTGGAAATCTATATGGTATTGAGGGCATTTATGAGCATGTATTTCAATCATCAGATGGCTGTGATAGTTTAGTTATTCTTAAACTAACCGTACTACCAGAGCCTCTCACCATTGTACACTACGATCTTGATGATTGTACTGCTGGTGGATCAAGTTATAATGAATTAATTCCGGAATATGAGGATGAGCTGTCCTGTGCAGATATATATGCATCTATTTTAAACAGACCAAGTAATCGCACGCATTCTTGTACACCAGGTGCTGACGGATCAGGTATGTGCATCTCCTCAGAGTTGTCATGTCAATATCAGGAGGACTCAGAACACAGATTAATTTTTGATGTCGTTATTGATCCAACATCGGGTCCAGTTGCCATTGGCGCTTTAAGGTTTTTCGAAAAAGCACCTGAATACTATGAATACAATGTTGGTAATTCAGGAATTAATAATTATCCCACTTTTTATTCTTTAAAAATTACCCATAATGATGATGTTATTTATTTCGATGAAGCGATAAGTACGAATCGTGAATGGACTTTGCAATCTTTTATTTTTGCAGATTTGGATCAATTTGTTTTTGATGAGCTTGCTCTTTTACAAGTAGAATTCCTTGCTTATTGCCCTATTGGTATTGATTCGAGAGTATCAGCATGGGATATTGATGAAGTCAGTCTCTTAGGCTTTTGCCAACCAGAAAATAATATAATTGAAGGAAGTGTCATGACAATGAAAAAAGAACCATTATCTGATGTTATGGTTGCTGTCAATAGAGGTGAATTTTGGGATGACTATACTTCAGATTATAAAGGTGAATTTGTATTAGAAACACCTTATGATCAAAAATCTGTTTTGATTGAACCTATGAAAGATAACGATTATTTAAATGGTGTTTCTTCCTTGGATTTGATTCTAATTCAAAGACATATTTTGGGTATCCAAAAGTTTGATGATTTTTCAAACTTAGTTGCTGCAGATATCAACAAGGATAACAAAATTGATGCTGTAGATCTCATCCAATTAAAGAAGCTGTTGTTAGGTATTTATATTAGCTTTCCTGAAAATACAAGCTGGAGATTCCTAGAAGAAGATTACAACTATAATCATCTGTCAGAAGTTAAAGATCGCATGATTATTAATACACTCAATAAAAAAATAAACTTAGAAGGAATTAAAGTTGGAGATGTCAATCAGAGCTATATAGCAATGACTCATCATGCAACCGAAGAAGATGATAACAACAAATCAAATTTTATATTGAAAACAAAAGAAATTCAAAATTATAATGAAGATGTGTCTCTTGGATTCTATGCTGCGGAAAATTTTAGTTTATCAGGAATCCAAGCCACTTTCAATATTGGTAATTACACAGACCTAAACATTGTTCCACACATTTTAAATATTGAAAATCATAATTACCATATAATCAACGATAAGCTAAAAGTAACTTGGACAAGTCAATATCAAGAGGTTCAAAAAGGTGATCTTTTATTTGAGATAGTAAACAATGAAGGACAAGAATTAAGCGAAATTACGCTTGACGCTGATGCTCAAAATGAAATTTATCAAACATCAGATCTAAGCGTTCATCCTTTGG
>JABDKX010000219.1 GCA_013001975.1 Saprospiraceae bacterium | reverse complement strand
ATAACTGGTATTTTACCATTCTCAGATATAACATCTTTTTCGAAAATGTAATCGTACAATTCTAAAATTGGATTGGGAGATGATATTAAATTTTTACTCCATAATTTTAGAGATATTGACAATAGATACAATGTAAAAAGAGTATGGAATTCTGAAGGATATTGAAGTTTATTTTCAAATAAGAAATCTTTCAATTTTATAAATAGCTTTTCGTTAGGATCAACAAAGAGTTTAGGCAGTTGTAATGATTTTTTTTCTAATGGAGATGTAGAATCATTCAGATGACTTTTTAACTGCGAAATCAGTTGAGAATAATCTTGATTTTGGACCTTCGAAAAGTTGATCAACTCTGTTAGGTATAATGACGATTGTATATTTATAAATGCCAAATGATTGTCTATTGTTCCTTCTAACAATGCCGTTCCTGAATTATATTTTATGGGATTATTACTGAAGTATTGAAGATGATTGACCGCATGCGATGCTTTAATATCATCCATGCTTAATAATTGGTTTTTCTCAATTCTTTTACCTATCGATTTAGCTACTTGATCTGCATGTTTATACAATCCTCTTTTATTAAGCGCTTTCAATAGTGACAGTTGTGATTGATGCGGCTCTGATTTAAATTGATAATAAGCGAGCCAATCTTCGAAAAGATTATAGAGTTTGGAATTGAGGTTTAAAAATATTTTGGGGGCATAGTCTGAAAAGTGTTTTTGCCTGATTTCATCTGTGTCATCAAGTTTTTCTAATCGTCCTTTTCTACTTTGATAAAAAGTAAACAACCCAAATATTTCAGATTCTTCACTGGTTTCATAAAGCAAATATTTTCTAAAAAGAAACCACTCTTCCTTGTTAAGCGTCATTAAAGCGGTGATTAATTTGGATGTTTTCATTTAAAGTTATAAATAAAGAGATGATATCAGATGTTATAAATAATTGATAAACAAGTATATATAATAAATATGATAGAAAATATAAGATGAATATATAAAAATATTGTCTTGTTTTAGGCTTAATGGAGAATTAGATTTGAAGGGAATTCAATGAGTATTGAAAATTGTCAAATTAATTCATAACACACACTGATAAATTATGAAAAACCAAGATCAAAAAATCGCCATTCCTTGTGCATCCTTTTATGCCTTCATTAAAATCTCAGATATCATTAGATGTGAAGCACTGCAAAATTACACACGCATTTTTACATTAGGTAATCAAGAGGTAATCAGCTCTCATAACATTGGAAAGTACACGCAATTGTTGGAAGAGTTTAGTTTTATAAATTGCCATAAATCGCATTTGGTTAATAAGTCTTTGATAAACAGATATCATAAAGAAGGCTTTGTCGAAATGTGTGACAATTCTAAAATACCGGTTGCACGAAGAAAGAAAAATGAATTTATAGAGCAGGTCGTTCATGGGTTGACACCTGCACGTGGATAGGCGCAATTAATTTATATTGCGATTGATAAAATGATGCTCATCACTTACTGAATGTATTTCGTTTGATTCGAACAACTGTTTACTGCAAAAGCGTAAATATCAATTAAAGAATATACGATGAGTAAAAAGCTTTATCAGTGATGAGTTAATTGCTTAGCTCTATGAGGGGTCACTTGATCCCTCTTTTTTTATCTAACTTTTATTAGAAATCCACAAGCAAATCTGCATCTTGATTCTAGAGAAATTTATTTAGCAGAAGCGGACAAAGGTGTTATTATGACTTCACCTGATGGAAACTGCTGGAGAATAAAATTCGATAATGGCGGTCAATTGCAAGTGAGTTGTATCACATGCCCATAACTTGTTAAGATAGGAGGCTAATAAATATTGGCGATAATTCAAAAATATTTATTTGCCTTACTTACGGTTTGAATATATATGATATTGAAAAAATATAGGAAATAAAATGTTATATATAACTGTATATCAGTAATATATATTTAATATATGTTGATAAACTATATGATAATACTAAAATATGGTTTATAATATTGTACTAACCTATATTACCTTGTAACTAATTGGAAAGTAATGAATCCACATTTAAAATCCTCAACAAGTAAGTAATGAAATACTAGCCACCGTTTAGGACTATGTTTTTTATTAGAAAATTTTGTTCACCATTCCTTATCTTATTGAAGATATAAATTGGCATTACCTTCTAAGACAAATCCTGCCCAGTAATAAGGATGGGAAAAATTAGTTCTTTGAAAGTGTTGTTTTTAATATTTTAGATCTATTGAAGTTTATTTAATAAAGATTGTGCTGACTTATATTTTTGAGAATTTGGATCTATACTTTTAAGCTTGCTAATGGCTACACCAAAGTTTTCGTTTTTAACATTGATTAAGGCAATGTACCAAAGTGATAAATCTTTATATAGTGGATTAACTGACAATCGTTCAAAGATAGTTTGACTATTCTTAAGATTACCCAGTTGAAGATGAGACAAAGCTATAGCTAATTGTCCATCCGATGGGATAGACATGTTAATATTTTCAAGCGTCTGAATTGCTTCCGAATAATTTTTGGAATTATACTCAGTCATTCCTTTTTTATAAAGATCCTCAAATGATTGTCCTTTCGTTTGAATTTCAATCGGATAATGATCTATGTATTCCGCAAAATAGTCATTCGTATTCTGCACTTTGTTGAAGAAGATAAAGTATAGTAAAAGTGCCAAAGCTATAAGTGCAATTATTGATATTAAAGTCTTTTTCTTTTGATTACTACCATTTTGTTTATGGGCTGAACTAACAGTTGATTTAATGGTATCGATTTGAGATGAATATTGACTTTTTATTTCGAGATGGTTTTCTAAAGAATTATATAATTCAATTTCATCTTTGAATTCCTTATCGTTTTTTA
>JABDKX010000176.1 GCA_013001975.1 Saprospiraceae bacterium | reverse complement strand
AGCAAGAATATTTAGGTGCCTTCTTAAATGGTAAATTTGGTTTTGTAACTCTAAATGAATCAGATCTATCAAAGTTGAAAAAGCTAATCAACTAAGGATTCGAATCTTTAATAGACATAAATCAGTGCCTTCACTAATAAAAAGTGACCTTTTCTTTGAATTGCAGTCTCAATGTTATCTACAGTTTACTCATTGTGATAATGAATTCAATAACGGCAAAGTGTTTTAGATATGTGTAAACACCTTGTAGATTTTAGTGGGCTGCATAATTTTATTATGTAGCCTTTTTTAAAACCCGTTAATTTTCGCTTGCGTACTTGACTTAAGTGGATTCCATGGGTCGTCATAACTCTTTTTAAAAAACCATTCATCAATATACGCCCTTGTTCTAACCAATCTTAAGTATAGACCAGTATACACACTCATAAAGGGCAAATATTTCCATAAGTATAGCTCTTCCTTTCTTCTTTCTGAGAATATGTAAATGCTAGACATTTGGACAAATCCAACACAAAAGTAAAGCGTCAAATTCATTAAAATAATATTATTCAAATTAGAGCTATAATTTAAGGTCATATCTATGATATAAATCCACCAAGTAAAGTCAAGAATTACATTATAGAAGACATTTTCAAACAATGCGAAAAAGTTGCTCCATGAAAACCCTTGATTAGGAAAATAGACATCTTTATGTTTCCTTACCCTAAATCGGATAATCGACTTATCCCATCGTAATCTTTGCTTGGTTAAGATTTTAAATTTAGCGGGAGCGTTTGTCAAACAAATCGCTGTTGGAGAAAATACAGTCTTAAATCCTGATTTTCGGATTTTAACAGTAATGTCTCCATCTAACCCAGGGCCTATGTCCCATCCTCCAACTCGATCTATAACATCCATACGGAAAGCTCCGAAAGCGCCGCTAATTATCTTATAAATTCCTAGTGTTGATGTTACAATCCTACCAATGGAAACGGTTTTTAAATATTCAATAGCTTGTAATTTTGAACAAAGGCTGTCTTTATAATTTCTTACTTTCACATTTCCGCCAACTGCTCCAATTTTGTTATCCATGTAAAACGGAATAATGATATTTTCTATGGCGTCAAAGTCAAAAGAACAGTCTGCATCCAGATGAACTACAATTTTTCCTTTACAAAACCTCAACGCCAAATTGGCTGCTGATGCTTTGCCGCCCCTCATTTCATTTCTTAAAAAAGTATGTATTAGTCCAAGTCTTTGGAAGTTCTTACCTATAATAGGCGTGCCGTCATTGCTTCCATCATCAACAATGATTAATTCAAAGTTTTTATAACTCTGTTCTGCTAAAGATTTGGTGAGTTTAAAAAGATGGGGTCCTTCATTTTTTCCAGGTATAATTATAGAAACCAGAGGATTTTCAGCAAAAAGTTTTGCTCTTGCCAATTGCCATTTAGCAGCTCTCCTTTTCTCTGTCATCTTGAATAATCCGGCAATAACGAAATCTATGCATATATATCTTGTAAGCTCAAAAATAATAAAGTACCAAAAGATTCTTACAAACTTAGGTATACCAACGGCATGCCAATAGGTGATATATTCTGGTAATATATGTTCCCAGATTGGTCCCACTAAGCTAACTTTTCCATCTCACAATAAATTGATTTTTGATCTGTCCATCCATTGTCTCTGATCATCTTGTCTAGATTATATTCAATTGTATCAGCAATAGCATCAGATAGTTCTAAATTATAATCTATCAGCAAGACCTGTATTGTAGCATTTAAATTAATAGTAATTAAATCATGTGCTTTTAAATATGGTTTAACTATGCTACATAGTTCTTCCAATAGACTTTTTTGTAACTCAATACTTAACTTATCCAATACTACTTTGCTGACATTTAATCTTAACTCAAGAATATTATTAGTGTAACTAGCTTTTTTATGGATTTCATGTTTTTTTATCAATTCGTATGCTCCAAGAGGTATTGAGACTGCATCGTTATTATCAAAATGAATTGTTGGTAATTGATTAGAAACCTTTTCTTCTAATGATTTTTGCCTTCCTTTTTCTGTAGGTACATATTCATAAATAGCATGTGTTGATAATTGGTCCAACTCATTTTCTTTTGAACAATCAATACACTTCGCTTTCATTTTTGTTTCTTGAGAGGCATTGTTACAGCTTTTACACGTGTGGATTTCTGATGGTTTGTCATAATCAATTCCTATATGTTTTAACACATGGTTACATTTCGGACATTCTAAAAGATCATTTTTCATATAATCACTTTCTGGTCCTATATATGCACATCTAAAATGATGAATCAGATCCTCAGATTTTAAATCAACACTATTGCATTTTGTGCAACTTTCATAAAAATTTAAATAACTACCTTCACATGTATAACAAAGATTTACTTTATCTATAATTTTTGAATTGAAATAGTTTTGCTTAACATAGTTATTCATTCCCTTTATTAAATACAGCTTGTTTGACTCAATACTCATTTCCTCTAAGAGAGCATAGCTGTATCCAATATTTGATTTGCGTGTAGGATTTGGTAAAAGCGTAGACGATCTGCTTATCAAGTATCTAAGGAGTTTTACAATTATTTGTTCTTGAGGGTCGTCCGGTAGTTCTAATTTTTGATATTGGCTGATTGCCTGTTTAAGCTTATTTACTTTATTCAAAATTAAATACGGGTTATCTTCAAAATAAACCCCATCAGATGTAGATTGAATATTTGACTTAATAAAAGTAGGAAACAAGTATAATTGATTGTCTTTTCGTAATAGACTAAGTTGAGAAGGTTCTTCTAAAACGATTGCATCAAACTTATACTCATACAGTTTTTGGGTATAAGTAAGATCTTTGACAAATACAACACTTAAGTCACCTATTGTCTTAATTTCAGGTTTTAAATTAGATAATATGTTTCTGACTTGCATTTATCTTGTTCTTTTGAATTCAAATATCTAGCTAATGAATTATTAAAACATATCTTTTCTTTTTTTGGCAGAATCTTCTGGTTTTTTGGTATCAGAATAGATTATATCTACTTTTCTCAACTCGAACATTCATTTTATAAAATTTCTGCCAAAGCTTCTCATCCGCAGTGGATTGAGGAACAACTTGCGCAACTATATTTCGTTCTGTTGGTTCATACTTCTTTTGAAACTCTGAAGGCAGAGCATAAGTACTGACAAAGAATTTACTAATTCTGCCCTGTTGCACATTACCATCTGGGAATAAAACGCTTACTTCATCACCAACATTTAAATGGTCCATTTCATTTGTGTCAAAATATGTGATAACAGATGCATCTTTCAACTGGTGGATAGTTAGCATTTCTTCTTTCTTAAAACAAATTTCATTCTCTTCATAAAACACATCACTGATAACACCATCTATAGAAGCAATAAAGTAGTTAAGTCTATTATAAATTTCTGAGGTAGATCTTGTTGAGTTTAAATAGTTTTGCTGATTTCTAATAAGAAGGTTTAAGTGATTTAATAATAATTTAATTTCTTCTTTTAAGTAAAGAATTTCAGATCGTATTTTAGACTCTACGTCTTTTAAGTGACTGTATTGATTATACTCACTATGTAACCCTCCTAGAAGTAATGACTCAGAAGTATTGATATTACTATTAATCTGTTTTAGATTTAAAGACTTATTAGAAATTAAAATCTTATTTAGTTCTATTTTTTTATTAATGGAAAGTCTTTCTTTTATTATCCAGCTATTTTCTTGATTCTTAGATTCTAGGTTAGCTTGATCAATTTCATCTCTAAGTATTTTATATTTAAAGAGCGTGTCTCCTTCACAAACTGTCTTTCCTTCTTCAGTATAAATGTCTATAACTTTTATGTCGTTTGGAAAGTTTATAGTTTGCTTTGGCAGTTCAATTTGGCCATCTGCAAATATTGTCACATTCCCATTGTATATACGTTTGACAACCATTGTTAAAACAAAAAATAATATAAGCAAGTATACAATCCTGCTGACATTGGTCTTCTTCTTTTCAACTGGAGGTTCTTTAAGAATTTTAATAAAAGTCTTCTTCTCCTTTAATTTAAATTGTTTCATTGATATTTCTAATTTGTTAAATTCCCAACAATTGAATTCCTTTGAATTGTTCTTAATTCGAGTTGTTTAAGTGACTCTAAGCTTGAAAACAGAATTTTGTTTGTTGTATTTAATTTATACATTTCACTTATCGCATTTTCCATTTCCACTCTTAATTTATAATTAGACGGATCAATTACAGTTAGGTTATTTATCTCCATTAATTCAAATGCATCTACAATTTTAATTTCATTTTGCTCTAACATAATTATATCAACTGTATCTAATGCGTTAGGGTCTTTTACAAAAAGAAATCGCTCAGCCAAATATTTTTTATCCTTCTGTTTGTTGTCTCTTTTTTGCATATATGCTCCTAGATTTATATTAGGGAGTGCTTTTTTTATTCCAAGAAGGAGCAAGTAACATTGTTGCAAAAGTTCTATTTTTTCTAATTCTATAAGTAGGCTATCGACCTTTGTTCTTTTTTCCTCAATGCCTTCTTCAAATGAAAGAATTCTTCTTTTAACCTTAAACTTCCTTTTGGTTTCTAACAGTTGCAGTAACTTAAATTCTAAGTTATTAAACTGTTTAATCTTATAGTCATACTCATACTTATAGTTAATGAGTTCTTTTTGCTTTTGGAGTTGGTCGTTCATGTAATACTCTGATATAACTTTCTTCTTCGCTTCTTTTTCCGAAGAAGAGGTGTTAAACAATCTTTTAGAACAAGAAAAGTTATAGTAGGTTCTTTTTCTAGAAAAGTCATACCCAAGTGCTATGCTAAGTTCTGGAAGGCTTTCCTTTTCAAACTTATCATCGATAATATTAGATTCTAAATAGATAGCATCCCTAAAAGTGGTGTCTTGTTTTAAGTCTCTACTTAACGACTCAAAGTCAAATTCCCAAATTTCAAAAGTGTCACTTTTAGGAAGACTGATGTCTTGAATCATGCTGTCAAATATGATATTGTATTCTCTTTGTGCTCTTCTTAGATTTTGAGCATTGGTAATGATTTCTTTTAGAGATAATAACTTTTCATAATCAATTATTTTATTATGATAGAGGTCATATAAATAATTTAAATGATCCTTACTTTTTAATAAAATAGAATCCAACAAAGGAGCCTTTTTTTTATTAAATAGGTAAATTAAATAATCATAATATATACCATAATCGTTTTTAAAATTATTATTCTGATGATTTATACTATCTAAAACAAGTTGCTTTCTAAGGATTTCAGCAGAAAGAGAATTTTCTTTTAGGCCACCTTCCCACAGTCTTATCTTACCATAAAGTCTTGTTGACAAGCCTGCATTAACATCTTCAGAATAAAAGTTACTGATTGCAACACCACCAGAAATTCCATAATCATGTCTCAGCTTATCAATTTCGCATTGAACCAGGTTATTCTTTTCACCTTTTACATTAGTTACATTATAGGTGAATAAAGTATCAATAAAATTGGACTGTTGGCCGAATAAAAACATCGGCCAACAAGTCCAAATGAACAAAAAACACCCATTAATTGATATACCTTTTAACATCCTTTGATATTAAAGTGTGGTATATTTGAGATTCTTTTTCATATAGCTAGGAACATTCAAAAGCTTTTTAAAATCTAAAACTATAGCACTTTCAGCGCTTATGTTTTCTATGAACTCCCAGTTAATAGTATCAAATTCATCATGATTAACTGCATAAATCACTGCATCATAATTTTCTTCAATTACAGTACTAAGATTTAATCCGTAATAGGATCTCATTTCTTCAGCACTTGCTAACGGATCTACTATATGTAATTCTTTTACTTTAGATTTGAATATTTGAGCCATTTCTGCAGGCTTAGAATTTCTCAAGTCGGAGACATTTTCTTTGAATGTAGTTCCTAAAATGAGAATTTTAGAATTCTCAATTTTCTTTCCTGCTTTCTCTAAGTGTGTTTCAATCAATGATACAACATCACTAGGCATTTTATCATTAATGTATCGAGTTGAACTTATTATTGGCAATTCTTTTCCTACACATTTTGCTTTATGTATTAAGTAATATGGATCAACTCCTATACAATGTCCTCCGACTAATCCTGGATAAAAATTTAAAAAATTCCATTTTGTACCAGCAGCTTTCAATACATCATGTGTATTTATATTTAGTCTTTCAAATAATCCCGACAATTCATTTACTAACCCTATGTTAACATCTCGTTGCGTGTTTTCTACAATCTTAGCAGCTTCGGCAACTTTCATTGATGGTGCTAAATGAACTCCTGCTTTAATAATGTGATTATAGATGTTATATATAACCTCCGAAGATTCCTTATCCGATCCTGAGACAATTTTAGGTATTGTTGTCAAAGTGTGGATTTTATCTCCCGGATTTATTCTTTCTGGCGAATAGCCTACTTTAAAGTCAACATTGTATTTTAATCCAGAAAACTTTTCCAGAATTGGGATGCAAACCTCTTCTGTACAGCCTGGATAAACAGTAGATTCAAAAACGACATAGTTTCCTTTTTTAAGTGTTTTACCAATTGTTGTACAAGCCTTTGTAATAGGTGTTAAGTCTGGATTTTTCTGATTATCAATAGGAGTAGGTACAGCAACTATGATCATCTCTGCTTCAGTCAAACAATCTGCGTTATCTGAGAACACTATGTTTTTATTATAGAAAGCTTCTTCAGAAACTTCTCCTGATGGATCAATATTGTTGTTCATAAGATCTACTCTTGATTGGTTAATATCAAAACCGATGACATTAAAATCATTAGCAAATTCTAGAGCAATTGGTAGTCCTACATATCCTAAGCCTACTAAAGCAATTGATGCTTCTTTATTACATAGTTTAGAGTATAGATTTTCTTGTTGCTGTGATTCTAAAAATAAATTCTCTTTAGAATTAACTTCATTAAGTGTTGTTCCTATAAATGCATTTAGCGTATTCATTTTATTATAATTTTATTATTAATATTTTATTTATTTGATAATTTGATTTTTTAGCCAGCCTACTCTACTGTTACTGATTTAGCAAGGTTTCTTGGCTGATCAATATTGCAACCTCTAAACTTAGCTGCGTAGTAAGAAATCAGTTGTAACGGAATTGAACTAATAATTGGACAAAGAATTTCTTCAACTTTAGGGATTTCTATGACATAATCAGCTAGCTCCTTTGAAATTATTTGGTCTTCATTTTTAATTAAAACAACAATTCCTTTTCTTGATTTAATTTCTTGAATATTACTGACTAGTTTATTAAGAGCACTATCATTTGTAGCCAAAATAAATACAGGCATATTTTCATCGATTAGAGCAATTGGTCCATGTTTCATTTCTGCTGCAGGATATCCTTCTGCATGGATATATGAGATTTCTTTTAGCTTCAAAGCACCTTCAAGAGCGACTGGAAAGTTTAACCCTCTTCCTAAAAACAAAGCATTATTGTTATTAGATAATTTTTTTACGATTTTCTTAATTACATTTTTTGTCTTCAGCGCACCCTCTACTAAGGTTGGTAATTGGTGTATTGCTTTGATATATTTTTGAACTTCAGAAGGGTTTATCGTTTCTTTAATTATTGCTAATTTTATTGCAAGCATTGTTAGTAAGGTAACTTGTCCTGTAAAAGCTTTTGTTGAGGCGACTCCAATTTCAACCCCTGCTTTTATATAGCTGACAGAATCTGAATGTCTAGCGATAGTAGATTCTGGCGTGTTTACAAGGCTATATGTAAAAGCTCCTTTTTCATTTGCAAGTTTTAATGCTGCCAAAGTATCTGCGGTTTCTCCTGATTGAGAAATTGCAATGACAATATCATTTTGGTTTATAACTGGGTTTCTATATCTAAACTCTGAAGCGTATTCTACTTCAACTGAAACATTAGCTAACGCTTCAATAAGGTACTCACCAATAAGTCCAGCATGCCAGGAAGTACCGCAACCAACAATAATTATTCTGTTAGTATTTTTAAATAGTCTTTTATGTTCATCAACTGCTTTAAGGTCAATGTTATTATTAGCAACATCCAATCTGGTTGAGATACAATTTTTAATTGTATCTGGCTGTTGAAAAATTTCCTTTAACATATAAGAATCAAAAGAGCCCTTATCATAATTATCATTGGATTTGGAAATGCTCGTCACAATGCTTGCTATTTCATTATTCTCCAAATCTATGACTGAAAAACTTCCATCTATATTAAGCTCTCCAACTTCTTCATCATTTAAGTAGATGACTTCTGAAGTATATTTACTCATTGGGCCAGCATCAGATGCGATATAAAATCCATCATCAGCTAGACCTATCGCCAATGGATTTTCTTTTTTCGCTACTATTATTTTATTAGGGGCAATTGTATCCATAATTACAATTGCGTATGTGCCTTCTACATCCTGTAGCGCTCTTCGAACTGCCTCTTTAAGAGTAAGAGCATATTTAACTTGATACCATTCAATAAATTGAACAAGCACTTCTGAATCTGTGTCGCTTTTAAAATTAAACCCTTTCTCTTTTAAAAGCGTTTTCAAAAATTCATAATTTTCAATAATACCATTATGAACCATTACTAACCTGCCACTTTGCGATGTATGTGGATGAGCATTGTAGTCACTTGGAATACCATGTGTAGCCCATCGAGTATGGCCCATGGCAAGGTTGCCATTCGTTTTTTTACCATCTGTAAAGTCTTCTAAAAAAGTAACCTTTCCTTGTTTCTTATACAAACTTAAACTGCCATTCATAATAGCGACACCTGCACTGTCGTATCCTCGGTATTCTAATTTCTTAAGTCCATCAATAATTATAGGGTATGCTTCTTTTTTTCCAATATAAGCCATAATGCCACACATAGTATTTGTATTTATTTATTTAATAGAAGTGGTTGTTCTTCTTTATTTACAATACAAATATGCGTGCTAGCTGCGCTTCTGAAGGGCTACTTTCGATTTTCAGTAAGGAAATTTCTTTTTTTGGTTTAGATTATCAGTTAAGCTGTTTTAGCTTATAGAATATTAATCGATTGCATTAATATAGGCTTATGAGATCTGCTGATAGGTATAACTTTCTTTTCGATTACCAACGTGTTATCTTCAATATCAACTACTTTATCAAGGTTAACAATATATGACCTATGAACTTTTATAAATCTTGGGTTTTTTATCCTTGCGGCAATAGACTTTAGGCTCCCGTGAATAATATGATTGTTTTTATGTGTAATTACCTTTACATAATCACCTACATTTTCAAAGTACAGAATTTCATCGAAGGGAATTCGAATAAAACGTCCTGAAGATTTTATATAGATTTCATTATTGCTACTTGCGGCAAAAATGGCTTCTAATTTTTCCTTTCTTTCTAATGCCTTATCAATTGCTTTTCTAAAACGAAGCAACGTTATTGGCTTCTTTATAAAATCTGTTACGTCGTACTCGAATGCTTCATAGGCATATTCCGTGTTACTTGTAGTAAATATTATTTGTGGTAAAACACTTAAACTATCTAACAATTCAATTCCTGACATCCCAGGCATTTCCACGTCAAGTAAAATCAGATCAACATTTAACTTACCAATTTCTTTTTGAACAGATTCAGCATTTTCAAAAGAACCAACAAGTTTTATGTCGTCAGATTTGTCACATAGCATTTCCAATGACTTTCTGGCCATTAACTCATCTTCAACAATTATACAATTAAGCATGATATTTATTTTGTTGTACTAATATGTTCATTCATTCTAACAATTTCCTTTCTTATTATTGGTAGAGATTCATATAAATCAGTTTTGACATTTATAAAACTTCTAAAACAATGAATCAAGTCTTCAACTTCTAAAATCTTTTCCAAGTCTTCAACATTTTTTGATATCCCAGATAATCCAACCATTGTAAAAGTTGGCTTAATTTTATGTAGTAACTGTTTCACTTTATCATTATCATTTTCTTCGAATGACGATTCTATTAAAATAAGTTCATCTTCGATAATCGAATCAAATGTTTTAAACATTTCACAAGCATAAGCTATATCTCCACCATAGGAGTTTTTAAGGTATTCGATATCTAGGTTTTCGTTAAAGTCAAAAGTGTTGCCTAATTTAATAGCTACATTTGAAGGATTAATATACTTTTCTATCACTGAAAAAAGTTGGTCAGGAGTAAAGGGTTTGGAAACAAAATCAGACATGCCAGCTTTTAGTGCTAATTGTTTTTTTGATAAAAAAGTTGAAGCCGTTAGTGCGATTATAGGTGTTTTATTATCAACTTCTTCCATTTCTCTTATTTTCACACAAGCCTCATAGCCATCCATAATAGGCATAGATAAATCCATAAATATGATATCGTATTTGGATTTTTTGAACAACTTTACTGCTTCAAGGCCATTGCTTGCAACGTCGTAATCAAGATTCCATTTTTGAAAAAGTGTTGAGATGTATTTTAGGTTCATTCGGTTATCTTCGGCAACCAAGACTCTTTTGTTCTTTCCTTTAAAGCTCCGTTGCACTTGTTCTAAAATAGCGTTTTCTTTTTTATTTAATTTTAATCCTTTTTTAAGTTTTAAATCGAAGTAAAATTTTGTGCCAATATCTTTTTCAGATTTAACTTGAAGTTCTCCACCTAGTAATTTAACCAAGCTTTTAGATATTGTCAATCCTAATCCAGTTCCTCCATACTTTTGTCTAACTCCCGAATTGGCTTGTTTAAATTGGCTAAAGATCCCTTTTAATTCATCTTTTGTCATTCCAATTCCTGTGTCTATTACTTCAAATTGTAAGTTATAAAAAGTTGGTTCTTGGTTTAATAGCGATATTCTAAGTTCAACTTTCCCTGAGTTTGTAAATTTTTCTGCATTACTTAAAAGGTTTAATAATATCTGATTTAAAAGCTGTTTATCTGTAACTATATAATTAGTAATACTTTTATCTACAATAGAATTAAATGCAATTTCCTTATCGCTATTTTTTGATGTTATTGTGTTAATGAGCAATTCACTTAATTTATCTATATCAAAAGACTCTTCATTTACTTCAATCGTCCCAGCATCAATTTTAGAGATATCAAGTATATCAGAAATCAGGTTTTTCAAAATAGTCGTTGAACTAGTAAGAATATCTAGATATTCTTTTTGGTCAGAGCCTAACTTTGTGTCTCCCAATAAGTGACTCATACCTATAATCGCGTTCAAAGGTGTTCTTATTTCGTGACTCATATTAGCTAAGAATTGTTTTTCTGCCATTTGTGCTTTAACTGCTTTTTCTTTAGCAATTTCCAATTCACGACTTAGCTTTTTTCTATCAGTAATATCATAATGGACTCCTATGGAGCCCGCTATATTACCATTTTCATCATAGAAAGGTGCTCCACTTATTATCACCCAAAGTTCCTCTCCATTCTTTTTTCTAATCTTCATCTCATAGACCCCTGCTTCGCCTTCCAGTCTTTCTTTATCTTGCTTTTCTATTAATGATCTGTACTCTTCAACTACAAGGGCTTCAATGGCGTTTCTACCAACAAGTTCATCACCATCGTATCCTGTCATAGCGTTAAACCTGTCATAAACACGAATTATTTTACCTTCCGTGTTAACCTCCATAAGGCCCAGCTCCATGTTCTCTAATACTGACCTATATTTAATTTCACTTTTTACAAGCTTTTGTTGCGCTCTTTCTAGCTCTTGTTCTGCTTTCTTTCTTTTAGAAATATCTCTAGCAACAGACGTGAAATAATAAGAACCGTCTTCGTTATCAATTCGATTAACATTTTGTCCTACCCAGTATGATTCTCCTGATTTTGAACGCACTGGGAATTCAAAATAATCCGCTTTGATATTATTTTCTTTAAGATTTGTATAATATGAGAAGACGGCTTCCTTATACTGGTCGTCCACAAAATCAATATATCTTACTCCTATTAACTCTTTTGCTTCATAACCAAAAGCCTTAGATCCAGAAGCATTTATAAAGGTGAAATAACCTTCTTCATCTACATTAAAAATTATATCACTTGCTTTTTCAATAAGTGACCTATATCTGTCCTCACTATTCTTTAATGCTTTAGTTCGTTCGTTCACTTGCTGTTCCAAACTGTTATTCAGCAACATTAATGATTCATTAGCATGGAAAAGTTCAAATGCTTTAGTCTCTAAGATTGCTTCAGCTTGCTTTCTAGCTTTGCGCTCTCTTTCAATTTTTCGCTTTAAAATTTCAATTTCGTCCACTACGAATTATTCTTAATAATGAATTTTACTTTACTACCATCTTCTGAAATGTTTTCAATTTCCAAGCTATAATCTTCTCTATAATGTTTTATTGATCGTTCTATTAACCCATGAGCAAGAGCAGACATTTTACGATCACTTATGTAAGTCATAATCATAGAGTTATCATCGAATCTTTCTGATAAAAACTTTGGAAGTGTTGCATCTGGATATAATTTGAGAACTTCAACATGAATATGTTTATCTATGGATTCCAAAAAATCAAAAGCATTGTCAACTGAAGTAAAAAATGTAGGATAGGTCTTAAGAAATGTATCAAAAAGATATATTCCAAATTCTTTTAACAATACATTTGGATCCACTTTAACAGTATCTGACAAGTTCATTAATAGCTGTACAATTTCACTATGTTTATAAGTACCAACACTTGTATAAACACCTTTGGATTCTAATTGAGCATCTTCGATTATTTGATCCACGACCTCGTAACCAAATTTCTCCTCTACCATATCAAGAAATTCTGTAAAAACAATACCCTTCATTTTTGCTTTTTTAGTTGTTGTAAAGATATACTTATTTGTCCATTCTTCTTTTACAAAGGGGTCAGGTGACAATAAGTTATCACAAAAATTTTTATAAAATATTATTATTCTGGGGAATTAAATTTTTACAAATTTAACAATATCATAGCTTCTTGTCGAACTTAAGGCCTTTAGAAAATAAATTCCTTCTGGAAGCATTGTAATATCAATTATGTTATTAGTTAAAGTTTCTCCTTTTACCAAATGACCTGAAAGGTTAAATATTTTAATCTTAAACCTCTTTTTAGAACCATTGATTAACCTTAGGGACTCAGTAGCTGGATTAGGAGATATTGATAATCTTTCCATAAATTCCACATTAGTCGAACTCACCATACACGCAGGATCTGATTCATCCAAAACAGTTAAATTTAAAGTAGCGATAGAATCACATCCCAGTACGTTAGTTTCCAATATTTCGTAAGTGCCTTCTTCAGAATAACCCATGTAAGTGCTGTCAGGGCAAATTTCAACAAAAATATCTTCGTATGATTTTGGCAATACTTCCAGCGATAATATTCTGATTGAGTCACAACCATTTTCAGCAACAAAAACATCTTCATATTGACCTGTTTCTGCATAAGTTTCAAAAACTTCTCCTTCACAGATTTCTGCATTGACAAATTCTTCGAATATTGGTTTTTTAATCACTGTCAACAAAACAAAACTATCACATGCTGAACCGTTAGCATCACTACTATATGAAGCATTATCAAAATAAAGCAGCGTTTGTTCGTAAACATCTGACTCCATTATTTCTAAATCCAGAACAGTCAAAGGGAATTCATCGGGACATGCCTCTAGCACCACCTCTTCTGGCGACTCATCAGTTGCAAATTCTATTTTTATACCTTCTTGAACAATACAAGAACAATCATCTTCATATGAAATTTCAATTCTTGTTTCCAGTGGATTGTTTAATATCAATGTTTTTAGGTCATTTGAAATGTCTTGCGGTAGCGTTTCTTCCAGGCTGCTTGGACAAGCTACAATTGTTCCATGGTCTATTGACGACGAGCCTGTAATTATTATTGATTTGCAAAAGTTGACATCATTTGTCTGGCATTCATTACTTATCGACTCAAAACAAACTTGATAACTGCCTTCTTCTTTTAGCTCTGGAAGTTCTATGCCTTCCAGAATCTCTGAGATTTCAACTTGTCTTGAAGCGCCATTAACTGAAAGGCTTAGTATTAATGTTGATGATTCACCATACGCTTCAAACAATTGACTGGCTTCATTTATAAAGCCAGGAAATAATTTTATATCAGAAAACTTACAAATAGCATCTGTTTCAACGTCTACACAAGATGCGTTGACTTCAGTAATAAATTCATTTTGTTCAGGAATAGTTACCGCTTCACTTGGCAGACATTCCAGTTCTAAGTTTAATGTAAATGAATTCTTTTGTCCACAATCATCACTTGCGGTATATACGACCTCAATAAAAGATATATTTTCGTCCAATAAAACTGGTGAAAAATGAGATTGACTGAATTCCAAGGCATTACAGTTGTCTGAAAATATTTCTTCTGGAGAAATATTCCATGTCGCAGATGCCTCACAAAATTCTTGGCAAAGCTGCTGGTATGAAACCACTATATCATCAGGTATCATACTTTCATTTACAGTAGGAGAAGGATCGTTTTGAATAAAACCATAAATGTAAGTACTGTCATAACCTGTTGGACTGGCATTAGGGACGATTAACGAATCCAATGGATTGTTAATATCAATTGTGATATCCTCTCCTATTACCATTTGCTCACAACAGGTTAAAAAGAATTCTTGTTTCACTTCAAATTCCTTTTCTGGAAAATGAAGGAATAACACATCTTGTCCACTCAATTTTTGTTTCCAATATTTGAAGTCGTTTATTCGGCCATTATAAAACTGGGCTTTTTCAGAGCCTTCAAAATAGCTTCCCATAATAAAGTCATATTCATTACCTCTTAAAGCAGTCAAAGACACTTCT
>JABDKX010000174.1 GCA_013001975.1 Saprospiraceae bacterium | reverse complement strand
GTTGATGGCGCATGGAATATTATTTCTTTTGCCATCACAGGAGGCGTTGTCTCCATCATGACAGGTAAGTTTGAAGACAACGAATAAAGATTTTAATTGAGTCAAGAGTTAAAGTTTTAATTCTTGGCTCTTATTTTATATTTTACATACGAAAACAAACCTGTACTTCGTATGAAATTTTTATTGACCCTTTTCGCATTAGTTTTATCGACTACTTTCATTTTTGCACAAACTTCAAATGTTCAGTCTTTTACTTATGAATCAACCACCCGGGATACTGTAGTTACTTTCCCTACAGATGATCACAACAGTTACGAAAAAATTCTCATGCATTATTCTATGAGATGTAAAGATGGATTGGTATCTACTGGATCAGAGAGAAATAAAGGATGTGGTGAATGGGATTATAGTTGTAACACGTATGTCGTAGATTCTACGAGAGTTGATTCCTTAAAAGCAAGATCCGACGAATTTAATTTCCCTGGTTTTGGAGGTGAGGTTTTTAACTACAGTACAACGCCAACATATACTTATTACCAATCAACAAAAACGAGTGTAACTTATTCTAATACCTTGGCTGTTTTTGATTTTCCCTTTATAGAAGGAACAGAAACAGATGATTACTCCTTTGGTCAAGATGGTTCTGGTTTACAATTAGAATATTTAATCCCTGCTTCATTCTTAGAGGATGATGGCATCGATAGGATCTCAGGAATTGAATTAGATATCATATCAGGAGAGTCGCGATTTAAAAACATGAAAGTTTATGTTGCTGAAACAGATGCAACAAACATCTCAGATGCACTCAGCGAAGTTCTTGACTGGGAGTTAATTTTAAACGACAATGTCATTTTAAGCAAAGATGACAACGTTTTAAAGTTTTTTGAAGACTATAGATGGGATGATGAATCATCCATCGTTTTCAGAATTAGTTATGATGAAGCAACATCAACAGGCTTCGAAATACAATCGCAATCATCTACAGAAGTCAGCGCCTCAGTTACTTCAAATTCTAACGCCTATTATAAATCATTTTCAAGTGGCGGTGGTATTTTGGTTGACAAACCATTTGAAGAAATATCAAATGAAATAACAATTTCATATTGGTTAAGAGGAAGCGAAATTCAACCTGTAAACTCTACGGTTTTAGAAGGTAATGATGATTCAAATCGAAGGCAAGTCAATATTCACCATCCATGGAGTAATGGGCAAATATATTGGGACTGTGGTAATAATGGTTCTGGATATGACAGAATCAACAAGCCTTCAGAATCAGCTGACTTATATAAAAATGAATGGAATCATTGGGCTTTTACCAAGAATGCGGTAACTGGAAATATGAGAATTTATCTTAACGGAGAAATGTGGCACAGCGGCACCGATAAGTTCCATCCAATTGATATGACAGCCCTAAATATTGGAGGAAGTATTACTAGTAACAACCTTTCTTATTTCGGAGATTTAGATGAATTACGTGTTTGGAATAAAGAACTTGACCAAAACACTATACAATCATATATGAGAAAAACCATTGATCAAATGCATCCAAATAATGAAAATTTGATGTTGTATTTTAAATTTGATGAAGATCAAGATTATGAAGTAGATCTATCTGGAAAAGGAAGAAACGGTGTTGTTGAAGGTCTTTTAGCAACAAGAAAATGGGACATTGAATCTTATGATTTTGATACTGGAACCTCAAACTTTATTCCTAATCAAAATTTATTAAAAGGAACATATATCAAATCCGTCAATGATTATCAAGTAAGAGATTCCGTTCAAAACTTACCTCAATTGATTAATCACTACACTTTAAATGGTACCGACTTAGAATTGGTTTGGAGTGAATATTATCACCATGCTGCCAAGTTTCCTGTTTATGATGAAGATGGCGTTGCTGTTGACTCAGTTGGCTTTGATAGTGATGGTACTTTCGAGCGAGGTGAATTGATATATTACTCTAAGGTACCGATGGCCTACGAGATAATGAGTTTCGTGACTCCATATGGCATTGGATTAGATTTTGGTCTTGAAGGTTTGACTTGGACTTTTGATGTAACAGATTTGGGACCTGTCCTCAAAGGAGATAAAAGAATTTATATGACAGCTGGCGGTCAATGGCAGGAAGATATGGACATACGATTTGAATTTATCAAAGGAACTCCTGATCGAGATGTGATTGACATTCAACAAATTTGGCCAGTAAGATCAACAGGATATACAAATATTTTAAGTGATTGGAGATACGAACCAAGACAATTTCAATATGATGACAACGTAGCATCATATGTGATAAAAACTGCTATTACAGGACATGGACAGCAGGGTGAATTTATTCCGAGGAATCACACTGTTGATGTAGATGGCTTTACCGATACTTGGCAAGTATGGAAAGAATGCGCAGACAATCCTGTTTACCCTCAGGGAGGAACATGGGTTTATGACAGAGCTGGTTGGTGTCCTGGCATGGCTACTGACGTCAGAACATACGATGTAACACCATATTTTAAATTTGCAGACAAGCCTTTTGTTGATTATACAATTGCAACAGCTTCTGGAGACAGTCGATACTATGTTAATTCGCAATTGGTTTCTTATGGACCAGCCAACAAAACGAATGATGCCGGTATCGTTGATATCATAAATCCAAGTACTAGAATAGAACATGGCAGATTTAATCCATCGTGTTATGCACCTCAAGTGGTTTTGAAAAATCACGGCAGCGAAACGATGAGAAATGCAACTATTACTTATGGTATAGTAGGTGAATCAGAAGCAACTTACGAGTGGACGGGAACACTAAATTTTTTAGGTACAACAGTAGTAACACTACCTAATAATTTGAATCTAACACAAGGAGGAAATGGAAGTGAATTCTTTGCTAAAGTTCAGGTGTCGAATGACGAAGACAACAACAATGATGAAATAAAAACATCTATAAATATTCCTGATCATTATGAAGGAGGATTTGTTATTGAAACCAGAACCAACTCCGTAAAAGAAACTTCTTACCGTGTCGAGGATATTGATGGAAATGTATTACTTAACAGAGCAGCAGCTTCACTTTCTAATAATTCTGTTTACAGAGATACCTTGAATAACTTAAATGGCTGTTTCCGTGTTATTGTAACCGATTCTGATCAAGATGGCATTTCGTGGTGGGCAAATAATGACGGAAATGGATATGTGAGAGTAAAAGAAATAGGAAAACCTTGGCAAACTATTGCAACTGATTTTGGAGCTTTTATTGAGTACAACTTTACGTCTGGAATCATCAGTAATATTGACAACCTAGAAAAAATAACTACTGTAAATATTTATCCAAATCCTGGATCTGGTGATGCATTTTTAACTAGCTTGAATGGTTGGGACAATGAAGTTTCTGTGACTGTAAATGACGTATCAGGAAAATCAATTTTAAGTAAGAATGTACAAGCTATAACTATATCAAACAGACCATTAAACTTTTTGCAGAATTTAGACAGTGGCATTTACTTTATAAATATACAGGATAGCAAGAGAATTGCATCTGTAAAATATATAAGGTTGTAGGTTAAACTAAATTTTGATATTCAGGCAACCTATTAACATTTGTCTGCATAATTACTTTAATGTCGGTAGCTAGAACAAAAGGCGACCTGATACATTTTATAAGTAAATTAATATCAAAGTGAACTTACAAATCTTAAGCTACTTATTTTTAATATTCATTTTCATATCATGCATCGGTGATGATTTTGTGGACGATGCTGTTGAACCAGAATTGCGCATAACCACTTTGGTCGACACCATTAGACAAGGAGACAGTTTCCAATTTGAAGTCATGTATTTAAACAATGTGGGTCAACAAGAAAATGTTGAGGTATCTTGGAATAGCAGCAACAACAGTGTGCTGACAATAGATCAAAATGGATTGGCCAATGCTGTCAAAACAGGAAACGTCATTGTAACTGCCAGTTACGAATCAGACAATTCAATTATTGAAGATCAAATCGAAGTGGTTGTAGGAATGGAAACTGTTATTAATAATATTACGCGTTCAGGAACAATTCAAGTAACCAGTAATTATATTTTAAAAGGCAACTTTACACTTTCTGAAAATAATGATGGTTTACTTTTAGAAATAGATGAATCCTATGAAGCTTCCGAAAACCTTCCTGGTCTTTACATCTACCTGACTAATAATCCAAGTACAACAGCGGGTGCTTTTGAAATTGGCGCTGTCACTGTTTTTGAAGGGACACATAGTTATGACATTCCTAACTCAGTTCAACTTAATCAATACAGCCATGTCCTGTATTTTTGTAAACCATTCAATGTGAAAATTGGAGATGGTGAATTTATAAATTAAGATGACGATGAAAGACACTTTTAAAATTCAGCTTACTCTTGCTTTTCTCATTTTTTCAATGTCACTTCTTGCAGGTGGTGGATGGCCACAACCAAAAGGAAAGTCATTTATAAAATTATCACAGTGGTGGTCAGTTGGCGATAAACATTATACCGATACCGGTGAACTTGATGACAATGTCACATTGGGCATATTCAATTCCAGCATTTATGCTGAACATGGATTTACAGACAGATTAACAGGAATCATTTACTTTCCTTTTTTCAGCAGAAGTTATAACAACAACTTAGTTTCTATGACGAATGGTGAAATATTAGTACCTGGAGATGCTATCAACTCCATTGGCGACACTGACATCATGCTCAAATATGGGTTGACAAAAAAAGGCAGTAAAATTGCTGTTGCAGGAACAATTCTTTTTGGTCTTCCATTCGGTAATGATGAAGGTGGCATATTCAAAAACTTACAAACAGGCGATGGTGAATTTAATCAAATGATACAATTTGATGCAGGCACTGGTATTCGATTAGGAGGCAAGTTTGACATGTACACCAATGCTTATGTTGGCTATAATAATCGAACGAAAGGATTCTCAGATGAAGTGCGGTTTGGAGCTGAAGTTGGCATCGGATTTAATAATTATAAATGGCTTTTCATTACCAGATTGAATGTTCTTAAATCAACAAAAAATGGAGATCTGCCCAGTCAAATAAACAGTACTTCAATTTTTGCAAACAATACAGAATATACATCTTTAGGCTTCGAGTTAAATTATTCAATCACAGATAACGTAGGCGTATCTGCTGGGTATGCAACCGCAACAAGTGGAAGAATTATTATTGCGAGCCCTTCTTACAGTGTGGGCATTTTTATAAAGCTTTAAGCTCATAAGCTAGGAAGGATACCAAACAAAAATAGCATTATCAACTTTAACATCAGTACGTCGAGGTTTTATTTCTTTTTTAATAACGTTTTCCATTGCTGAATCCCAAGTAGACTTAATGTCATCTACTTTTTCTTGCAATTCCTTTTTTAAATTTTCAAAGTCGAATTCCAGCTCTTCGATTTCTTCTTTCGATTCTTCCACATCTTCCGCTGCCCTTCTGCTCATTCTTCTTCTAGAAGCTGCTGTAGTTAAGGATCGTGATCTTTTACCTCCCAGAACTGAAAAGATGGTTTCTGCAATATTGACAATTTCATCAGTACGTCTGCTTTTTACTTCAGCTTCCGCCTCTGCCATATCGCGTTCTTCTTTTCGAATCTTATCTTCTATTTTATCAAATTTACTATCGTATTTATCTCTTAATTTATCAATTTCCTCATTACGCTCCTCTGTGGCAGCCACTTGAATCCTTAAGTTAAAAGCTTCATCACTTTCACCTTGTTTTTGGAAGATGTCTAAATCAGGATGTTCTAAGAGATATGATCGCTTATTTTGGTATAAATAATTTGAGAATTCCTTTTCAATGGCACTAAAATCTTTCGCTGTATTCATTGAGGATGGAATATCAGAATAGGAAACCTCTGCTTCAGAATGATGTTTTGGATTTACATCAATATACTGTTCCCAATTATTTATATTCTTTGCTTCATCCCAACCGACTCTTCCAAAATCGTCTGGAGCATCTACAAGTAAATTAAATTCTTCTATTCTATCAACACCTCTTTTATCATCATAAAATCTCACCTTACCGATCGCTAATACTTTTGGAATGTAAGTAATAGATGACTGATCTACCAATTGTGTATATTCAGGATCAAAGTATCGCAAATCAATACCAGGACTTAATGAAGGCGCCACGCTTGATTTTTTATCTGCTTTTGCTTGAGGAATATCAAAGTCAACAACACTTCCTGTCTTGAGCACCTTCCCTTTTGCTGATTTCTTGTCTGCCATTAAGGTTTTTAATTGAGGCCTTGTCATTGGACCTCTCAAGTAAGACATTGCCCACCGCGTATGATAGACAACCGGAGCATCTTCATGTACATTGTGTAATAAAAAAACTCTTGAATCCAAGGCAGTAATAATTCTACTGAAATCAAGTTTAGCACCACCGCCTGCTTCAGCTATGGCGCCTTCCAATCCTTGAAGTACTCTATCTTTATCTCTTTCGGTTTGTAATTTACCGATAAACCAAGTGCCGGCATTTGACAATCCTTTGTAATCTATATCTACTGGATTCTGAGTTACCAATACACTGCCTACACCAAATGCCCTTGCTTGCTTAAGTAAAGTCAGCAATGGCTTTTTTGAAGGTGGATTTGCAGTTGGTGGAAAATATCCAAATATTTCATCGAAATATAATAACGATCGCAAACTGGTTGTTCCCGATTGTCTTCGCATCCAAGTAATCAAAGAATTTAAAAGTAAGGTTACAAAAAACATTCTTTCACTATCAGAAAGATGCGCTATATAAAATATACTGTGCCTTGGCTTTCCTTCTTTCGTAAAATATATTTTATCAATATCCAATGGATCTCCTTTCAACCAATACTTAAATTGAGGTGATGCCACTAATGTGTTAAAATCCATCGCCAATTCAAATCGGTCTTTTGTAGGATAGAAAGTTTCCATTTCAAATACACCTAACCTATCCATAGGAGGTGTTTGAATGCCCATAATCAGTTTGGTTAAATCCAGATCTTCACCATTTCTCCAATAATGTTCGAATAAGTTTGACAATAAAATACCTTCTCGAGATCTTTGAGGATCTTCTTTGCTTCCAACCATTCCAAGTAAAGCAGCAACAGTTCCTTGAATTCGTTCAAGTAACATTTCAGCATCATCTTCAAAATTACCTCCTGGTGCCGCAAAAGAACCAATAATATTGATTGGCAACCCAGCGTTTGATCCAGGTGTATATATATTATAATCTACACTATTTTTTAAAGCTTTAATTCTATCTGTCGATTGACCCCAGCTTGCTAGTCCATCTTTCCACTTTTTCGCAGTGGCTGCTGCGTAGTCATCAACAGACATGCCCTTCCGACTAGCATCATCTGCATTAATCCATTCTTTAAAATCTTCCGGTGATAAATTTTCAAACTGTAACATTAAGTTTGTCATGTCACCTTTAGGGTCAATTATAATAGCAGGAACTTTATCTAATGCTGCTTCTTCGAGTAATCCAATACACAATCCAGTTTTACCACTACCGGTCATTCCAACACATACTGCATGTGTTGTTAAATCACGTGCGTCATAATTAACAGCATTTTCAGTAATACTATTAGTATTTATGTCATATTCAGCACCTAAGTAAAATGAGCCTAACTTTTCAGGAGGAAGATTAACCATATTTATATTTTATAAAAAATAAATCACAGAAGCGTTCAGAATAAACAAAATTAAGATATTGCAATGATTTTGAAAGTATAGTTTAAAATAAATGCTTTTATTGCATAGTTAATTAGTAGAAATATAAACAATACACATTATAAAAGATTCTAAGTTTCTCCGTCCATTACAATTGTTTTTCAACAAGGTGATATCCTATTGGAAAAGATTAACTATAAAGCAAAAGTTGATTCGACTATTAATAGTTGGGCTTATACCTGTTTTTTGCATCCTTTGCCTTTATACTTTGGTAGGATTAAACACTTTCAATAATATTCCAACCAACAATTCACTCAAAAACATCAGCAATCCTATTGCTTCTGAATTATTTTCATCTGATGACAAACTAATTGGAAGGTATTATATTGAAAACAGAATACATTTAAAAGAAGAAGAACTGAATGACATTTACAAAAATGCATTGATTGCAATTGAGGACCACAGATATTATGATCACAACGGTGTAGATTATAAAAGTTTATTTAGAGTCATTTTTAAAACCATATTACTTCAAAAAGATGCCAGTGGTGGTGGAAGTACAATTACCCAACAATTGGCGAAAAATTTATACCCTAGAAAAAAACATATTTTCATCAGTACGATTATAAATAAATTTCGAGAAATGCACATTGCTAAAAAGCTCGAAAAGATATATTCGAAATCTGAAATTCTTTGGCTTTACTCAAGTACAGTTTCATTTGGTGAAAACGCCTTTGGATTGGCATCAGCATCCAAACGATTTTTTAATAAAAAACCTAGTGAATTATTGATCGAAGAAGCAGCTACATTGGTCGGCATCTTAAAAGCAACCACATATTACAGCCCACGGAAATATCCTGATAGAGCAAAGGCACGACGAGACTTGGTATTGTTTCAAATGCACAAACATGGCTACATTTCTGAACAGGCTTACAATGATCTTAAAAAATCTTCCCTCAATTTAAATTATCAATCAAAAGATAACGCTTATGGTTTTGCACCATACTTTCACCAACATGTTAGAAAAGAATTCAGCAAACTTTCTAACACATTGAGAAAACCAGATGGCAGCAAATACAACATCTACCACGATGGTTTAAAAATTTATTCAAGTCTCGATTACGATATGCAAGTCGCTGCTCAAAAGATAGTGCGTGATCATATGACCCAATTGCAAGATATCTTTGAACAGAGCTGGTCAGGAGGTCGAATGTATGGTAGAAATAATAAAATTATTGATGATAAAATAATAAAACATCCTGCTTATAAAAAACTAAGAGAAAAAGGACAATCAGGTAAAGAGGCCCTTAAAAATTTCAACATCGAATCAGAACAGTCTTTTTGGACATGGAAAGGCATTGAAACAAAAAAAGCAACCAGAATAGACTCCATCAAACATGCATTAAAATTATTGCATACTGGTCTCTTAGCTTCGAACCCCAAAACTGGAGAGATAAAAGTGTGGTTAGGCGGCAACGACTATTCAGAATTTCAATACGATAATATTACGGAAGGCCGACAAGTAGGATCACTATTCAAACCTATCGTTTATCTCACAGCACTTGAGCAAGAAAAAACACCTTGTGATTTTTATAAGAATGAATTAAAAACGTATGAAGATTATGATGATTGGACTCCCAAAAATGCAAGCGATGAATACGGCGGTTACCTTTCAATGAAGGCGGCGTTGGCACATTCCGTCAATACTGTGTCAGTACAGGTTTTATTTGATGCTGGAATCGATGATGTCGTGAACACGGCAAAAAGTTTAGGCGTCACAAGCAGATTAGCAAAAGTACCTTCAATTGTTTTAGGAACATCTGATGTATCTCTGTATGAAATGGTTCAAGCTTATGCAAAGATTTCTAATTCAGAATCTGGTAATGGACTACATTCTATAAAAAGAATAGAAGATATAGACGGCAATATTATTTATGAAAATAAAAATGACAGTATTGCTGAGCCGCTGCCATTCGACAACAACAATGTAAAAGAATTAAAAGAAATGATGACGGCTGTAACTAGAGAAGGCACAGCCAGTCGGTTATACAGTTTGTTTGATATTCCTTTTCCCGTGTTTGGCAAAACAGGAACCACACAAAGACAATCTGATGGTTGGTTTATTGGATGCACAGATGAATTGGTTATTGGTTCTTGGGTGGGCACAAAAGACAGAAGGATGCATTTTAGAAATATTGGCACAGGCTCTGGAGGAAGAACAGCATTACCAATGGTCGGTGCATTGTTAGAATATGCAGGCATCAAAGGACTCATCAATTATACATATAAACCAAGTGAAAAATTTGATTGTCCTGATTTCTTGAATGATGAAGAATATGCATATTATCAAGAAAATAAAAAAACACCTGAAGTTATTGATGAAGTTGTAAGTGAATCTGAATATGGTGGTTGGCTTGGTAAAATTCTCAGGGGCAATAAAAAGAAAAAAAGAAAAGGCACACTCAATGAGCAATATGAGGAAAGAAAAATAAAGAAAGCATTAGACAAACTCAAAAAGGAGAGAAATGCTAGGATGGCTGAGTATGAAATAGAAATGAAGGAGTGGGAGAAGAAACTGCAAGCATTGAGGGAAAGTCAATAATAAAAATTCAGGTAAAGGTTACTCTATATTAGTTAAAAATTAACTATACGAATGATTTTAGAATCCCCTTCTTTAGTTCTTACAACAACAATCAAATTTCCTTTTGACAAAAGATTAATTCTTCCATTTTCAATAACTCCTGATTCTAATTTTTGACCTATAATATCTCGAACCTGGTAAGTTACATATGCATTTTCACTTTCTATATTTAAAAATCCGTTGGATGGATTAGGATAAAATGAAAAATCTTCTTCTTCTAATTTAGAATTACTGCTTATAATATTTTCGACTATGGATACATCGTCAACATATGCTATTGTGTGTCCTTCACAACCATCGACTGCTGTAGGAAATCCTCCGCTGGAAATTCTAATGACCAAAGAATCGACAAAATGAAAAGGAATATCCATTGTAATTTCTTCGTATTCCGTGATTGCAGTATCTGTTTCGTACGAAATATTATCAAGGAAGGTACTATTATTAAAAACTGAAACCGAAATTACGAAGTTAGGCTTGGTAGCAGCCGTTTCAGGTATAATTTTTACAAATGCTTTAAGTTGGAGCGTAAGAGGTGAAGGCGCATCAAAAACAGCGCTTGTTTGTGCAGAACTAATACATCCAAAAAATCCAGAAGTACTTTCAGAAAATAGCTTCATTGCAAAATCTCCAGAAGCGCTATCCGAATCCTTAGTTAAAGATTGAAAAATCGTATCCTGATTGGTTTCCCAACCAACTGGTTTTTCATAATTAAAAAAAGTCTCCCACTCTTCAAAATCATAGGAAATAAGTTGTCCACATAATCCAAGAGGTAATATAATGATCAAGACTAAAAGTGATTTCATATCTGTATGGTTTTATAATAAACAAACATATACTTTAACAGACGTGTATAATTCAAAAAATGTTGGTTTTTTAAATTTAGAATGAAACAATAAGTTAATCAAGACCATATCTGTTTTAATATGACCTATTACAAACTATGAAGAGAATCAAAGTTTTTATATTTTTAAATCCAATTTAAAATTAAGCCGCTGATTAAGAAAAACAGATATGGTCAAAAACCAAAGAACCCGTTAATTCAATGGGCCTATATCGTTATATTTGGACTTATTGCAATATGGTTGCTCCTTAGTATTTTCACGCAAAAGAATCCTATTGAAGTTTTGTCAAGCACTTTTTCAAAAATTCCAACGCCTGCATCTAGCGCACTCCAGGCTGAACTCCTTGAAAAGGATTCTATAATTGCAGACTTAGAAAAGAAACTGGCCGCTTTTGAAGGTATGGGAAATTTTAAACGTGGACTGGTCATTATTGATAGCCCTACGCTCAACATGAGGTCAGGACCATCACTATCATCTGATGTTGTACTGAGAATTCCAGCAAATTCTGAAGTCGAAATATTATTCTATGATTCTCAAACTTACTACCTCAATGGCAAAGCCGGAAAATGGTGTCGTATAAAATATGTAGGCAAGGAAGGTTGGGCTTGGGGTAACTTTATCAATGAGATATAAAAAGTCCATGCCGATAAAGTCATTTATAATTCACAAGGTCGCTAAACTCATATCTCACTCGATAAATAAAATGAGT
>JABDKX010000141.1 GCA_013001975.1 Saprospiraceae bacterium | reverse complement strand
GTGTAAAGTCTATCAGGAAGCATTGATGGAAGCTGGAATGCCCTACACTCAATTTGATGTTAAAAGTGTTGATGCAGAATATGAACGGCTAACAAAACTTGGAGTAGAATTTATTGTAAAACCCTCTACAATGGGAACGTGGAAATATGCAGTATTTAACGATACCTGTGGTAATAATATTCAACTTGTTGAGGAATTGTAAAAAACACTACTGCCAACAACGGCTATAATCCATCGCTTCTTCAGAACTTAATTGAAATTTCCTACATTTAAATAAAACTTAAACTGGCTTAAATAGGGCAGAGGCCAGGGGCTGCCAAAGGCATGCCGACTAGCCGCAATCATCGCTAGAGCCGTTATACTCTATTCATGAAACTCCTAGCTATAATAATATTAACTCTTCCTTTTTTAGGTGTTTCACAACCTATTAAAGGAAATTATGAATATACAGATCATGCTAACATGTCTATTTACAGAATAAAACTATTAGACTCATTCAGGTTTGTTAAATCATCAGGCTTAATGTTAGGTCACGGTTCCTTTCTGGGAAAAGGATATTACACCCAAAATAAAGACACGATTGAATTGCATTTTGAATCATATAATCGCCCTCAACCATACTATGAGATTATTTCCAAGGATACACTGTCATCAAACAAATGGGATAAAAATGATCCATCAAATACAGTATCGATATCCATAAACCTCTTCGAGGATACTAAAATTCCCCTCAGGTCATTGGCTTCATTAGTTGATTTAATTTCAAACAATTCCTTTGTAGCTACAATTAGTACTGATGAGCAAGGAAGGGTTGAGTTCTTTACAACTGAAAACTTAATTGATGAACTCGGACTTCGTTCTTTGGGTTTTGAGCAATTAAAAATACCCTTAAGAGACTTCAGAGGATTTAGAACATGTATTAATGTGTATTTAACCCAAGAAGATAATAACGATTACAGAGAATCTGGAGAAGAAAAATATCTATTAAGCAAAAATGGGGGGCACTTGCAATTTTTAAATGATGATGATTCTCTTGGTATAAAATATACAAAATCGGAATATAAAAATTAGCAGAGCATAAATCAAGATGGCAATAATTATGAAAAAATCATTACTCTTCATATTGATTATCTTATTGCCTTTTTTATTGGAGGGACAGATTGCCCTTAGTGGTAAATTTTGCAAAACAACAAATGCAGGATTCGATACACAATGTTATAAGTTTCAAAACGATGGAACATTTGAATATTATGAATCAAGCTGTGTAGGCGTAGAAAGATTTATAAAGGGATCATATGAAATTATAAATTCAAAAATTCGATTGAACTTAGATCGTGGTGCCAAGAAATTTAAAATAGATATTAAGGAACTACCTGAAGAAGAAAATGACAGGGTAAATATTTATTTTAGAGTTTCGAATATTTTAGGCCGAGGAATACAGGCGACTATTTTCCCAGACTCCCTAAACATCCATGATTTTAGTTTTGAAAAACACCTTACAGACCCTGATGGGCATTTAAAATGGGTAGAAAATAAACAGAATAATAAGAAGTTGATTTCAATAGAACAATCTGCAGGTCCAGCTCGTAAATTTGAATTAGATTTTAATAAAAGTCAGATGGTTTTAATAAAATTTATTCCACTGATTAAAGATACCGCAAACAATAAGGAATACGATTTTGATATGATGAACGGATCTCCGAAAAAGGTATCAATAGATGGGAACACATATATTCAAAATAAATAACTATTGCCAACAATCGCTATAACCTGCCTGCCGGTTTACATACCGAAGGTATACAGGAAGGGATCTTAGCCAAGAACGTTGTAAACAATTTATGGAGCAAATCAATATTTCGAAAGCATTCAAGTTAAGTTTGGTCAATTTGAGTCTTTTCATTGTTTCTTTTACCTCTGCTCTAGTATTTGAGGATTCGAGTAGATTTAGTCTTGCATATTTTCTTCTTGGATTACCCCTAATAATTGCAGGTTTCTTGGCCCTAATAGGATTATATAGATTATATAAAGGACGCCACGAGGTGAAAAATTATAAATTTCTTGTATCTCTCTTAATTCACTTTCCTTTGGCTTTATTATGGCTATACGCATGGATTGTAACATTTAAAGATTTTTCTCGCTTGTTTTAATAAACTGTTTACAACAACGGCTATAACCTGCCTGCCCCGATAGCATTGCGCTATCGGACACGCGGTAGTTAGGTTCCAATTAGAGAGATCTCCATTGTAGGAATTGGGATTTGGATTTTGTATTTTGGAATTTCCCGGCTGTGCCGCAATCATACTTGTCTACCGTACCAGCGGCAGCTGGGTAGGTAGAGCTAAGGCCGTTGTAAATAATTGTCATATGAAATTTATAAAGATCATTTTTTTGCTATTAATCCTGCTAATACAATTGCCTTCGTTGGCTCAGGATAATCAATATTCTATAATAAAAGGAGTAAATATTATCGACGGAAGGAACAAGGTGTTTAAGAATATGGATCTTCAACTAAGGGGTTCAAAAATAATATCCATTTATGAAAGTAAGAAAGTTGCCTATCCTGATTCTGTAAAAGTGCTCGATTTGACTGGTAAATTTCTTATTCCAGGTCTCATCGATACACATGTACATTTAGGCCAATTGGACATAATTACTTCACCAGACCGGGCAAGAAAAGAATTTCGAAGATGGCTGTATAGTGGTGTAACATCTGTTCGTGAAATGAGTGGTGATGCAAGGCTTATAGCCTATGAAAAAAGATTAATTTCAATCAATCAAATTCCTGGCCCCGATATTTATTACTCTGTCAATTTTGGTAGCCCAGATATGACGAAGAAAGATATCAGGCGAAAAAAGGCCTCCATGGGCATAGGTGTAGAAAATGCTTCCTGGTTTCAAGAGGCATCCGAAACTATGAATGTACCATTAAGCATTGCAAGGGCCAAAGGTACTGGAGCTCAGGGGATCAAAATGTATGCTGGAATTGACGCCGTGGTTATAAAGCAACTTACAACTGAGGCACATAAACAAGGTCTGAAATCATGGAGTCATTTTACCGTTTTTCCTGATAGACCTATTGAGGTCGTAAAAGCAGGTGTTGATGTTGTATCACATGTTTGGGGTGCTTTTTGGCAAGATCCTGATATAGACCCCTCCATAAGAGTTCCCTTTACTCATACTTCTTTTAAAGACGCACGAGCCGCAATATTTCCTGCTGATTTATCGGTTTTAAATGCCGATGACAAAGAGGTATCACTTCTTTTTGACGAAATGGTGAGAAGAAAGACCATCTGGGACGCTACTTATGCGGTTCCAAGCCCGAAAACAAGAAATTTATATAAGACTTACTTAATCGAAGCAAGTAAGAAAGGAGTTATAATAAGCACGGGTACAGACCGGCATCATGATTTATCCGAACCGTTTCCAAGTGTATATGATGAAATTATAGCATTAGTAAGTGATGACATTTTATCTAATGAACAAGCCATTGAAGCTGCGACCTATAATGGTGCATTAGCTATTGGTATTGAAGCTAACTACGGAAGCATTGAAGAAGGAAAAGTTGCCAATATGGTTGTGCTTAACAATAATCCACTTGAGGATATTAAAGCTCTAAAAAGTATAATCCTTACTATAAAAAATGGAATGATATATAGACGAAAAGATTTTCGATAATAGAAAAATCATTAAATCCTATTTACAACATTGTATATAATCCATTAAAACGGTTCATATTCGAAGCTGTTGATATACATTAAATGGATATAATATTTATTCTAATCAAGTACTTAAAATTGTAATTATGAAAATAACTCGCCGCGATATTAAATTCTTCATATTTGGATTTTTAGCAATGCTATTGGTTTTAATAATATATGAATGGAGCGATTTCAAAAAAGGTTTTAATGAAGGGTATAATGATCATAGATCTACAATTGAAGTTAAGAAATAGTAATACGTAAGCCTACAAGGGCTATTACCTGCCAACCCCGATGGCATTGCCCTATCGGGCACGCGGAAGACAGGTTCCAAGTTCAGAGGTTCCCATTATAGGAATTGTGATTTGGAATTTGAATTTTGGCATTTCCCGGCCGTACCAGCGGTAGCTGGGAAGGTAGAGCCGTGACCGTTTGTGTCATGAACAGAATGTTTATTCCATAGCAAATTAGAAAAACTAAAATGAGATTTTTAAAAATCATATTGTTTTTAATATTAATATTTCTCCTTGGATTTATTAAATGTAAAGATCAATCCTCGCTTATTTTAAAGGAACCTGTTTTAGATATGGAATTTGTCAAAATAAAGAAAGGAAGCTTTCTTATGGGTGACTATGAAAATTTAAAAGATTCAGAAATCATTCATAAAGTAAAAATTACTTATGATTATTGGCTGGGAAAAACTGAAGTAACACAAAATCAATGGCAAAGAATAATGGGAAACAAGGAGCTTCATCCTCATAAACCATCTCCTTTTCGAAACCTCAATCCAGATTATCCCAAAGTAAGTGTTTCGTATTTCGATATAGAAGTATTTCTTGAGAAACTGAACAATTTATCAACTGATTATCAATTTCGTCTTCCTACAGAAGCTGAATGGGAATATGCTTGTAAAGCGGGAACACAAACTCCATTTTCATTTGGGGTATTTATTTATGATAGTTTAGCAAATTACAACTCAGAAATACCGTCTAAGTACACCACATTGGGATCTTACCTCGGAAGTCCGGCCCCCGTTGGAAGCTATCCACCAAATCAATGGGGTCTTTATGATATGCATGGAAATGTGTGGGAATGGGTAAGCGACTGGTTTGCACCTTATACATCGAAATCAGTTACAAATCCAACAGGACCAAAGGATGGAATAGAAAAAGTAATACGTGGCGGCAGTTGGTATTTTGGTGCAGAGAATGCAAAATCGTCATTTAGACGAACTCATGAACCAAATTCATGGGGATTTTCAATCGGATTTAGAATAATTTGTGAAAAGAAAAATTAAATTGAAACACGAACACACAACATTTTATGTAAGTAATTGCAGGTAAAGTATTAAATATCAAGCTTTGTAGCCCGTTAAAACTGTGTTGTGGTTTGATAGGAAAGTACTTTGCAATCTGCCACTATTCATACTATTTACCATTGGCCCTGTCAAATGGAGAGTAT
>JABDKX010000128.1 GCA_013001975.1 Saprospiraceae bacterium | reverse complement strand
ATTCATTCTAAAGCTGTGAATGTTCATGATTTTGCTTGGTTTGCAAGTGAGTATTATATTCCTTATTCCGAATCTGTTGAAATTGATAATGAATTTATTCGTGTAAATGTTTTTGTAAATGAGGATAATGAAAATTGGGAACTGCCGATGAAGTTGGCTAAAAGAGCTTTAACTTTTTTCTCCGAAAAAATTGGACCGTATCCCTATCCTCAAATGACATTGGTAGAATCATCTTGTGAATCACAAAGTGGTATGGAATATCCAATGATTACAATTTTAAATTTATGTGCCGATTCGCAACAAGTCGATCATCTTATTGCACATGAAATTGCGCACAACTGGTTTTATGGGGTGATTGCAAGTAATGAACGTGATCATGCTTGGATGGATGAAGGATTGACCAGCTACTTTGATCATTTATATAATGATGCATTTTATGAAAATTCAAGTTATTATGAAGGTACACCACAGGTTCTTAGACCATCAAATGACGAATTAACAACATTGCAAAATGGTGTTATTCATTTGGAAAGAACAGGTTATGCAATGTCAATTGATAATCCTTCTATAGATTTTGACCCATTTAATTATTTGGGTATGAACTATGAAAAGACTGCTTGGATCTTTAAGTATCTTTCGCAATATATCGGTGATGACGCTTTTGAAGCATGCGTTCAATCATATTATAAAAAATGGCAGTTTAAACACCCTTCACCTAATGATTTATTGATGCATTTTCATGCTTGTTGTCACAAGGATATTTCTTGGTTGGACAGCTTAATTAGTCGCAAAGGATTGTATTTTGATTATAAGATAAAGACAGTTAAGCAAGATGAAAATGAATTAAAGGTTATTATAGGTAAAAAAGGATTCTTAGGATTGCCTTACCAACTCTGTGGTTATGATACTGAAGGAAAATTGGTGACTTCAAAGTGGATTGATCAATTATCGAAATCTGAACAAATTGTGTCATTAAATGGTAATGGAATTGCCTCGTTGGAGATTAATGGTGAAGTTCCTTTTTTAGATTATAATAGGTCAAATAATAATTTCAAATTAAACAAAGTTTTCAAAAAATCTGACCCAATAAAGTTTAGGTTTTTGGGAATGGGAAGTGGTAGTAAGATCAATGCAGTCAACTTTATACCAACGCTTTTATATAACAAATATGATGGACTTATGTTGGGATCTGCATTCTATTCTGACCTATATCCACAACAAAATTTCAGATGGTTTTTCAATCCCAACTACGGCACCAGATCAAAGTCTTTGGCCGGAAGTTTTGGTTTGGTTAAAGACTTTCCTTTGAAAGCTGAAAATCTAAGAAATTTACGCATTGAATTATTTGGTAAACACTTTCATTATTTAGACATTTTGAATGTTGATTTTAGTTATTCAAAGTTGCAACCTGCGATAAGTTTAAATTTTGCAAAAGGCATATATCAAACTAGCCAACTCGAATATAAGATGCACATTATAAGTAATCAAAACTTTGAATCTAGTTTAGATGGAATGGTATTTAAAAAAACCAATCAACTTAGAATTCATCAAATCAACTTCAGACACTTTAAGAAAAATGCATTATCTACTAATAGGTTTCAGTTTCAACTTGAATATGAAAAGTATGATGCGCCTTTTAATGAAATGAATCAATACTTGAAAGCTAGCTTTGAAGTGAATAAGCGGACATATTATAATGAGAATTCTCAGTTTTTTATTCGTTTGTATGGTGGTTACTTTATTATGAATGATCAAAGAGAGTCTAGTAATTTTGCTGATATTTTTACGCGTGGTTCTTTGGCATTAACATCAAATGGATTGACTGATCACACCTATGAATCTTATTATCTGAACAGATCAGCATTAAGCAACAAGAATTCACCAGGACAATTTGAAATAAGTGACGGCGGATTTAAAAACACCTACACGGACTACAATACAGTGGGCATGAGCAATGATTACTTATTGTCCTTAAATTTAAAAAGTGATCTGCCATTTAAAATATTGAAAGTTATCAGTACCAGGCCCTATTTAGATTTGGCATATTCTAGCACAAAAGAAGTTTTAGCAGATCCTTTAGAGGGTCAATTTTATTATAGTGCAGGATTATCATTTGAAATAGGTGACATAGGAGGTATCTACTTGCCTTTGTTTAATTCTGAAAATTTAAATATTAACTATACTGGGAGCAGCTTGTTTTCCAGGTTGAGTTTTAGGATTAATTTTAATGCACTCAGTCCTTGGAGATATAGTGATGAGATCGGGAGATTGATTGAGTAATCAATCACCTCTTTTTAATTCGACTGTTTAATATAATAAGCTTTCAGTTTTTTGAAAATATCACCATCTGTAATTTCACATCCTGTTTGAATGAGATCAAACATTTCCTTTTCTCGAGTAGTGCTATAGGCTTTTGTTTGATAGTTAATTTTGAACATGCCTGAAGTATTATTAGCATCTTCAATGATTTCGTCATAACTCATTTCAGAAATGTCACTATCTCCAGTATAGTTTATGAGCATCAATTCTGCCTTTTTTTTACCGAAATAAAAGCAAAACAGTTGGCTTTTGAGTTTTTGCTCCAAATAACTGTTTTGTCTGAGTATTTTTTCGAAGATAATATCGCTAAAAAGATCAATGATTTTATCAGCTTCTTCAATGTTTTCTATCTTCATTTTTTCCCACGAATCAGAAATAATGCCATTGACGACAAGAAAGTCAATGAATTCTTTTTCGAAGAGTTTAAGCTCTTCAGTTGTTAATAATCTGTACTTAGCCATAACATTTTCAAAATAACGGCAAAAATAAGTGAAGTTAGGTTCAAAATACATATGCAAATACAAAATATCCTAAAAATAAATCTTGCCATTTTTAAAATTTAAAACATATATTTGCAATCCATTAAAAAAATGGCCCCGTAGCTCAGCTGGATAGAGCAACTGACTTCTAATCAGTAGGTCCCAGGTTCGAATCCTGGCGGGGTCACCAGAGAATCAAAAGCTAGCCTGAAAGGCTGGCTTTTTTTGTTAAGGTTGCGTTGAACTTGTTCATAAGCAAATAGTAATAAAATAAGCCAAAAGCACGAAGTGCGCAGCGTTTGATTTTGACCTTGGTCACAACATGATCATGGAATAATCCTGGCGGGGTCACCAGAGAATCAAAAGCTAGCCTGAAAGGCTGGCTTTTTTTGTTAAGGTTGCGTTGAACTTGTTCATTATATAATAAGATTACTTTGTTGTAAAAATTGGGGTAACGAATTTGAAAATTTAAACTCTTGTTAATATGGTTTGATTACCAAGGTGTATTTTTAATCTGTAAATAATTATTAAAATGGATCGTTACTTCCTTTTCCTCTGTTTTTCAATTGTATTAATTTTTATTTCTTGTGACAAAGAAGAGACTCAAAACATTCCTGTTGATGAAGAAACAGAGTCAAACTTGTTAAGTGAATGTGAAGCATTATGCATTCCTCCATTTGGAGTTGATACAAGTTGCATACAAATGCAAATGAAAATAGACGACATTCCATATACTCCTACCGCCACATTCGCATGTATCATACCTCACTTTAGTTTAGGAATAAACCAAATATGGATAAATGGTTTAGTTTCGCCTGCTTTCCGAGCAATAACATTAAAGGTGCCAGAAAATGTAGAAAAAGGAAGCTACCCCATATTTATGAATTCTGAATATGATGCTTTTTATGTGCCATCTATAAACGCAAATAACTTTTTAGCTATAGATGGAAGGTTAGAAATTATCGAACACGATACGATTTCCAAATATATTTTGGGAAACTTCAACTGCATTGCTCAGGATTTAAATACTGGAGTTCAACCCACGGTCAACTTTACTGACGGTTGCTTTAGTGCTTTTTATTAAATTTTATAGAAGAAATTAGATGTTTCAAAGACAGAATATCAAATTTTAAAAACCTTTTTGTTTTATATTCTGATTCTTCTTAAAATTCTATTTATCTTAATATCAAACTTTTATTAAATATGTTGAAGATTAGGGGTAACATCCTTTATGATTTTGACACTATGTAATACAATGCTATAGATGAATTGTCTGAACCCAAGTATCATGGCATTGTTTATATAATCCTGAATTAAATTGAAAATAGAACAATGAAGCATGTGTTAACCCTAATACAATTTTTATGTTTTACCTCTATTGGATATGCACAAGGTATTTATTTCATCGAATCACAACAGATTAAGGGGAATATTAATCCAGCATTTACAGGTATCAATGGATCGATGAATTTTACGCTAATCCATCAAGAACAATATTGGAATGATCTTTTGGATTTTACTACAATAGGTTTAAGCTTTGAAAATAGTAATGTTTTTAATTGCCAAAGAGTTGACTGGGGAGTAAGTATACTTCATGATGAAGAAGGAGATGGTAATTTATCTTCTACTGTATTTCAACCAAACATAGTGTATACAGTACCATTTAAGGTGAAAAAATGGCTGCATAATATCAGATTGGGTTTAGGGCTTTCAATCGAGTATAATGCAATTGATTGGACTAAATTGACCTTTAGTGATCAAATAGACCCCAAGGGAGGATTTATTTATCAAACGTCTTTTCTATCTCCATCAAATTCTAATTGGAGATTACCTATACCATCTTTTGGGTTAGTGTACAAATTTGAAATAAAAAACAAATTTTCCATTAAATCAGGATTATCTGGAAAGTTTGTTTATGAAAAATATAATTCCGGATTTTTTAGCGAACCACAATTGAAAAATAATATTGATTGGACATTTTTTATTTATCCAGAAATTGCGATTAAAAACTCTCATAATACCTACATCGGTATCGAACCAAGTCTTCTTATTCAAAAGGAATCAAGTCTTTATAATTTCCAATTAGGAACAAAGTTGCATTTACAGAATGCGCATGGTATTGGGGTGTTTCTTAATACAGGACATCCAAATGGATTTACAGAAAATATAAAAAGTCTGGTCTATAATGTGTTTGTTGGTATTGAGTGGGGAAAAAATAAACAAGTGATATTGTCAGCTTCATGGATTCAAAATATAGGTTTGATTCGACAGTTTGGAGATACTTTTCAAGTTGGAATGAAATTATTTTTTAAGCGAAATGGCTGCGGCAAACTAAACACAGACAAACTGGATTGTATGAGCTTTGAAGTTGATAAAGTTTTGTACGATCATATTTGGCTAAACCCTGGAACTGGGAAAATGAATTAAGACTAGAATGAAGAAATAACAATACTATTTTATTATAACCCTGATGACGACTAATAGAGATGAATAGGTTTACTATATTGCTGTTAACATTTTTTATTTGCAACGAAAATTTTGCACAAGATTGTAATATAAACGAAGGTCCACCCGCTTCTTGTAATTGTGATGACTGTGATGTAATTAATGAAAATTGGGTATTGACTTCTTCATCAACAAATGTTTGTGAAGGCGAATTGTTTGAAATTGAGGCTGAATTTTCAAACCCCAATATAACCATCGATTATTTCAGATGGGCAGTGTACACACTCGATTTTTCTGAAACTCTCATTGATACAACAATATATTCTAATAACATTTTTCAATATCTAATTGACTTGGGAGATATTGAAGACTGTGCGGGTAATAGTCCACAAATTGATTTTTGGCTGAATCTTATTGCCTATACTGATGAATGTTCTCCAGGAATTGTAAGTTGCCATAATACACTTAAACCTTTAACTGTAGTATATAAGCCAAGAGCGAATTTTAACAGTGATATCGTAGAATGTATAAATGAGCAAGTAACTGTTAGTGACCAAAGTTGTTTTGCAGAAACTTATGAGTGGGATTTTAATAATGATGGTATTGTAGATTCTACAGATCCAAATCCAAATTATTCATTTGATACTCCTGGATCTTATCCTGTTTCGTTAACAGTTACAAACGAGTGTGGAAGTGATACAAGAACGAGATCAGTCATTGTTGTAGATTATCCAGAAGCAGAAATAGATTTTAATATTCCTGGAGGAAATATATGTAATCCAGATTATTTATCGCTGATTCTAAACAGTAACGAATGGGTGACTGGTCCATCAGGCAATTTTCAATGGGCAATTTCTCCTGCCTATACCAATATGAATGGAAGTTTTTGTTTTGTCAATCAAGACTCTATTGGAACACTTAATCCTTGTCTGCATGATTCCATTTTTTCCCAAAACACATTGGATAGCTTACTAAGTTTAGAGATTGTGGATTTATATTTTAGTGATCCGGGAGAATATACTATTACCCTTGATTATGAAAATGTCTGTGAGTCTTTATCAACAACTAGTATTATAAATGTATATGAACCAGTTGTAGTTAGTGGAATAAGCAGTATTTCAGAATGTGATGAAGCTCAAGTATGTTTTGATGATTTGAGCATTAATGTTAGTGGAGACTCAATAAACGCTTACTGGATATTTACCAACGGATCGATACCCAGTAGTTCTTCTCTTGATTTTGGTTGTATAACTTTTCAAGAATCTGGAACAATGACTTTAACAGTTGAAGCTAATGATCCTTGTCTTGACAATATTAAAGTAATTGATGTCAATATCATTGAAACTCAATCGGTTTCTATATCAGATCCAAGCCCCAGTACCATTTGCCAAAATGCTGGGTTAATTGATTTATTTCCTTCAAGCCCGGGAGGAACTTATATTTATAACGGTTCGGAAGCAACTTTTATAAGCAATAACCAACTTGATCCAAGTAATCTTAGTCCAGGAGTATATAATGTAACATATGTTTTGAGTGATAACCCGGAATGTCCAGCTGAAGATGACTTTAGTTTTACAATATTAGAAGGGCCATTTATTGAGCTTGGAGATAGTCCTACTTTTTGTGAGGAAGTTGTCAATTTTAATCCAGTGATTAATATTCAAGGCGGAGATATTGACGCTTGGTTATGGACATTTTGTAATAGTGCTGGCGCAACAGTCTTTACTTCCATGAATGAAAATCCGCAGTTTAGTTCAAGCACTCCAAATATTTATACTATTAAGTTAGAACTAACTTCTTTTGAATGTGGCGTAGTTTTGGATACGTCTGAACTGATAGTACAACAAAGAGAAATAGCGATCATAGATCCTTTTAATAATCCTTATTGTCAAGGATCAAGTCCTGACACTCTCACTGCAATGCCTCCAGGTGGAACATGGTCAGGTAGTGGAATCACAGATGATGTATTAGGAATATTTGACCCAAGTAATTTGAATCCAAATGATTATACCATTACTTATTCAATTGAAAATGGAGTTTGTAGTTCTATGATCGAATCAACCATTACGGTAGTTGCATCAGAGCAAGTCATAGTAAATGATACTTTTGCTTGCATAACTGACCCAATAGTAAGTATTAATTTTTCACCATCAGGTGGGCAGTTTTTTGGAGCTGGAATAGTTGATAACGCTAACGGTAGTTTTAACCCAAGCATAGCAGGTCAAGGAAGCCATCAAATAATATATGATTATATCGACGTTAATAATTGTATAGTCAGTAGCGTTTTTAATATTGAAGTAGATTCTATTCCTCAAATTTCAATTCGAGATACGGTTTTTGTCTGTATTGGAAATGAAGATATAATACTTCAAAATATATTAAATATTAATACCAATAACGTTGTTGGAACTTATGATTTTAGTGGACCAGGTATAATAGACCCAATCTCAGGATTGTTTAATGGGAATTCTCTAAATCCAGGATTCTATACTTATTATGTCAATTTTATCACGCGAAGCTGCTCCGTTCTTGATTCGTTTGTAATTGAATTAGATGAAAAACCATTATTAATTTTGTCTCCAGACACTACAGTGTGTATCAGTGATAGCATCTTTTTGTTGGAAGCAAATCTCGGACCTGGGACTTGGTCATCGGACAACTGCATAATTGATCCAATTACGGGCGAAGTAAATTTAAATCAAAGTGGGGGAGTAGATTGTTCTGTACAATATATTTTCAGTGAAGGAACAAGTTGCGAGCAAATAGGAAATGTAGAATTATCAATTATTGATTTGCAAAATGAAATAATTGTTCCTAATAATATGAGCATTTGTTTCTTAGATGGGATATTCACAATTCCTAATTTTGGTCCTTTAGGTGGAGAATGGTCAGGACTTGGAATAATAGATTTAACAGATGGGATAATTGATGTTTCCCAACTTGAATCTGATGCGAATTACACATACCGATATTGCATTGAGTCTCTGGATATTGACTGCTATGCCTGTAAAGAGTTCACTTTGTTTATAGAACCACTGCCAATTACAAATTTCTCGGTTGTTGGTTCACCCTGCATAAATGATTCATTTGATCTGATGAATAATAATTTTGATAGTTCAGTTACTTATTTGTGGGATTTTGGTGACGGTAATTCAAGTAATGATCCTAACCCATCACATCTTTATAACTTGGGAGGTGATTATGATATTTCAGTAATAGCCACTACTACTTTTGGTTGTAAAGATACTTTTACACAATCAGTTCATGTTACGAATCCTCCGATTCTAGATTTAATAATTACAACTGAAGAAGGATGTGCGCCACTCGAAATCGAATATTCAAACAATAGTTCAGGCGAAAACATTGATCAATATTGGGTCATTGATGCTGTGGATACTTTGTTTAATTCTAATTCAGCCATTGTTTTAGATAGTGTTTTTTCTGATTCTATAATTACTTTGGAATTAGTGGTATTTAATGAATGCGATACGCTTAAACAGTCAAAGGATATTTTGGTGCACCCTTATCCAATTGTTGATTTTGGAATACAAGATGATGAAGGATGTTCTCCCGATACTGTTTTTTTTATGAATATTACTCTAGGACTCCCTGATAATTTTATGTGGGATTTCGGTAATGGTATAACTTCTGATAGTATAGACCCATTACCACAAATTTATACTAGCCCTGAAGATTCTATTTCTATATATATTATTACACTTGAAGCTTCAAATATGTGTGGTGAAGATGAACTCACAAAAGAAATTACAGTATACCCTAATAACGTTGAGGCATTTTTCGAAATCGATACTCTAATGGGGTGTCCACCGCTAGCTGTCCAAATTAAGAATTATGCTACGGTTGGTTCGACCGTTAGTTATGATTTTGGTGACGGAGGAACAGGAACCACACCTGATACAACATATGTTTACACAGAACCGGGTGAATATGTAATCACACAATATGCTGCCTTATGTGGACAAGATTCAATCAAAAGTGATACAATAACTGTATATCCTTTGCCAATTGTAGAATTTTCTGCACCTACCTTTGTTTGTGTTGGTGATACTATAAATTTCGTAAATAATTCAGTTGGAGCGTTAGCCAGTCAATGGCATTTTGGTGATGGAAGCATGTCACTTGAGTTTGCTCCTAATCATGTATATAATGAAGCCGGAACTTATGAAGTTTCACTTATTATGTTTTCAAATTCTTATTTGTGTCCAGATACTTTATCAAAGATAATTCTTGTTCCAGAGCTTCCAAATGCTGGTTTTGGATTCGAACCAAATGCGATTTGCCCAAATGATACAATTCAATTCCAAAATCAAAGTATTGGCGCTCTTAATTATGAATGGGATTTTGGAGATGATTCAGGCAGTAATGAAGAAAACCCAGAACATATTTACTCAATTTCTGGTACTTATGAAGTTTCACTGATTGCTTATGATGAATTCAATTGCATTGACGATACAACAGATATTAATGTTTTGGTTTACGAAATGCCAACAGCTGATTTTGAATTAAATCAAGCTGAAGTATGCCAGTTTCATGATACCATAATAATTAATAATACTTCTGAGGGATTTATCAATAGTATGTGGTTTTTAAATGATGACTTAGTTTCTGAACAAGAAAATGACATTGCAATTTGGTTTGATGAAGCGGTCGTTCAAAATATTGAATTGGTGGTAACCAATGGTTTTGGTTGCACAGATACCACATCAAATGTTTTTGATGTGCTTCCTTCACCAATCGCTATGACGAATTTTATTGATACATCAGGTTGTGAAGGTGAAACATTTAACTTTATTAACCTATCTCAGAATTCAGATCAGACAATATGGATTTTTGATGAAGCAAATAGTTCTGTTGATAGTTTAGTTGAATTTTCTTTTCAAGATTCAGGAATTTACAATGCGCTTTTGGTCGCATTAAATTCTAATAATTGCCCTTCCGATACAGTTCAAATTGATATTGAGATATTTTCAAACAGCATTGCAATGTTTGAAATTGTGGATTTTGATTCTTGTGGTTTTCCTAAAGATATATTTTTTGAAAATTTATCCGAAAACACGAATGATTATGAATGGGATTTTGGAAATAGTCAAACATCAAATATTTTTGAACCAAATACAACTTTTGCAGATGCTGGAAATTACTTAATCAGTTTAATTTCTAATAATCAATATAATTGTCCAGACACTATTACCGAATTGATTAATATTTACCCTCAACCTATTGCAGATATTGAAATTCCGAATTGTGAGCTGTGTGCAAATGACACATTATTTATAATCAATAATTCTCAGAATGCTACGCACTTCAATTATTATTTAAATGATTTGTTAGATTATGAATTTCCAATAATTATATATGATCCTGGAGTATATGAATTCCAATTTATTGCAAATTTTGAAGATGTTTGTATTGATACATTTCCAGGTCTTAAAACTGTAAACGTTTATGAAACTCCAATAGCTGATTTTTCATTTTTTTCAAATGAAAGCGATGCAATTATCGGTGACGTAAGATTTGTTAATCAATCTCAAAATTCAAATTCTTATTTATGGGAGTTTGGAGATCAAAATTCCTCTACTGAAGAAAACCCAATTCATGAATATGATATTAACGGGCCAATAAATGTATGTCTTACTGCATTTAATACAAATAGTGGTGTTCAACGTTGCGAGGATAAATTTTTTCAGACAATTGATTTTGAAATTTTCAATAAATTTTTTGTACCTAATGCGTTAAGCCCTGATAATAATTTCGGTGAATTTGAAGTAGGTATATTTAAACCTAAAGGTTCTGGGATAGAAGAATATGAGCTCAACATATTCGCACCATGGGGAGATAAAATAATTACTTTAAACAAAGTTGAGAATGAGCAACCTATTGATTATTGGGATGGAAGATTTAAGAATGAGCCAGTCCCACAAGGATCCTATTTATGGACAGCCCGTATTAAGTTCCGCAGAGGTGGTGGAGATGATGTATTTAGAAAAGGTACAGTTACTGTCATAAGGTAGTAGTCAGAGGGAAAGAAAGGTCACCAGAGAATCAAAGGCTAGCCTGAAGGCTTTTTTTTTTAGCATAAAAGAGATATATACTTCTTTAAACTACTTACTTGTAAAGCAATCTCCATCAAGATATCCCTTCCCCCTTAATTTCAGTACTCAATATTTAAAAGGTTAAATTACCAATTTTGCTTTTGATTATAATACATATTCATTTGGGACTACTTTCTATCATAATCTTGAATTGGTGCCATCACTTAAAATAATTCCTAGTTTTGGCGCGTTCTATAATTTTTCATCTGTTGAAACTGATGATATAAGCGAGCCAGAAAACAATGTTTCAAGCAGACTCAGCATGACGTTTCTTCTCAGTAAGTTTTATAGACAACCGAAATACCTTATCAGTAAGAAAAATATTTTTTCAATAGAATTAGGGTACTACTTCTCATAAACAAGACGAATATAATTATAGCGCTCTACTAGATATTTATTTAAGGTTACCTCCCCAATAAAAACAATTGAGATGAATGAAGATAGAGAGTATCAATGAGTATCCGGAGTCATCTAAGTCCAATCTGAATAACAAAAACACCTTAACTTTGACTCGTATTGGCAATCAAGACTATGCTTGTTATTGGTATACCCTTACGTAATCAATTTCCATTGTACTTTCAATGAAATCAGGATCAATATTAAACCAACTGCCACCCATAGCAACATTTAACAGAATGAATTGGTCTTGATAAAACGGCCAATTTTCGTTTGTTTTAGTAGATGGATTATAGGAATATAAAAGTTGGTTGTCTATATAAAATCCAATGGACTCTGATGTCCAATTAACTGAATATACGTGAAAAGCGGTGTTATAATCATTGACTGTTTTTTCTCCTATTTTTGCCTCCTGGCAATTAGTTACTCCTGAACAAGCCAATGTATGTATAGCACTTGAAACTTTTGTAGGATTATGTCCCCAATGTTCCAAGATGTCAATTTCTCCACAAGAAGGCCATCCAATAGTCGTAATATTGGATCCCAATGTCCAGATGGCTGGCCAGGTACCCTTACCACTCGGCAGTTTAGCTCTTACATCAATCCTACCATACGTAAATTTAAACTTTGAATTTAATCTTGCTGATGTATAACTTTTAGTCGAACCAGCGAAGGAATATTGCTCTTTTTTCGCGACTATTTTTAAAGTACCATCTGAGATATAAGCATTATCTATTCTATCTGTATAATGTTGTTCTTCACCATTCCACCAGCTTCCATTATTTGGAGGATTGGTTTCTAATGTCCACTTTTGAGAATCCAAGGCTCCGTCTATTTCAAACTCATCTGCAAATACTAAAGTACTTGTTGCATTCTCATTTAAAACCTCAACAAATTGTGTTTTGTTGATAGATTCTCCTGAACTAGAATACGCAAATACCAATACAGAATAACTATTGATTCCTTGTTTTTGAAAAGTATAATCTAAATTTCCATCAGGACTTTCTAGTAGGTCTCCACCATCAAAACTGTAAGCATAACGGACGGCATTTTTAGCAGTTGTCATACATGAAATATGTCCTGTGCCGTCGCCATTAGGATTATCTTCATTAGCGCCTTGAATCGTTATGGATAGATTGATGTCGGTTGGAACTGACATAACATCTTCTCCACAGGAAAAGGCGAAAAAGGAAAGAACTGCAAATCCTAAACATATAGTAATAGGTTTTATTAATAATGCTTCCAATTTTATTTTCATAGTAGTATTTAGATATTGAAATTAATAAAGATTATTAATCTTATAGGACCTGTGTGAAAATAAGTTCATAAAAAAATCCCCTTCTTTATTAATTATTGTCAAGAAGGAGATTTTTTGTTTATTATTAAACTACTTATAGAAGTAAATGTTATCTAAAAAGATGGTACCATCGCCATCAAATTTCAATTGGATAACTTCCATCAAATCAACCACACTTGAAAATTCTGTTAAAGGAATTTCAACACTTACCCATTGACCTTTAGTTACATCAAAAGCATGAGGTGTTTCTGCTGGACCAGGACTTATTAGGAATCCGTTAAATCCATTTGAATTTGCCGTCCAATAGTCAACGTGCATAAAAGTCATTTCTGAAACATCCAATGGCGATGCAAACATTGTTCCCTGATAATTTAGGTTCTCATACTTTAGGGTATTATTTCCTGCAATCTCAACTTGGGTAACGACTGTTGCTTGCCCCCAATTGGGATTAAAATCTGTATCAGCAACATTTGTGTATGTATCACTAAATACAGAAATAACATCTGCTGCTGCAGTCGTTGGTTCAGGGGCAGCCATTAATGGTTCAGTTTGTTGGGCTATATAGAAATATATATTATCCAAATAAATGGTGCCGTCACCATCAAACTTCATTTGGAAGACATCCATCAAATCAACCACGCTTGAAAATTCTGATAAAGGAATGTCAACGCTGACCCATTGTTCGGTAGTTACTTCAAAAGCATAAGGTGTCTCAACAGGACCAGGACTTATTAGGGAACAGTTAAAGCCATTTGAATCTTTCGTCCAATAATCAACATGCAAAAAGGCCATTTCAGAAACATCCAAAGGTGATCCAAACATGGTTCCTTGATAATTTAGATTCTCATATAATAAGGTGTTATTTCCTGCAATATCAACTTCTGTGACAACTGTTGCTTGTCCCCAATTAGGGTTAAGATCTGTTCCAGGAACATTCATGTAAGTATCACTGAATATAGAAATGACATCAGATTCAGGTACTGTTGGTGATGGTGCCGGAATAGATGGCCCAGTGATTTCGGCTTGTCCCATATGGAAATATATATTATCCAAATAAATGGTTCCATTGCCATCAAATTTCATTTGAATTATATCCATGAGATCTACGACACTTGAAAATTCTGATAGTGGAATATCAACACTGACCCATTCTTCAGCAGATATGACAAAAGCATAGGGTGTCTCTACAGGTCCAGAACTTATTAAGGATGCATTAAATCCTGATGAATTGGATGTCCAATAATCCACATGTAAAAATGACATTTCTGAAACATTTATCGCAGATTCAAACATGGTTCCTTGGTAATTTAGATTCTCATATTTCAAAGTATTGTTTCCAGCAACATCAACTTCTGTGACTACGGTTGCTTGTCCCCAATCAGGGTTGAAATCTGTTCCTGAAAGGTTGGTATAGGAATCACTAAATATCGAGATTACTTCGGATTCAGGTATTATTGGATCTGGTGCTCCTACATTAGGTTCATCACTAGGTACTACAATAATCATACAATCATCACCCAATATTATATCATCAAAATAGTGAACGGTCTCCGAATCTTTGGGACCTTGAAAATCAAAAAACAAAACAAACCGATCAAATTTTTCACTATCGTTTGAAGAAAAAGGAAAACAAAGTTCTTCCCACTCATTAGCCACAGTCGTTGTCATTTGCACTTCTGAACTGATAGATCCATCAGCAATGTCTTCCATTTTTAAATTCACAATTTGACCTGCAGCAGGAGAATAAACTTTGATTTTAACGCTAGTCAATGTTGAGAAATCTGCTTTTGCCGATAGGTCAAAGAAGAAACCTGCCCATGGTTCAACACCTGCAGTTTGTGTAACTTTGACTACTTTATCAGAATTATTAATTCCTCCTGGCGCAGGATTATCAGCATACTCAATAGTGATCGTGCCATCTTTTTCTCCAAAAAAAGAATATTCCGGACCAGCACATTCAAAATCTATTGCTTCATCTCCTCCCAATTCAGGTGCAGAGATTAAAAAGACACACGCACCAGTTGTATCAGGTTCTGGTGGTATATAAGCTGAAGGTGGGGGAATATCATCCTCCTTACTGCAAGAGGATGCAAAAAAAACTGTGATGCTGAAAAGCACCAGCATAAGAATAACAGGTAGACTGCTACTATTTTCAAAATATATATTGCTTTTTTTCATATTCTATATTTTATAATATATTTTTTTAATTTTCACTCCAAATACTTCCTTTAGTTATATCCATCATTTTGTGGGTAACTTGGTCCTAATAGGTCGATCTGCTTCTGTGGTATAGGCCAATTTTGCATATACTCTTTCAAAATAACTTTTGGATTCCCTTCAGGATACGATTCATTCATATTGTCATTATTCATATGGTCCAGAAGAAATTCAAATAATTTACCAGTTCTTTTTAAAGTATACCAACGCTGTCCCTCAAAAGCCAGTTCTCGAGCGCGTTCATCCAAAATAGTTTGTAAATCTATCGTGGTTTCTGAAGCAGTATTTGCTCGGTTTCTAACAGCGTTAAGGTAGTCTAAAGCAATTCCATTATTTCCTAACATCATATGGGCTTCTGCTCCAATTAAATAAGTTTCTGCCAATCTATATACCATGATGTTTTTGTAGTGACTTCTATCTGTTGGTACAGCATCTTCATCTAGAAACTTAATGACTCCTGGATTCTGTCTTCTATAATATAACATAAATTTGTTCTGATCTGTTTGCGAATTTTCATATAAATCTAAAGGATCACCAATATTTTTTCCTGCCGGCAATGTTTCTTCATCATTAAATAGATATTCGAAAATATAGTATGAACTGTTTCTTCTTGAATCATTTGGATCTTCATTTAGAAGGTTTATGGCATAATCATTTAGAGATAGGAATCCAATTCCTGCGCCACCATTTTCTACAGAATGCACAATTCCAGGTGCAGCAGCAGATTCTGAAACTATATTCCAATTTAAAATGTGTTCACCACCGCCTCCAATTGTTTCTCTTGCAAATATTGATGTAAATAAAGTTTCTGAATGATTCAAATCTCCTTTGAAAACATCGTTTGTTGAGGGTAGTAAACTATAGTTACCACTTTGTATAATGGCATCTGTTTGAGCCGCTGCTTCTGCCCAATCTTCCTCCCACATCGCAACTTTTGCTCTAATATGTCTTGCAGCACCTTGAGAAAATCTTCCAAATTGAGCTGTTGTAAAGTCAAGATTAGCAATGGCAAAATCCAAATCGCTTTTTAATAATGTAAATATTTCTTCTTTAGAAGATTTATCTGAAGGTACATCAAATGCATTCTCTGGTGTTGTTGGCACCGTCGTTACAAATATGTTATTAAACTGGCGGTATAGTGAGAAGAAAGAATTCGCTCTCATACACTTCGCTTCTGATAAAATTTGATTCCTTCTGTCTTCATCGATGTCTTCAATATTTTCTGCTGCCTGAATAATGGCATTTGAACGATCCACAATTTTATAGAAATGAATCCAGTATTTATTGATACCTGAATCAGTTCCGAAATCACCCAGACTGGCGCCCCAAAGCAAGCGGCTATAAAGTGAAATTTCACCTGTAATACCAACGCTTAGGTCACTTTTAGCCTGAAGAATTAGTGGATGGGCACCATTCAAATCTTTGTCTTCATAGATTTGTCGATTGAGCGTATACAATCCAACTACAGCAGATTCCAAACCTTGAGGTGTGGAATATAAAAAATCTACAGACGTATCAGAGAGCAATTCATCCTTTAAAAAATCATCACTACATGCTGTGAATATTAAAGCGAAACTCAGCATCGGAATGATTTTCTTAAATTTTATTTGAGTAAATATTTTCATGTTTCTTTCTTTTTAAGTTGTCAGATTAAAATCCCAATTTTAGTCCAAATGTTAAATTTCTAGTTTCAGGAAAAACAGTTGAATTGCCATTAACAAGATCTTGCTCAGGACTATAGGAACGAAAATCAGTGGAGGTAATCAAATTGGTTCCTGTGAAATATAAATTTAAATTACTGATCCCAATATTATTTGTCATTTCTGATGGAAAAGTATAGCCTAACGTTACTGTTCTCAATCGAACATACGACGCATCTCTCACTGCAAAAGGAAACAAATGTAAATGTGTATCTGGTTTTGGACGCGGATAATCAGCTGAAGGAAACTCAGGAGTATAATACTTTGATCTGATTCCATTGATTGCCCCTTTCCATAATTCACCATTTGCTAATACAGAATTTAATTTCGTAACACCTTGAACAATAAACACGTCGACAAACAAATCAAATCCTTTAAAACTCATTGTTGAATTAATCGAACCATACCAATCTGGATCTGTGGTGATAAATACATTGTCTCTGTTGTCAATTTGTCCATTCCCATCTTGATCAATCACACGTACATCACCAGGTTGTGCTAATGGATTTCCACTATCCGCAATATTGTCTCCTTCCTGATATATCCCGTCGTATATCGGTAGCCATATATTATTAATTGACTGTCCTATTGATAAACGACGTCCATCTGTGCCAGTTATATCAATGGGGTTTCCGTCTTCATCCGTTTCTCCAGTTAGGGCAAGTACTTTGTTTCTATTTTTTGAGAACATCATTCCAACAGACCAATTAAATCCATCTCCTCTCAAGAGGTTTGTGACTAAACTAGCCTCTAGTCCTTTGTTTTCCAATTCGCCAACATTAAATCTAATCACATCAAAACCCGTAGTCCCCGCTATAGCTCTATCAAGTAACAGATCACTTGTTTTAGCATGATAATACTCGATTGTTCCTTCGAAGAGATTTCCAAATAATCTGAAATCCGCACCTATGTTGAATGTTCTGGTTGTTTCCCATTTCAAATCAGGATTAGGCAACCTTGAAGAAGCGGTTGCACCACTTACTGTTTCGTCACCAAATACATAAGGAATGTCGTCAGCTTTACCAAGCGATTCCAAAGAATTAATTCCTTGATTACCTGTCGCACCATAACTCACACGAAATTTGAATTCATCCACTGCAGAGAAGTCTGCCATAAATGGTTCTAGATGAACTTTCCATGCAGCTGATGCAGCAGGGAAAAATCCCCATTTATTGTTTTCAGAAAATACAGATGAACCGTCTGTTCTTGCTGTGACTTCTAAAAGATATCGATCCAAAAAGTCATAACGTATTCTACCTAAATAAGATAACAGCCTTCGCTTTGAAACATTTCTGGGATTGCCTAATAAATTAGTTGCATCTCCGTTGTAACTCAGTGCATCATTGGTGAATCCTGATTTCTCGATTTGAGTAAACTCATTTCTTTGCTCGTCAAATGCATGAACAGATGTAAAATCAATATTATGATCTGGTCCAATTTCTGGTGTATAAGTAACTATGTTTTCAATTAAAGATTGTCTGAATAAAGTGTTGGCGATTAGTCCGAATCCATTTATTCCTTCATCCCCAGCCGAATGCAGAGAAGTTCGATACAATCCTCTGTTGGTATTTCTATTTCGCAGAAATGATCGTATAGAGTAAGAAAGTCCTGGCGCAATTTGGTAATTCAAAGTCAGGTTGATATCCGTCAAATTGGTTTTGGTTTCATCAACTGATTCTCTTTGATCCCATAACGGGTTGACAGCGGTATTTGTAGGGCCTAAGTAAAATTTCAGAAGTTCTCCATTTTCATCGAATGGTCTTGCCAAAGGTGTAATGTTTGTATAATTTAAATCTCCTGATTCACGATCTTGCAGTGCACTTTGGTAATTCACAATCCCTTTCAAACTTAACTTATCAGAAATCCGCTGATCAAGATTTAATTTGAATGTCGCTCTTTGATAACCAGAATTTGGAATAATACCACTTTGGTCAAAATAACTTAAACTTGAAAATACCTTGGTATTTTCGGTACCCGCTGAAAGACTCAAAGAATGACTTTGAAGCAGCGCATCGTCTAACACCAAGTCTTCCCAATCTACAAATTCCTGGTTTGCAATAGCGTCTAATTCAAATGGCGTAAATACATTTTGGTCATTTAGGTACTCTCCAGTAAAACGGTTTCTATTGGCCTCTCTTCTTAAGTCAATAAATTGCTGTCCTGTATATTGATTGAAATTTCTTGTTATGGACTGCGTTGTTGTGAACCCATGATAATTAACCAATACACGACCCAATTTACCCGATTTAGTGGTTACAAGGATAACGCCATTTGAAGCTCTTGAACCATAAATTGCAGTTGAAGACGCATCTTTAAGAATCTCAATATTCGCAATATCGTCAGGAGCCACATCATTGAGGTTGTCAAATGGAAGTCCATCTACAATAATTAATGGCGAATTTCCATTTGGAGCCACCGATACATTTCCTCTTATCACAATATTTGATGTCCCTCCAGGTCTTGCATCAGCAAGATTAACCTGCACCCCCGCTGCTCTTCCTCTTAGCATTTCTGAAACATTGGTAGTAGGTAGTGCTGTTGCTTCCTCAATATTCACGCTTGTGACTGCACCAACCACATTACTTTTCTTTTTTGTACCATAACCTACAATAACGACTTCATCTAGAAACAGGCTAGATTCACTCATTGTGACATTAATCACGTTTTGATCTCCTACAATTATCTCTTCCGCATTGTAGCCTGTGTAACTGAAAACTAAAACATCATTCGCTGAAACATTTTCTAAAGTGTAACTGCCATCAAAATCTGTTGACGTTCCCATTGTCGTTCCTTTGATTAAAATATTTACACCGATTAAAGTTTCTTTATCGTCTTGAACCGTTCCTGTGACGGTCTTCGATTGAGAAAAACCATTGAGTGCTGTTAGAATTATCGTTGTAATAATCGCAAGTTTCAATTTTGTCATTTTAAATCGTGTTTAGTTAATGTTTAGTAGATTTCTAATATAGCTTATTTATATTTTCAAGAAATATCGTTTCTATTTAAAATCTGAGGTCTATTTTGCCAGTTTGTCAATTTGATATACTGCTTTTAGGCGCCGAGCTGACACATTATTTCGAATAGATCAAATTGGTGAGAATATAATTTGGTGTAAGTTTATATAAAAAAAAATGGTCATCAAATTATATACTTCATCAATTATTGCACAGTTTAAAATACTTTATACATCATTTATTGTAACCGATTGATTTAAACTATTGATAATCAACTATATTTGGAAAAATATAAACTGCACATTATTATCTTCAGTATACTTTTGTCATGCTTTCTGAATATTTCTATTTTTCTGCCTTTCATTTTACCTGCTTATACATTTCATGATAAATAATTCATATAAAATTTCTTACCAGTTGAATATAAAGCTGTAAATCAAAACATTGATTTGCAAAGAATTGCTGTTATAGATATTAAGTAGCTTGCTTTCTTAAATTGTTTACTAAAACAAACACTAACAAACCAAGGACTCCAGATTATTTATTTTACGTGTAAAAATAACAGTTAGACTTAAAATAATAAATTCCATCAAAATTTATTATGACAATATGTAATGATAAAACAGAGCACATATTAGGTATATTTTACAACTTTACTTTAAAAGATTTGCAATAAATATTAAAATATAAGTTTTGGTTTACTCTTCATTTATTCATTGAATTTTACAAAAAAAATGAATCTTTTGAATCCGAATAATGTGCAACACATTTCTATCAAGCATGTTACCTATTGAGTGTTTTAGAAGTCGAGATTATGAAAATGATAAAATAATAAAAATCGATTGAAAGAAACCGACAATTCTTTCTTCATGACTAAACGCAATGGTGTTTTTTAGAAATCTTTATCTATGACCTATTAACATCATCATTAATAAAAAATATTTTTTCTGTAGGATTAGGTAGGATATCTCTTATACTAGAAGAATATAATTATACCGCTCTATTAGATATTTATTTAAATTTGCCTCCCCATTTAAAACTATTGAAATAAATGAAGGTAGAGAGTATTAAGAAGTATGCGGAGTCATTTAAGTCCCACCTTAAAACCAGCGAAACATTAGACAATTTATATAAGTATGAAAATCTGACAAATTTCAGAGCCCATTGGGATATCGATGAATTGGATTTTTATGAGATGTATAACAAGAGTTTTCAAAGTAAAATGTCTAATGTTCTTTGGGGTGGCAGTAGAAATTCAGCAAAATCCATAATGCTTGAGTTTATTAAGCTGAATAAAGAATTCTGCCGTTCTATGTTTAAAGACCTATTTGATGAACGTAAAGATTTAGCGATGCGGATTAATCGTTTCGTATTTCATTGTGATCAAATGTTACTCGAATTACAAAACACGACCGATAAGTATGTCAGTCACAAACACAATCCTTCAGTTGTCAGTCTCTATCTTTGTTTTAATGATCCTGCTCAATATTGTATCATTGATCATAACAAATATAGTAAGGCCCTCCACCTCCTAGAAGCCCGATCAATTCCTGAATTTTTTGAGTTAGAACGATCGCTCAAACTAAGTAAAGGGTTACTCAATATTATGTCTAAAGACGAGGAATTTTCCAACATTTACCAATCTAAATTTCCAGATTCTTTTAAATGTGAATTTAATATGTTGATGGTTCATGACTTTTATCACTTTATTTCTAAGTAAAAATATTTGCTTGGTTTTTATTTAGTCACCTATTTCTTTTCGCTTAAATCTGATATGTAAAAAAGAAGTGTTAAAGTCTATCTTTTAGACAAATTATTAATTTTTATAATATGTAATTATTATAAAAACGTATATCTTACATATATAAATAATATTACATATGTTCTCGTACGAAAACTACCTACCGTTTGTAGCCTTTAATGAGTCCAGTTTGTTTTTTAAAGCATCTGAGGTTTTTAGGTATGGATTTTTGTTAGAAAGCACTGAAGAAAACAATCGCTTCAAGCAATTATATTCATATTATAGCTACTATGTAGAAATAATTTATGGAGAGAATTACGAAGAAATTCAATCTATTGAAGCCATCAGTATTGATAATGCTTTGGATACCTATGTGCGTGAAGATGATTATTCGGATGCCATAATAGATTTATTCGACACAAATATTTAGAGTTAATTATACATTGCATTCATCTTTGATATTCTGGCTTTCAATTTATTAGCCAAATTTTTAGGTTTGATAACTTTCAAGTTTTCTCCATACGACAATAACAAACTCTCCAACTCATAATTTGGAATGAGTTCGACTTCAAACAAACTTTTTCTTTTTTCTTCAGAAATGAGTTTTTGTGAAAAATGAATGGGTTTGGTTTGAATGTATTGAACTGTGTAGCCATAAACTTCGAAAGTGATCTTTTTGGTCTTTTGTCCTTGCGCTAATGTTACGCCTACAATATCTTTAAAATAAGTATCTGGCTCAAAATCTTCAGAAGGTATATAATCCTGTAAAGATTTATTAAGCCTTGTTATTCTTTCTAATCCGTATGTTCTCAGCTGGTTTTTGCTGTGAAAATTGGCATATAAATACCATCTGTTGTCGAATTCCTTAAGCAAATAAGGACTTATGACACCTGAAAACGCTTCACGATCAAAAGGCTTATAGGTCATCATAAGCGGTTTTTCTTTCTTTATAGCATCGTATAACTGATCCAACCATTTTTGTCCAGGTATACTTACAGGTTGAGCCAAATGCACAAAACGCTTCGACTTACTTCTTGATTCATAGGCTAATAACTCAAGTTTTTGGATAATATTATCTATGCCTTGTAAGTGTCGAAAACCAGTAAATTGCCTCAATAATGAAATAGCATTTTTAAGCTCTTGACTATCAGATCTGTTCAGAGGCGCTTCCGTAATTGAATAATCTCTACGAGAATAATAATATGTTTTCTCCTTTCGGTCATATTCAATCGGAGCAAAATAACCTAGTGCCTTGTCATTTCTCATATTTTGAAGATCGCCTTTAATAGTCCTTTCCGATAAAGTCGTTTTTGTATTTGTCGCTCTTTTAAGCTCTGCGGCACAAGCTTCCGCCAAAGATTTCCAATTCCATGTCTTATCTACTTGCCTAAGACATTTATCTATAACGCGATATCTGATAATCGCATGTTTATTTGTTGCCATGTTTATTTTTATCATGCAAATATAGTGCACGATGGTCAATATCATTGTATTGTAAATAAAAAAATACAGTCAATTGTATTAATTATTAACTATAAATTTTAAACCATGAAAAATAATTGGCAAGTAGAAATCAATCAAGAAGGCAATCTTTTTATCTCTGGTAAAGAAGATATGGGTAATTACTCCAATTTATTTGGCGCTAGAGAAGTCGAATCAGGTATTTGTATTTATTCTCATTACTTGAGACCTGTAAGATTATTACTCAAAGAATTATTTCCATCTGCAACTATTAAAAGTATGGATGCCATTGAAAGTTTAATCAAAGAAGAATTTTGCGATGCCAGGTCAGTCAGTATTTTCAAACGTTTCTTAGAAAATGCAAGCATTCCTTACAGATCTTACAATAATGTAGCTTAGGTTTTTACTTACATATATTTTAGCGAAAGAACCTGCAGACCAATATGCGAAGACAAGGTGTTAGGAAAGACTTGTCTTAACAGGTTAAAAGTAATTCTGTGATTGCATAAGATCCTTATTTATTACTTTCGCTTAACTTCAAAACAAGCAGGAGGGATTAATTTTATTAAATGCTCCGTGCTTGTTTTTATTGTACTTACGCATTGACATTTACGCACCAATCATACGCATTTTGAAAAGCGATAATCCAAGGACTGATATCATCATCACGATCTGGATAATTTGCCCAATTCCATTTAAACATTGACCGTTCAATATGTGGCATCATCGCTAAGTGCCTACCATTTTTACTGCTGATCATGGCTGCATTATAATCACTTCCATTGGGATTGGAAGGATAGCCTTGGTAACCGTACTTTGCTGCAATATTATATTCAGATTCTGATTCTGGAAGCACAAATTTACCTTCGCCATGAGATATCCAAACACCAAGGGTTGTTCCTTTCAGATTAGACAACATCACAGCATTGTTTTCTAAAACATGCACTGAAGTAAAAGCGCTTTCATGTTTGCGAGAATCATTGAAACCCATCTTTCCTTTTAAATTATGTTCAGGATTAATGAGGTTTAATTCCATAAACAATTGACAACCGTTACAGATGCCTACTGACAACACATCTTCTCTGGCAAAGAAATTATCTAATGCACTTTTTGCTTTATCGTTGTAGAGGAAAGCACCTGCCCAGCCTTTGGCAGATCCTAAAACGTCCGAATTAGAAAATCCGCCGACCGCGCCTAAAAATTGAATATCTTCCAAGTTTTCTCTTCCACTAATAAGATCTGTCATGTGAATATCCTTAACGTCAAATCCTGCTAAATACATTGCATGTGCTAATTCACGTTCAGAATTACTTCCCTTTTCTCTAATTATTGCCGCTTTTGGTCTGTTCGTTTCTTCTGATCTGTTTGGTGTTTTTCCTTCAAAGTCAGAAGGAAACCTATATTGCAAAGGTTGTCGTTTATAGTTTTGGTATCTTTCTTTTGCCAAATTACCAGCAGTTTGATGTTGATCCAACAAATAAGATGTTTCATACCACTCATCTCGCATTGTAGGAATATTCAATACCAATTCGTCGGTGTCATTATTAATGTGTAAATGACTGCCATTTATAACCTTACCGATATTCATACAAGGTACATTCAAAGCTTGTAATGCTTTTTGGACTTTATCACTTTTAGCCTGAAATACAATACCAGCATTTTCAGCCAACAATATTTTTGATAATTCCTTTTCTTGGAAATCATTAAAATTTATCTCAGCTGCAATATTATTATTAGGAAAACATGATTCTAGAAGTGTCGTGATCAATCCGCCTGTTGAAATATCATGACCTGAATTAATGACGCCTTCTTTGATAAATTTTTGTATGACTGAAAATGTATGAATGACAATTTCAGGATTTTTTATATCAGCTACTTTATCACCAACTTTATTTAAAACTTGTGCCAATGCAGAACCACCCAGTTGGTAATCATCAGCAGTCAGATTTACATAATAAATATCGCCGCCGTTAACTTTAAATCCTGGTTCAACGATGCGATTTATATCAGAACAATGACCAACTGCAGAAATAACAACTGTTCCTGGTGCAATCACTTCCTTGTCAGGATATTTTTGTTTCATTGACAACGAATCTTTTCCCGTCGGCACGTTAATGCCAAGTGCAATTGCAAAATCGGAAACCGATTGTACAGCTTTGTACAATCTGCTGTCTTCTCCTGGGTTTTTACACGGCCACATCCAATTCGCAGATAACGATACAGACTTTAAGCCTTTTTCCAATGGTGCCCAAATGATATTGGTCAGTGCTTCTGTAATGGCGATTCGAGAACCAGCTTCTGCACTTATAAGCGAAGGTAAAGGCGCATGACCCATAGAAGTGGCAATACCACTTTTTCCGTCATAATCTAAAGCCATAACACCACAATTATTTAATGGTAATTGTAAACTGCCCACACATTGTTGCTTGGCTACTTTACCACCAACGCAGCGATCGACTTTATTTGTTAACCAATCTTTGCAACTAACAGCTTCAAGTTTTAATATTTGAGATATATACGTTTTGAGTAGGGTGGGATCATAATCTATTGAACCGAAATTTGGTTCGATTTCAGTATCGGTTAAAATTGTTTTTGGCGATGAACCAAACATATCATCCATAGACAGATCCATCGGTTTGTCACCGTTAACGGATGATTCAAAAATAAACCTATGGTCATCTGTAACTTCACCAACTTCATAAATCGGTGCACGCTCACGATCAGCTATTTCCTTTAGGTTAGCAATTTGTTCAGTTGGAATAACCAAGCCCATTCTTTCCTGAGATTCATTACCTATAATTTCTTTTGCAGATAATGTTGGATCTCCAATAGGTAATTTAGCCAAGTCAATTTTACCTCCTGTTTCTTCAACCAATTCAGACAAGCAGTTTAGGTGACCTCCAGCGCCATGATCATGAATAGAAACAATCGGATTGATATCTAATTCAACCAAACTTCTTATGGCATTTGACACACGTTTTTGCATTTCTGGGTTTGACCTTTGTACCGCATTTAATTCAATGCCTGAACTAAATTCTCCAGTATCAGCAGATGAAACAGCGGCTCCTCCCATGCCTATCCTATAGTTATCGCCACCAAGAATAACAATTTTATCTCCTTGTTTTGGTTTTGCCTTTAAGGCTTGTTCTTCTTTGCCATATCCTATACCACCCGCCAGCATAATCACTTTATCATAGCCATGGTATTGATTGTTCTCTAAATGTTCAAATGTAAAAAGAGAACCATTAATGAGGGGTTGTCCAAATTTATTTCCAAAGTCAGATGCACCGTTTGAAGCTTTTATAAGAATGTCTAACGGTGTTTGGTATAACCACTTTCGTTCTTCAACTTTATTTTGCCATGGACGGTCAGACCCTATTCGAGGATATGCCGTCATATATAATGCTGTACCCGCCAGTGGAATCGAACCCTGTCCTCCCGCCATCCGATCTCTTATTTCTCCTCCCGATCCTGTTGCTGCACCGTTGAATGGTTCTACTGTCGTTGGAAAATTATGTGTTTCTGCTTTTAGTGAAATAACAGAATTAAACATTTTCTTTTCATAAAAATCAGCTTTGTTTTGTGTTGCTGGGGCAAACTGGACAGCTTGTGGTCCTTTTAAAAATGCCACATTATCACTGTAAGCTGAAACAATATCATTAGGATTTTCCTTAGACGTTTTTTTAATCAATTTAAATAAAGAAGTGAGTTGTTCTTCACCGTTGATTATGAATGTACCATTAAATATTTTATGTCTACAATGTTCACTGTTGATTTGAGAAAAACCAAAAACTTCAGAATCAGTTAAGGGTCGTCCCAGTTTCTTCGACAAATCTTCTAAGTATGTAATTTCTTCTTTATTTAATGCAAGGCCTTCTTGTTCATTATATGATGCGATGTCATTGACATATCCAATGGGTTCAGGTTTGATATTTATCGTGAAAATATCTTGATCTAATAAATTATACTTGCTGGATATCATCGGATCGAAACTTGCGTTTTCATCTTGAGTAAAGAAGAACTTTTCAATTCTTTGAATTCCGGTGATGCCCATGTTTCGAGTAATTTCAACAGCATTTGTACTCCATGGCGTAATCATGGCAGCTCTTGGGCCTATATAAATATGTTCGATTTTCCCAGAATCAATTTTTGGTTGTTTGCCAAAAAGCCATGATAACTTATGGGTATCACTTTCACTTAAAACTTGATTTACTTGAACTGCGAAAACTTCATTTTGAGGAGAGCCGAAGAATAGAATCATATAATATATTGTTATAATCTATTAATCGCACAAATTTCACCTTTTTCATTTATAAATAGCAATCTGAACTTATATAATTTGTCATATTCTAATTAATTTGATCTCATTGTATCATTTTTCTTTGTCTAAATAGTCTTGAATTAGGTATTGATGAATTTGGCGATTAATTAAGAGGTGTATACATTTATAATATTCGAGAAAAAAATCGTGTTTTGTTAACCTCATGTATCTATGAAAATCATCAAGCCATTCTTTTTCTTTCTATTAGGTAATTTTCTATTTATAAATGTAATTCATGCCCAATGTGGTTATCAAAGTAATCATAAAGATGAATAGTATTCCAGCTTTTTTGATCAACTTGGAAATGATTACAGGCTACTCAATAAAAATAAATTAATACAGATATAAATGAAGGAGGTGATGAAATGGGCTTAGATGGCCATGGAATAACATCTAAGGTTGTTGTTAAAATATAGATTATCCAAAAGCTTGAATTAAACCTGCTCTATATTCAGATGGTTTTTGAGATGTAATTTTTTTAAATTGTTTGATGAAGTGTGATTTGTTATTGAATCCACTTTCATCTGCAATTTCTGTTATTGAAAGATTGGTTTCTGACATTAATTTTGTTGCATGAACAACTTTAAATTTGTTAACGTATTCCGTAAATGTTACGTTAGTTGCTTTTTTGAAATATCTGCAAAATGAAGGCGGCGTCATATTGACGATTTTTGAAATTTCTTTCAATTGGATATCTAGGTTAAAGTTATTCCTGACGTATTTAAATATTTCATCTAAACGGTCGTTATCTTGGGGATTGGAAACCATGGTAGCTTCTCCGACGTTTAGGATTTCAAAGTCATCGTATTCGGATAGCTGATTAAGTATTCTCATAAAGTATAAAAGCTTATTGAAGTTATCCATTTCAACCAGTTCTAATAACTTTCCACCTACTTCACGTCTAACGTGTCTGGAAAACTTAATGCCTGATAATGACAATTTCAACATTTGCTTCACCTTCAACATTTCTGGAGCATCAAAAAATTGAGGTCCTAAAAAATCAAGCTTGAATTGAGCGACAATTTCTATTTCATTAGCAGTCAATCTTTCTACGAAACCTAGGTGTGGAAGGTTTGATCCAATCAAAACCAAACATCCATTCTTAAAATAGGATAAGTGCCTGCCAACATGAATTTTTCCAGATCCATTCTCAACATATACCAATTCAAGTTCAGGATGATAATGCCAGCTAGGCTTATAATTTGGGGCACTTTGGTAGAATTTCTTTAGAGTAAAAGAAGTACCAAATTCAGGTTGAATCCTTTCGAATTGAGGATTCATATTAACAATATTCTCCATATGTATATCTTTAAAAACAGAATTATATATGCCTACACTTTCAATATATCATTAAAATTAACGTATAAAATTCAATATTTAACATTTTAGGTTAAAATAGCATACTAATGTGTTATAATAACATAATTATCTTCTGATTGTTCTGTTTACATTTGTATTAAGATTATTACTTAATATTTTAAATAATTGAAATTATGAAGACTTTATTAGCATTATTATTTACAATCAACTTATCAGCGAGTGTTTCTCCTGAATTCATCATCACTAACTACTATGATCCAAGTATAGTAATCTCTTTTGAAGCATGGAAAGGTGGCGATTTATCTGTTAGAATCTTGACGGAAGATTCAGAATTGATATTTAATGATAATCTAAAAATTGATGAGACAGACGGCGTTAAGTATAACTTGAAAAACCTTAAAAGTGGAAAATACCTTGTTAAATTAGAAAACGATATTAAGTTAGTTGAAGAGACTGTCATCTTATTTGACGGAAAAATTGTCAAGAAAGAAGCTAAAATTTACTACAAACCTGTAGTTGTAATTAAGAAAGATTTGATCAACTTAAGTTTTTTAAGTTATAACGGAGATGTAGACGTTACAATTTTTGGTGACGAGGGTGAATTATATTCTAGTAGTGTTGAAAACACAAAACCATATAATAGAATATACAGCATTTCAGATTTACCACAAGGATCATATACGATTGATGTAAGAAATGATAAAGTATCAAGAACGATATCATTTAGGAGATAAAGAATACGGTTTATTTAATTATATTTTTTTCAAAGGGCTTCAATTTTATTGAGGCCCTTTTTCGTTTTTCACCCTTTTTTGAGAGTCAAATAAATAATTATCTTTAGCTAAAAGATAATTTATGACTCAGGATCCCTCTCACTTACGTATTAAAATTTCACTTTATATCAATTACTTTGTTTTTGCAATTCTCCTTAACAGTGTAGGTATAGTTATTTTGAAATCGCAAAACATTTACGGCGTTGATGAAGTGGCTGCAAGTACCTTGGAGTTATTTAAAGATTTGCCTATCGCCATTGTTTCATTTTTAGTGGCTTCATTTTTACCAAGAATAGGATATAAAAAAGCAATGCTGATAGGATTACTAACTGTTGCATTAGCTTGTGTCGTTATGTATTTCGGAAATTCATTTTGGACAGCCAAATTATTATTTGCCTGTGTTGGTGCTTCTTTCGCTTTAATTAAAATTTCTGTTTATGCTATGATAGGTATTGTAACAGAAGGAGAAAAAGAGCATAACAGTTTGATGAGTAATATTGAAGGATTTTTCATGTTTGGCATTGCCTTGGCTTACTTTTTATTTCCTGCATTTAATTCTGAAAGCCATCCAGATGCTTGGCTAAATGTATATTGGCTATTAGCAGGATTATCTTTAGCGTCCTTCGCATTTTTATGGACAGCAGATTTCAAAGAAGATCAAAACTTACCCGGCGTTGATTTGAATGAAGATTTCAAACAAATGTTTTTATTGATGACAAAGTTACTGGTTGCAGTTTTTGTCATGAGTGCATTTTTATTTGTTATGGTCGAACAAGGTATCATGACATGGTTGCCTACATTTAATGATAGAGTATTAAACTTATCTTTCGAACAAGCAACGATGATGTCTAGTATCTTAGCGATATCATTGGGCATCGGTAGATTTTTGGCTGGCTATTTAGCAAAATTCTTTTCTTGGTTTTGGATTCTTTTGTGTTGCATCATATTGACGATGTTGGTATTGGTTTTTATTTTACCGCAAGCCATTAATGCAGCGCCCGTCGAAGTAAATAGTTTTTCTGACATTCCAATTATGGGCTATATTTTTCCAATGATTGGTTTGTTTATTGCACCAATCTATCCATTGTTGAATTCGGCAGTCCTTTCAGCTTTGCCTAAAAAGGTACACAGTTCTATGGCTGGATTAATTATTATTTTTTCTGCAATCGGCGGCTCCTTAGGCTCTCGGATGATTGGTATTTTATTTAAGGAAGTCGGAGGTGATACTGCTTTTTATTATACTTTGATTCCAATGGGCTTGCTTTTGGTGACGTTGATAATTTTGTATAAGTTGACTTCTAAACAAAAACAAAGTGAAAATGCAGTCACCTGAAAAAGTGTTTAAGGATTTATTTGTTGACTTGCATCTTTCGGGATTATGGGATGACGTTAAAGTAATTACGGATGCTATTCCAATGCATGACCCAGAAATAATTTTGGATAAATATGCGAGAGAAAAACAATTATCAAACTTTGATTTAAAAGCATTTTTTAATAACAACTTTAAATTTTCCAAAACTAAGGCTGCTGATTTTAATTCGGATAGAAGTTTGTCAGTTTCCGCCCACATACAATCATTATGGTCTTTGTTAGAAAGAAAAGCAGATAAGAAAATCGAAGGGAGTTCTTTGATTCCCCTCCCTTATCCATACATTGTACCTGGCGGCAGATTCAACGAGATATATTACTGGGATAGTTTTTTTACAATGCTTGGTTTGGTGCGTTCACAGCGAACAGATATTGTAGAAAGTATGATAAACAATTTTGCTTGGCTCATTGATAATTATGGCTTTATACCTAATGGCAATCGAACATATTTTTTAGGCAGATCTCAACCTCCTTTTTTTGCTTTGATGGTATCATTACTGGCTACTGAAAAAGGCGATGATATTTATATCAAATACTTGAATCAACTAAAGAAGGAATACAAATTTTGGATGAAGGACAGTCAGCACATCGATTCCAAAACGGAATGTTTAAATCATGTTGTTTATTTAAATGAAGAAGTCATACTTAACAGATACTTCGATCAATATCAATCACCGAGACCTGAGATGTATGCTGATGATTATGAATTAGGGCATGCCTACGAAGGCGACACAAATGAATTGTATATAAATATTAGAGCGGCTTGCGAATCTGGTTGGGACTTCAGTGCTCGTTGGTTTGAAAATCCGAATGATTTAAACACAATTAAATGTGCGCAAATATTGCCAGTAGATTTGAACTGCTTATTATTTTACCTTGAAGAAACCATTGCTAAAGGGTGTGCCCTGAAAGGTGACCAAGATCAAGCCAATATATTCTTGGATAAATCGAAAGTCAGGGCGATGGCTATTCAAAAATACTTTTGGTCTGAAAATAAGGGGTATTACTACGACTATAATTTTGAACCAAAAGAACTTTGTAATGTCAAAAGTTTAGCTGGTGTTTATCCATTATTTTTCAATATTGCCTCAGAGGAACAAGCAAAACATGTTGCCAATACGTTAGAAGCTGATTTTTTGCACTCAGGTGGCTTGGTTTCAACGCCTATTTATTCTGGACAACAATGGGATGCACCGAATGGTTGGGCGCCTTTGC
>JABDKX010000101.1 GCA_013001975.1 Saprospiraceae bacterium | reverse complement strand
CATCAATTGATTTATAATGAAATATACCTGTTTCATGAGCAGTTGTTTCATTGCCTATTCGTTGAGACAATCGAAATTCGACAGCATCATTAGTTAATCCAATTTTAGTGTTATCGAATCCTTGTTTCCAATTTAACAGTGCAGTTGAGATAGGAACAGATTTTTTAGTTTTACCATTGGTAAAAACAACCACAGCATCTGGATGATATGCAGCGCCATATCCTTCATAGTCTCCTTCCTTTACAGTTCTCGTTAATTCGTTCCAATACAAATCTAATTCAGCTAATCTTGTTGAATCTGACAAGGATTCAAAACTTTCCAACTCAATGGAATCATTTGCAGTTGACTCAGATACAAAACCAAGAACAAATAAAATTACAAGAAGAAAGCAATTGTTTCGCATGATAATAAATATTAAATGTCAAAGAAAGTTAAAATCAAGTATCCATTAAAAATAATCATACTTATTTTAAAATATTATTTTTTGCTATGACTAAATATTAGTAAAGGAATAAAAAGTATTCTAGGTTCAAGTTATTAGCTCCAAAGCATATACACAGAAAGCAAATATTTCATAGCGATTTCACCACATTAATTGTGATATAAGTCAACATCAAGAATGATAAATATCATCGGTAGTAATTGATAAACCTAAGTATCTTGTTAGAATTATTTTATTCAACTAAAATGTTTAACCTAATGAGCTTTAATTTAAAAATTTATGAGATTGACGTCGAAGATATTCTAAGAAATTCTAGTGTTCCTGTTCTATATGAAATCGGTCTGCGAAATGAAAAAGGAACTGCTATTTCCGATACAGGTGCTTTACTTGTCTACTCAGGGGAGAAAACTGGAAGAAGTCCAAAAGATAAACGTATCGTGAGACATCCTGAGTCTGAAAACAACATTGATTGGGGGGATATTAATATTGAATTGGATGAAAAAACATTTAAGATCAATCATGAAAGAGCTATTGATTATCTTAATACCCGAGACCGCTTGTTTGTAGTAGATGCGTTTGCTGGTTGGGACGAAAAATACCGATTAAAGATCAGGATTGTTTGTACTCGTGCATATCATGCATTGTTTATGCAAAACATGCTCATAATGCCTACAGAAGAAGAACTCGAAAATTTTGGAGAACCTGATTATGTGATTTTTAATGCGGGTGGTTTTCCAGCTAACAGGTACACTAGTAAAATGACATCAAAGACAAGTATAGATGTCAATTTGGAAAAGAAAGAAGTTGTCATTCTAGGGACAGAGTATGCGGGTGAAATGAAAAAAGGTGTATTTTCAATTATGAACTACTTGATGCCACTTGAAGATGTATTGCCAATGCACTGCTCTGCGAATGTTGGAGAAGAAGGAGATGTCTCGGTTTTATTTGGACTTTCTGGTACAGGAAAAACAACCTTGAGTGCTGATCCAAAACGAAAGTTGATTGGTGATGATGAACATTGTTGGACAGATAGTGGAATTTTCAATATTGAAGGAGGATGTTATGCAAAAGCAATCGACTTATCACCTAAAAATGAACCTGACATTTATAATGCCATTCGATATGGGACAGTATTAGAAAATGTAGTTTATGACAAAATGACCAGAAAGGTAGATTATAGTGACACCTCAATAACACAAAACACAAGGGTTTCCTACCCTATCCACTATATTGATAACGTTCAAATCCCTTGTTTAGCCGGAAACGCTACAAATGTCATATTCCTTACTTGTGATGCATTCGGTGTTTTACCTCCTATAAGTGAGTTAAGTCCAGCACAAGCATCCTATCATTTTATATCTGGATACACAGCTAAAGTGGCAGGAACTGAAATGGGTGTAACTGAACCGAAAGCAACATTTTCAGCTTGTTTTGGTGCTGCCTTTATGATGTGGCATCCTAACAAATATGCTGAATTATTGGCCAATAAAATTATGAAGCATAAAGCCAAAGCATGGTTGGTTAACACAGGTTGGACTGGCGGCGCATATGGTATCGGTTCAAGAATTAAATTAAAATATACGCGTGCTATTATTGATGCTATTCACAACAACGATTTTGACAATGTTGAAACAGTCATTGATCCGGCTTTTGGATTTAAAATACCTACCAGTTGCCCTGGCGTGCCATCTGATATTTTGGTTCCTAAAAATACTTGGGAAGACAAAGAAAAATATGATGAGGTTAAATTGAGACTGGTTAATTTGTTTCAAAATAATTTTAAACAATTCGAAGCGAGTGTAAACCCTAAAATTATAGCAGCTGGACCTAAGTAGACAGTTGTAATAAATGATGAAGGGTTCATATTTATATTTCTTATATTGGCATTAACAAATGCATTCTAAGGATTATAAATTTATGGTAAAGACTAGTACAATTTTCTTATTACTTTTTTTTAATCAAATAATTTTTGGACAGAATGATATATTATCTGTTATTGAGAACTCAGAAGACCACACTATTTTTGCTGAACTGCTTTTATTTACAGAAGCAGATACGCTGTTAACTGATGATGGCTACCATTCGGTATTTGCACCTGATGATACGACAATCCTTGCTGCTTATAACAGAGAATCGATAGACAGTCTTAAAATAAGTGACATACTTTTTTTACGAAATATGATAATGCGTCATATTGTCCATGACACTATAGTTCCTGATTATATTACTGATCCATATCTTCCTTTGCGAGGCAGTTCCTTGAGATTATTTGTAGATGCTGCCGGCAATGTAAATGTTATTATTTCTGGTCGTGACAGGTTATTTGGCTATCCCAGGTTAGCCCATCCCATTTATAAAGATGAGCTTATTACTGAAGTTGACAACGGAAGAATATTATGGACAGAGAATGAGATAATCAGGCCAAGCATATGTACACCACTGGAAGAAGTTTATAATGTGGTTTATGATCCATTATGGAGAGCCATGTTAATAACAGGAACATATGATTCATTAAAGCTGACAACTGACCCATTAACGTTCATTGCTTCACAATATGATTCCACCACTGCATATATCGAAGAAAATGGTGGATATAAGGACACTCCTTTTCTTGATAGTTTTTTACGTCGTCATATTATTAGTGAACATCTGCAAATTCAAGATGTATCAGATTCATATACAACTGAGAACTTGTTGGGTGAAAATGTAACCGTGACTAAAAAAGGAAAAGACTACTTTATAAATGAATCTAAAGTTGAGTTGTTTGTTGATTATAAAAACGTTATCACAATCACCGTCGTTGACTATATAGAGGAACCGTTAACTTCTTCGACAAGTAATATCTCAGAAATAAAACCATTAAAAATCTACCCGAATCCAGCCTCTCAGTTTGTGAATTTTTATAGCCCACAAAATGAACGCAACCAATCATTAAAAATACTAAACATTAAAGGTGAAGTCGTTTTAGAAGAAACTGTGCTTAATAATAATTTTGCAAGTATAGATATCAGTAATTATCAAACTGGAATCTATTTCGTTCAACATCGTTGGGGCTCAAATACATTTAGTCAACAATTTATAATTGCACATTAACAACTTCAGTTTTCATTTCTTACATAAATATTAAAATCACCTAAGTATCAATAGCAACATCTGGTTGAGTTAATTGTTTTTTGTGAGGGTTAAACAAAATTATCCAATTTCTTCAATTATTATTTAGGTATAAACACCTGATTTAATCAAACTTAGAATTTAAAAACGGAATCATTTTTCAAATTGCTTGGCGTCCAATTTCATTGTGACTCGCATTTAGTTAAAAAAACTATTCATTTAAATTTATCAAAATTAAGTTTCTATGACAAACAGCCTTGATATAAGCTTGATGTCGCAGTTAATATTATAGTATATTAGATTAATATTTACATAATGAAAATTGTAATTATGATAAATTCAAAATTGATATTTCGTTTTCTAATTTTAAGTGTCATCATTGTAATGAATGCATGTTCGTCAGATGAACCCATGGAGCCTCCACGTCCTAGAAATTTTGATGATGTTGAAGCTGATTTTGCTGCTTTAGATATATCTGCTGGTGTTCATGATTATTCTCTTGAAATTTTAAATGGTGTAGTGTATCATTTCAGAGTGATTGCACCGGAAAGAGGTGCTCAAGAAATAAGACCATTGGTTTTGACATTCCATGGTGCAACGACCTCAACTGATGCTCATAAAAACACAGAGTGTTATGCTGAACCAGGATTAGAAATACTTAATGCGTTTATAATGAGTCCTTGGGCTGAAGGGGGACTTTGGTATGACGACAGAGCTCAGCAAATGGTTGGAGATCTTGTTTATTTAATGCGAAAATATTGGCCAATTGATGATAATAAAATTGCTGTAACTGGTTATAGTAATGGCGGTAATGCCAGTTGGTTATTTAGTAAGTTTCAATCCAGTACCATCTCAGCAGCTATTCCAATGGCAAGCTCATATGACGTACATGAACTAGATGGATCTGTTGCTGTTTGGCAAGTGCCGTTATACGTTATTCATGGAGAGAATGATGAATTATTTCCTGTTGAGACAACAATAACATGGGTGGATGAAACCAGAAATGCTGGAAGTGATGTTACTTTAGTTGTTGCACCGGATCTTGGACATTATACACCATGTGAATATGTTCCTTATCTAAAGGATGCAGCCATTTGGTTAAAAGATACTGTTTGGATGGAATAATAATGATTTCTAAATCAGAGCAGTTTTGACTCTAGTTGTTTCAATACCTCCAATGGTTTCTTTCAGTAACAATTCATTGGCTCTTGGATCTTGAAAAACTTCTTCCAAATTTTTTACGATCCCAAAAGGGAGATTCCCTAATTGCTTTGTCCAATAAGTCAAGTCTTTTTCCTTTATGATATCGCTGATAGTACTATTCAGCAATTCTCTTTTTTCCAGCCTCTCAACATTTGTTTCAAATCCATGAGCATCTAAATTTAAAATTGAAGAAAAGTCATGAAATTGTTTGTCGGATCCAATTGCCAAAACAATGAACTTATCGTCCTTCGTTTTAAACATGTCTCCATATGGTGCAATGTTCGGATGCTTGGTTCCCATACGTTGTGGAATATGACCCTGCATTAGCCAATTTGTTGCTTGATTAACTAAGGAAGCCATTGCACATTCATAAAGGGAGATTTCAATGTGCCTTCCTTCACCTGTTTTCATTTTATTAATTAAAGCCACCAGAATAGCTTCTTTCATATGATGTGCAGCTAATACATCTATCAAAGCAACGGGCATTTTCACCGGAATGCGATCGGGTTCACCGTTCATAAACATAAAACCTGTTTCTGCTTGCAAAACAACATCAAAGGCTAATCTTGGGTCGTCTCTTCCGAATCCGGTAAGTTCAGCAAAAATGAGGGATGCATTTATTTTGCTCAAATAATCATAAGTTAACTTCAATTTTTGTGTGGTACTGGACTTAAAGTTTGAGATCACAATATCGGCGTCCTTGATGTGATTTATAACAAGATTGTAATCAGACTCATTAGTTAAATCAAGTAGAAGACTTTCTTTACCATAGTTTGCTGAACTGTAATAAGCTGAGACAGCATTTACTTTAGGTTCATTTGGCAGTTTCCAAGTTCTGGTGACATCCCCATTGGTTAGTTTATTTTCTATCTTAATGACTTGTGCGCCAAGTTCAGATAAAAATGTTCCAGTCAAAGGTCCAGCCAAGACACTTGCTAATTCTACAATTTTTAAGTCTTTGAACATACAAGTATTTTTAGATTTTGATGCTTACTGATTTAAAAAACAAGAGGAATATTTTATCTTTAAAAAATAAAATTTTAAAAATTGAATATTTCATTTGCCAAGATACTAAGATATAGAAGTATCAAGATATTACCAATGATCTTGATCATACTGATGCTATCTTGTAATAATGATGATAAAGAAAAAATCATTACTAACCCATCAGAAGGCATATCCAAAGTAGAATTATATAAAAGACCTGGTCTGCGTCCAGAAACCACACTGACTGTACCTCACTTCCAAATCGGTGTTAATCCAGTTCCTGAAGTTAATGAAGAATTGTACCGACGGGTTTATTCTATTCCAGGAATTGAGCAAAAGCCTTCCGCTGCCAGCAGTTGGGATGGCTTATATTTAACAGAAGATGTCAGTATGGCTAAACCTGAAGCTACAATAGAAGACAGGGAATTTGGTCATATACATACTGATGGCAGTTTACATATATTTTTAGATCCTTCGCGAAGTCAAGAAGCTGTTGATTCCTGTTGGGCTGTTTTTCATCCATGGGCATTACAAGAAACAGAAACTGGAGAACAAACAGAACCTGGCGAAGAACAAAAATCTTGGAAAGGCTTTGTGATGCTATATACACCTTTATCTATTGAAGAGTTGAATGTAACATTCCAACTTATTGTAGATGGTTATAATAATGTCACAGGTCAGAATATTATAGCTACTGATTTTTATTGATGAAGAACCTTACTTATAAGGTATTACATTAAGTATATGAGAAATTGCATTCAAACGAGCTGAAGATTTTCTATTGGCATCAATTATCATCCAAGGTGCATTTTCAGTATTCGTTGTGTTAAACATTTTCTTTTTGTATTTAGTATACTCACCCCATAGTTCTTGAGCTCTTTCATCTATCGCTGTCATTTTCCAGCGCTTAAGAGGATTTTCTTTTATCTCCTTAAATCTTCTTGCTTGTTCTTTTTTAGTAATCGAAAAATATAATTTGATAAGATAAGTATTTGATTGAATAAGCATCTTCTCAAATTCATTGACTTGAGACATAAAAATTGAATATTCTTTTTTCGTACAAAATTCATTAACTGGTTCAACAACTGCTCGGTTATACCAACTCCTATCAAAAAACACTATTTCACCTGGCTTCGGTAACTGATTAATATATCGCTGAAAAAACCACTGCTTCCTTTCATCATGCGTTGGAATATTTAATGCTACAGTTCTAAAGTGTCTGGGATTGATATATTCGGTTATACGTCTTATCGCTCCTGTTTTACCTGCTGCATCTCTTCCTTCAAAAAGAATGACAACTTTCTTATCTTTTTTAATGACCCAGTTCTGGAGCTTTATAAGTTCTTCTTGTTGTTGCTTTAGTTCCGTTATATATTTGACTTCATCTAGAACTTTATTGACGTTGAGCTTTTTATTTTTTAAAAGGACATGTAATCCTATTTTCGAATTTAATAAGTCCAAATCTTTTTTACTATATTTTACTTCTTGCATTTTTGCGATGTTTAAATATCAATTTGAATAACACTTCTGTGATACCTCATAATAATATTTGGATCTGGTAAAAGAGAAATTTTTGAAACCCCTTTATCTTTATAATTAAATTGAGATAAAACGTAACGCATACTTTCCAGTCTCGCTTCTTTTTTGTCATTAGTCTTTACAATTATCCAAGGACTAAAATTGGTATGTGTTCGACTAAACATTTGTTCCTTATAATGCGTGTAGTCATCCCAAAATTCTTGCCCCTTCATATCTACTGGACTGAATTTCCATCGTTTTAAAGGATTGCTCAAACGCGCATCAAATCTCTTTTTTTGTTCTTCTTTAGAAATAGAAAACCAAAACTTAATAATCTTCAAATTGTCTTCGTACAATAAGTGTTCAAATTCTGGAACTTGGGTCATAAATTTTTCGTACTGCTTTTTAGAACAAAAGTCCATAACGGGTTCTACGACTGCTCGATTGTACCAACTCCTGTCAAAAAATACAATTTCACCTGGATTGGGTAATACTTTAATATATCTTCTAAAATACCACTGACCCTTTTCAACTTCTGTAGGTTTAGTCAGTGCAACAACTCTTGAAGTCCGGGGATTTAAATGTTCTTTAAATCGCTTTATGGAACCACCCTTACCTGCAGCATCTCTTCCTTCAAATATAATAGCGACTCGCATTTTCTTTTCTGCAATCCATTTCTGAAGATTAACAAATTCAGATTGCAATTCTCTTAACTCTGCTTCGTATTTCAGTTTATAAAGTGTCTTATCGATAGGGATGTTATTTTCCTCTGCGATTTTGATAAGGTCATCTCTGTTCTTCGCTTGACTTAAATGTTCCGATTCAAATCTCATATGTTATTTTTTAACTTCTTCTAAAAATAATCAAAAACACAATAAGTGATTTACAGACTGCAATCACAATTTTCATCTATAGCACCAATCACACCATTTAAAGTACAAGGCGCACCAATCTGATCTATGTTGTCACAATAGTTACCATAATCACCTTCCCAAGGCAATTGAAGATTACCGTGAAAATTAAAACCTGAGCTAATCGAATTAGTATATTCTTCCTTAAATTCCAGAAGGCAATATCCCTCATCATTAAAACAACCTGACAGGTTGTTGTTTTGAAGAAATACATTCAATAGTTTTGGTAAGGTACTTATATCAGGAATCTCACCTGTCAAATTATTATTATCAGCCGCAAAACTTATTAAATCTGTCAAATGAATCAAAGAAGGTATTTCTCCATCGAAATTATTACCAGAACACAAAATATTTTCAAGCAATAAATTTGATTCAAATTTTGGAATAGGACCTGACAGGTTGTTGTTTCTACAATGAAATTTTCGCAACTTCAGATTGTTTCCTAAATCAGGAATAGATCCCTCCAACAAATTACCACAACAAGAGAAATCTCTCAGTTGACCTAAATTACTGAGGTTTGGAATAGAACCAGTCAATTTGTTTTCAAAACACCAAAATTCTGATAATAAAATATTTTCATCAAGATTTGGAATTTCACCAGTCAAGTTGTTATATCCACAATGAAAAAAGCCCAATTTTTTGTTTTCACTTAATTCTGGAATTTCGCCCTCAAGGTCGTTGGCCCAACAATGAAAATAGAATAAGTTGCTATTAAATTTCAATTCCGGAATAGTGCCAATCAGATCATTTGCATAGCATTTGAATGTCACTAGTTGAGTAAGGTGACTCAGTTCTGGAATTTCACATGTCAGATTATTTTGACTACAATCAAAGTATTTTATTGAAAGTGTGTTATCCATATCAGATATACAACCTTCAATAGCATTATTGCTGATATTAAAATCTTCAAGTTTAGTCAAATTGGAGATATCGGGAAAATTGCCTTTTAAATCAAGACCATTAAACGCACAATTAAAAAATATCAAATTGCTTAAGTTTTCTATACCAATAATTTCACCTTTTACTTCTGCCCTGCTAATGTTAAAATATTCAAGTTGTGATAAATTGCTTAGGTTGGGGAAATCACTACTAATATTAGTGTAGGCCAGATTAACAAAATATAGATTTGTCAGACTGTCTAATTCATCAAGATTTCCATCTAAAAAATTATTATCTGACAAGTCCAACACCTCTAGTTTTTCTAATTTAGAAATACTACTAGGCAGGCTAAAAAGATTATTAGCTCTAAGATTGAGTACTTGTAATGAATCAAATGATAAATCAGGAAGTGAGCCCTCCAAATCCAACAAAGGCAACTCTATCCTACTCACACATCCACTTGGATTTAAAGTAACACCATGATAAGTGGATATCGGTTGATTAAAATCCCACGGAGTGCCTTCATTATTTATAGTTTCTGAATAACAACAATTAAGTCTTACCGAATAAGGATTATTATAGTTCCAATTTTCTCCGTTGGATGCATTAAACAATTGTACAAGGGATAATGAATCTTTTTGCCTACATTCATTTACAGATTGTAAAATTTCAGTACAATCATCACCACCAAATCCTGGATCGCACACGCATTGATCATCTACTAAAGATGCGTTAGGAGGACATTCCAACATTTCTTTTTCACATGACGATAGTAATAAAATTAAAAATAGATATGGCTTTATGTTGTTCATCTCATTTAATTTTGATTTGGAAGTTGTTTACTACTTTATAAATATAAGTGTAAACCACCTAAACTACAACTGATTTGATTTGAATATTATTACATTTAAAATCAACAAATTAAGAATCAGACATAAACGAAAATTAGTCTTTTATTTTTGAAATTTGTATTCATTTCTAACAATCCAATCTTCTGAATCAATAAATTTCACTTCCTTCTTCATTGAAAAATTATTTTCACCAAATACATATACGTTTCGGATCAAAGCTTTTTTCCTATTGTCTTTCCCTGAGTGTTCAGTTGTAATTTGGACATCTCCATTTTTCAATTCTTCCCTAGAAGACACCTTGTGACCATTCAATTTTGAGCCATCTCGTGAAACTTTTATTTTCTCCTTATTATTTGCATGTGGTTCATTTGGAAAACTGACATACATTACAAGTTGGTTTTCTTTTTTGCCCCCTTTGATATTCAAATTAGCAGGCATCGAAAATGGCTCATTGGAACTATAGTCTAGATAAGTAAGTGTGCCTTTCCAATCTCCTAGGATTACCTTGATATCGTCTGTTCTAATTCTGTCTTGTGCTGTACTATTATTTGATTGAAATATAAAAGCAACCAATAAAGCATTTAAGAAGATGTATTTCATGATAGCTAAATTAAAATTTAAAAATTAAATCGTTAGAGAAAATATAAGTATATTATTAAAGAAGCACCCATTGCTTGCATAGCTATGCCTACAATTATTGCTATTCTATTTCCTATTATTAAATCTCCAAGTATGGCACCAACCACAGCACTTAAAACAATTGCAGTAGAAAACCAACCATATATACCCACTGCTTCATAGTCCTCCATTTGAAGAAAGCCATTTATTAAATAAAGTACAAACATTGATCTTAAACCATAGTAAGCTGTACGTTCAAGCAATCTTGAAATGGCATACAAAAATGACCCTTTAGGGAATGATGATTTGCGTTTTTCTATTCTGTCTTGTACATCAGTGTCTTTCAATAGTATTCATGTTATTTGATATTCACATTTAGGATGTTAAATCGTAATCGTACAAATTAATTATTAATATAAATGTTAAAAAGAAATGCATAATAATGAAATTGTGTTGATCTTTATAATTGTCATGATAATAGAAAACCAATTCATTGAAAGCATTCATTTATCCTTTCTAAAAAATGAACTAAAAATGTTGTAAGGAGTTTGCAACTTCGTTAAATATTGAGATTAACTATTATGCTCTAATAAATTACACGAATCCTGGGTTTCTCTATTCTAATCAACATAAAACATCTTCAATTTCCCTTTGTTTTTAACTTCAAATTCGCCGCGGTAAGTGCAGTTAAATTTTTCTTTAACCAAATTGTAAGTGGATTCTGAAATATTGATTTTTCCCATTTCAGAATTTGATTCCATTCGTGAAGCTACATTAACAACGTCTCCCCAAATATCATAAGCAAACTTTTTAGTACCAACCACACCTGCAACGACAGGACCTGTATTAATACCAATTCGAATATTTAATGGATTCATTCCTTCAGGTGGATGTGCCCGCGTTTCAATCATGACTTTTATAATATCTTGAGCTGCTCGTACACAATTTTCAGCGTGGTTCTCTCCTTGTTGATGCAAGCCTCCTGCACACATGTAGGCATCGCCTATTGTTTTAATTTTTTCGATATTATGTTTATCCATAATTTCATCAAACTTAGAAAAATAATAATGTATAGATTTTACAAGTTCAGAAGGATCAAGATCTTGAGAGTAACTTGTAAAATCCTTGAAGTCAGTAAAAATGACTGTAACGGAATTATATTTACGGGCATCAACAAATCCCTTTTCTTTCAATTCGTCTGCAGTCTCCTCAGGTAATATGTTAAGAAGTAATTTGTCAGATTTTTCTTTTTCAGCAGCAATAATTTCACTGGTTCTTTTGATGTAACGATTTCTTCGGTACAGGAAGAATGCCATCAATCCACTTAATACAAAAGTTATAAAAGTTCCGATAATCGTAATACGTTGGGTCTTCTTCTCTTGCTCAAGTAAATCGACTTCCAATTGCTTTTGTGACAATTCAAAATCAGCTTCTTGATTAGCCAAATCACGCACACTTTCAATATTGATGATACTGTCTTTATACGTTTCGTATTCAACATAATTTGAAAGCGCTGTCTCGTGATCGCCAATATGCTTATTGAATTCATAAAGCTTTAAATATGCATCACTGATTTGATCTTTGTATCCATACTGTAAGGCGATTTTCAAACTCTCTTCCGCAAACTTTAATGCTTTAGGATGATCATGTCTTTCATGGTATATATCTGACATGGATGTCAAATAAACTGAAATAGGATAATAGTTTTCTGTTTCTTCTAGAATGCGAATGCCAGCTAACAGATTTTCTTCAGCTAATTTGTGTTTGCCTTGCTTGGCGTAAACCATTCCTTTATTTCCAAGATTGTAGGCTTTTCCTAATTGAAAATTTATTTCATTAAACATTTCCCCTGCTTCATTAAAATAAATTAAAGCACTGTCATATTTTTCCTGGTAAAAGTAAGTGTCGCCTGCATTGAAAATGGCTGAAGACAAAGATTCTTTATCCGAGGTATTTCTTAATGTGGTTATCGATTTATTATAATACTTAATCGCATTATCATAATCTTCACTTATAGAATATACGTCAGCTATTGAACCATAGACTTGACCCTCCAATATTTTATTATTAGATTCTAAACAAATCTCAAGCGCATTAAAGTAAGCACTTAAGCCTTCTTTCAAATTTCCTTGCTCAACATTTGCATTACCTTTTTGCAAGTACCCATTAAACTGATAATTAGTATTTTCAAACCCCCTGGATTTTGAAATTAAACTATCTGCATATTCCTCACTAACAACTGGATCAGATTCATTAAAAGAAATTTCAACAAGTAACTTCAAGTAGACCGAATCAATTGTAGTCGATTGTGATACTAAAACCTTTAGGCTATCTGCAAGCGTTTGATTCTGTGCCTTACCAAAATTAGTAATGCAAAAAATCAAACAAATAGAGATAGAATATCTTATTTTCAAGATAATTAGTTAGTACGACCGTCTGCTGTACCTCTCATTCTTATTTTGGGATCTTCCCACACAACAGCGTTGCCATTTTTAGTATAGCCTATTTCAAATGATTCCAACAAGTCAGTCGATGGTGTAGATGAAATAACATTAAAAACGATTGACTTTGTATTACTGTCTGCACTAACAATAGGATTACTAGAAGAAATTTCTGAGATGACATGGTCTTCATGATTTGTACAATCTCTGATTCCTGAGAGGACTATAGATTCATCAGCTGATACAATAGTAAACCTATCGCCAGCTGCAACTTCGTGATCAAATTCCAATGCATTTTCAAAAGGACCGTTATCGTACTGTAAATCAAGTTTAGCACTTTCATCATTGCCAGTACCAACAATAT
>JABDKX010000100.1 GCA_013001975.1 Saprospiraceae bacterium | reverse complement strand
ATCGTATCAGTATCGTATATTTTCGTATCATATCGTATCATAATTGCTGAAAATGTTCTATTTTTGTTGAATAATGGAAAAAGTACACACATCACAGCTCAAAATTGATTGGGGACTAATCAAGATCTTAAGCAAGATAGATCGATTCGATGCATCTTGGTCTTCAATAGAAAAAAGAGAAGGTCAAAGTCTAAAGCAGCTAAAATCAATTGCAACAGTTCGCAGTGTAGGAGCTTCAACTCGAATTGAAGGGTCAAAAATGACTGATGATGAGGTTGATGTACTTCTTACAGAATTAGAAATAGAAAAACTCGAAGACAGAGACTCTCAGGAAGTGGCCGGTTATTTCGAAGTATTAGATACAATAACAAAATCGTACACAGAAATTCAAATTACTGAAAACGTCATAAAAGGACTACATAATAGTTTACTAAGGTTTAGTGAAAAAGATCAATGGCACAAAGGAGACTACAAACAACACAGTAATAATGTCGAGGCAACACTTCCAGATGGGACAACTCAAATAATCTTTGAAACAACTCCGCCAGGATATCAAACTGAAGATGCAATGAGGTCACTAATAGAATGGTATCAAAATGATAGTTCGACACATCCATTGGTAAAAAGCGCATTATTCACGTATGAATTTTTGAGTATCCATCCATTTCAAGATGGAAATGGAAGATTAAGTAGATTGTTGTCTACTCTATTAATGCTAAAACATGGATACAAATGGGTCCAATATGTAAGTTTCGAAAACGAAATTGAAAATAGAAAAACAGAATACTATAGAGAACTAAGGAAATGTCAAGCAATGAGACCAAATGAAAATATCACGACTTGGATTAATTTCTTTTTTGATGCCCTACAAAACATCCAGAATCAACTTCTCAAAAAACTAGAAAGTAAAGGAACTGTAGCCAAATTATCGCCAAGAGAAAAAAGCATTCTGCTGTTTATAGAAACCAATCCAGGATGCAAGTCCGGACAAATATCAAAAAGACTAGACATTCCAAATCCAACTGTTAAACGAATACTCAAAGAATTAGTGAAACACAAATTAATAGAAAAGTTTGGAGTTGGGCCGGGAACCAATTATAGCATATTTTGAAAAAACAATATAAAAAAGAAACTGTTTGAATTTTATGTATCAAAACTTATTATTTCTTTTCATTGTCTCGCTAGGTATTAATTTGGTGATGTTTCTTGTCGCTTATAAATACCAAACAGATAAGCTGACTGATGCCAGTTATTCAATAACATTCATTGCATTATCATCTTGGATATTTTTTCAATTATCATCAAGAAACGTGACCGATACAATCATTTACGCATTAATCTTCATTTGGGCAATCAGGCTTGGCTATTACTTATTCAAACGTATTCAAGTAACAGGTAGAGATGATCGATTTGATGAAATCAGAACTTCCTTTAAATCATTTTTAGGATTTTGGCTTGTTCAAGGAGTCAGTGTATTTATAATCTTATTATCTCAATTTATCATTTCGCAAAATAACAATGATAAAATATCTGAACTGATTGTGATAGGAATTATGATCTCCATAATAGGCTTTTTAATTGAATCTGTTGCTGACCATCAAAAGTTTACGTTCAAATTAAACAACCCGAATGATTTTATATCGACCGGTCTGTGGCAAAAAATAAGGCACCCCAATTATCTAGGAGAAATTCTATTTTGGCTTGGCATCTTTGTAGCCAGTATTCCCTATTCATCTTTAACATACATTGCCATTGCGTTAATCAGTCCACTATGGATTTCATTTTTACTTATAAAATTCAGCGGCATTCCTCCTTTAGAAGAAAAATGGATGACAAAGTATAAGGATAATACAGATTTTCAAGAATACTACAAAAGAACATCAAGGCTTATTCCTGGTGTTTACTAACAAGCTTTTAATTTTTGGGTCAGAGCAATTGCTTTTTCATCACCTTTTTTACGTAAATTTCTCATGGCATGTCTTAATATCCACTTAGTATTTTCGGAAGGGCTCTTGGCCCATTCCAATATGATTCCCATAGTCATATTGTAATCTTCTTTCAACAAATCCCCTAAATGATTAGCTACTGATGTTTGAACATAACGTGAAGAATCATCTTTTAAGTTTTCTAATATTTTTATGACTTGAGATTGGTTTTCGGAAAAGACACTTAACTTTTTCGCCCATGGCAATCTTGGTCTTAATCCTTCAGATGATAATCTGCGAACATGGTGATTTTTATCTTTCGACCATTTGCCCATCAATTTTAAGAGTCCATCAGGATCATCTCTTATAAACTGTCTGATCGCAAATTCTCCTGTAGATCGTTTAGTAATTTCATAGATTAACTTAAGCGAATCGTTTTTATGTTCCAATCCATATTGTTCAATGACCGATGAGATTGGCCACACCCAAAAGTACTCCATAAATGTTCCATACTCTCCAGGATTTTCTTCTCCTAATATGTTATTTAAAACCTTAGTTTTGGTTTTAAAATTTCCGGGAATAAAATTATACAGTGCCTGACCAATTACTTTAACTCTATCTTTTAATTCTAAATCCTTCAGTTTAGGATTCGTTTCAGAAATAAATCTTTGTGTCTCAAAATTGTCTAATTCACCCTCTAATTTGACTGCCAATTTTTCAAGCAATGCTTTATCGAAATAGAATTTGAGTTTTTTAAAAGCCACTTTAGTTTCAGGTTTTAGATATCCAGAATTAAGAAAGGGTTTTAGTATAGTTTAACGAATATTACAATTAATGCGCTTCTAACCAATTATTTCCCGTTCCAGGTTCAACTAGAATAGGGACAGATAATTGAGGCAATGCATTACTCATGTTTGTAACAATCAATTCACTCATTTCATCCAGTTCTGGTTTGTAAATATCAAATACCAATTCATCATGAACTTGAAGAATCATTTTTGACTTATACTTACCTTTCTTCATTTCATTATGCACATTAATCATCGCAATCTTAATCATGTCAGCAGCTGATCCTTGTATTGGCGTATTGATAGCCATTCTTTCAGCATTGCTTCTGGCAAGGCCATTTCTGGAATTAATATCCCTAAGAATTCTTTTTCTACCTGCCAATGTTTTGACATAGCCATGTTCCCTTGCAAATTCTACTGTTTCTTGCATGTAGTTTTTCAATCCTTGTAATTGAAGAAAGTAATTCTCAATTAAGGTCTTTGCTTCCGATCTTTTTATACCTAATTGTTTACTTAAGTTTGTTGCGCCTGCTCCATAAATAATAGAGAAGTTTACGGTCTTTGCATTTCTACGTTGCTCGGCTGTCACTTCATCAAAAGGAACATCATACACCTTTGCAGCTGTCGCTTTATGAAAGTCAAGACCTTTATTAAAGGCATCAAGCATAAAAGTATCTTTCGATATTTCTGCTATTAATCTCAATTCAATTTGAGAATAATCTGCTGCCAACAAAATGTGATCTTTATCTCTAGGAACAAATGCTTTTCTTACTTCCCTACCTGCTTCATGCTTGATTGGAATGTTTTGCAAGTTTGGATTTTCAGAACTCAGCCTTCCCGTTGCCGCTCTAGCTTGATTAAAATTACTGTGTACTCTTCCTGTTCTTGGATTTATCATCAATGGAAGTGCATCAACATACGTTGATTTCAATTTAGAGTACATTCTGAAAGTTAGAATCCTTTTAACTATTTCGTTATCAGCAGAAAGCTCTTGCAGCTTTTCAACATCTGTAGAATATTGTCCTGAGCTGGTTTTACGCCAACGGTAAGGAATTTTTAATTTGTCGAATAATACTTCTCCTACTTGTTTAGGGCTGGCAATATTAAAATTAACACCAGCCATTTTATAAATTCCACGCTCTTCTTCTTGAATCCTAAGCGCCAAATCTTTTGAATAGTTATTTAAAAAATCACCATCCACTTTGACACCGTTATATTCAACCTCTGCCAATACGTTAATTAATGGTTGTTCGACGTTTAAATATAAATCCATCAAATCTTGTTTCTTCAAATCCTCCTCTAATATCGTTTTGACCTGAAGTGTTATATCTGCATCTTCCGCAGCATAATCAGATATTTTCTCAGGATCCAAGTCCCGCATACTCAACTGATTCTTTCCTCTTTTACCTATCAGTGCTTCTATTGGCACCATCTTATAATTCAATAATGCAGAGGAAATAAAATCTAACTTATGTCTTAAGTCTGGTTCTAATAAATAATGAGCAATCATTGTGTCAAAAAGTGTACCCTTCACTTCTACACCTGCCCATTTCATCATTAGAATATCGTACTTAATATTTTGTCCAATCTTTGGAATACTTTCATCCTCAAGAACGGACTTAAATATTTCAACACGTTTTTTAGCTTCTACTTTATCTTCTGGAATCGGGACATAATATCCTTTGTGGGCTTCATAAGAAAATGCCAAACCAACCAATTCTGCAATATTTGCATCAATACCAGTTGTCTCTGTATCAAAACTTATTATTTTTTGCTTGCTTAAATCTTTAGCCAACTTAAGCATGTCCTCTTCAGTATTGACAAAGTGATATTCGTGTGGTGTATTAGAAATATTATGATCTGAAACAGAATAAGCTTTTGCAGGTTGTTTTTTGGCCGCAGTTTTACCATCACTTGATTCTCCAAACAAATTTCCTTGAGTAGGTTCAGTTTTTCCTAAGATGCTATCAGCCAGAGACCTAAATTCTAACTCCTTGAATATGGCAGAAAGTTTTTCACGATCGAAATCTTCAGTAATGTATTTATCAGCATCAAACTGAATAGGCACATCAAGCTTAATAGTGGCTAACCACTTTGACAATTTACCTTGCTCTTGAAAATTAATAACATTTTCTTTTTGCTTTCCTTTTAGTGATTCTACATTTTCAATAATACCTTCAACTGAATCATACAGCTTCAATAGTTTAACAGCTGTTTTTGCGCCAATACCAGGGATGCCTGGAATATTATCAACACTATCTCCTTGCAAGCCTAACACATCAATGACTTGTTCTACTCTTTCAATATCCCATTTTTCAAGAATTTCAGGCACACCTAAAATCTCTACGCCATTTCCAGATCTGGAAGGCTTATACATAAATATATTATCAGAAACCAGTTGTGCATAATCTTTATCAGGCGTCACCATGTAAACTTTAAATCCTTCCTTTTCTGCTTGCTTAGATATTGTTCCAATTGCATCATCTGCCTCATAATTTGGAATACACATTATTGGAATATTAAATGCTTCTACTATTTTTTCAATATAAGGCATTGCAATAGAAATGTCCTCTGGCTGAGCATCTCTGTTTGCCTTATAAGGTTCAAATTTCTCATGTCTAAATGTAGGACCTTTTGGATCAAAAGCAACCGCAATATGTGTCGGATTCTGATTACGAAGAACATCCCACAAAAACCTTACAAAACCTGTAATCGCAGATGTGTTAATCCCTTTTGAATTAATTAATGGCCTGTTTATAAATGCATAATGTGCTCGATAAACCAAAGCATGACCATCCAGTAGAAATAGTTTCTTTTCACTCATGATCCAAAAATAATTAATCTGAATTGAAGTGCGAATAAGTCAGGACATTAATATCAAATTACCTTATTGTTTTAATTAACCAAAGTAATGGTGCCTGCATCTGTAAATGGTTCTCCTCGCAACGTATAACTTATCATATATGTGAAAACACCAGGATTAAGAAATTTTCCATTGTATGTCCCATCCCATCCAAAAGCCTTGTCATTTAAAGGAACATTTTCTTGATTGAAAATTCTATTCCCCCATCGATCAAAAATTGCAAAGTTATGCACTGTGACTTCAAGGTCTTCAGGTCCTTGTAACAAAAATGTATTATTTGTAAAATCGTTTGGATTAAAGATGTCCGCAACATAAATTACGCGATTATCGGTAACCTCAACCACAATTGTTCGAATCTCTATGCAATCTCCAAAATAAACTGTTAACTCATAAGTCGTTGTTTCCCTTGGGGCCACTTCAGCTACAAGTTGATCTGGATTTAAAATACCTGTATTTGGAAACCATTCAAAACTATCTATTGTAGATTGGTTGATTAACGGATTAAGAAAGGTTGATTGATTTATAAAAATAGGATCTATGCCATCTAAAGCAACATCAAGATCCAAATTCGTATTTAAAGTAATGATTTCAGTTTCAAAACAACCTGTTTGATCCATAACAAAAACAGAATACTCCTCAGGACTTACATTATAAAAAACAGATTCACTTTGAAAATCATTACCATTTAGTGAGAAGTTTAAAACACCGCTTCCACCAAAGAAATCGACAACTTCAATTTGACCTTCATCTTTACATGTTTTATCAAAAGATAATAACCCAAAATTGATAGGATCAAAATCCTCAATAAAAAAGGATTCTTCCCAAATACAATTTTTATCGTATTGTATTTCAAAAGAGTAGTTTCCTGTTGGAAGTATGTCATTCAAGAACCCATCAACACCATTGGACCAAGTTATCGTAATATCTTCATCAGTGTATTGACCTTCAATATCTAATATTTCCAAAATTCCAGAGTTTGGATCATCACAATCAATATGATTAATAAAAACTGCTACATCTAAATCTCCACACGGACAAGGCGGGTTTTTAATTTCAAACGCCGTTTCATTTGTACATGCTGGAGAATTTATTTTTCTTATCAGCACTGTATATTCTCCTTCTATTAAATTTATAAATGTGTTACTTGATTGCCAATTAGCTCCGTTGTCAATACTATATTCAACATTCAAAATATCAACCTCAATTTCAAATGAACCATCATCACTAACACAGTCAAAAGGTGGCAAAACTATTTCATTTATAATTTCAATACTCTGATCTTCTGTTATCAACTCCCCAACTGAAGACACTGCACAATTAGGATGGGCAATAGGTCTGACAACAATATCGAAAATTCCTTCTTCTAATCCATCAAACTCGTTATCTGTAGACCATATATTACCATTATCAATTGAATATTCTAGATTATAAATGCTGTTAGCTTCTATAATTAATTGACCACTATCAGAAAAGCATTGTGTCGGATTGGTAAGTATAACATTTGCAATTTCAGGAGCTTCAGGATCTTCCAACTGAGCAATATCTTCGATAATACAAGTCGTTGTTCCTGAGGCTCGAACAACAATATCATAATCTCCATCTTTCAGGTTTTCAAAAAGACTGCTGATTTGCCAAGTTTGGCCACCGTCAATTGAAAACTCCAAATTAATGCCACTTGCATTGATTAATATTGATCCATCAGAGGCATCACAATCAAGTGGATTGGAAATTAATACGTCATTTAGTATTGGAAAATCAGGGGCATTTATATCTATTTCAAAACTGTCAATACAATTATGAGCTAAACTTGATCTGCAATAAACCATGTAATTACCTTCAGGTAGATCAGTGAAAATATTTTCATCAGACCAAATATCATTTATACCCAAATTATACTCCAGCGAATTTCCTGTTGCCTCAATTTCAATTGAACCATTATCTATGGTACATTCCGTAACATCGGTTATAATGACATCAATTATTTCAGTATCTAAAAAGTCTAGAATTTCAAATTGGGCTGTATCCTGACAAGCATTTCCAAAAGCATTTCTAGCATAAACTGTATAATTACCAGGCGACAGGTTTTCAAATAAATTACTTGATTGCCAGTTAAGTCCATCGTCAATACTAAACTCTGCATTCAACAAATCTACCGTGCACTCCATCGTACCGTCATCATTAACACAATTACTCACATCTTCAGTAGTCAGCATCAAAATATTTATTTGATCTGGATCACTCAAGGCAAATGTAAATTGACGCGTACAACTTAATAAGTCTACTGATCTGACATCAATATTATAATCTTGAGAGGCAAGTCCATTAAATTCTGGATTGTCTGTCCAGGTAATCCCGTTGTCAATCGAATATTCAAAATTTTGTCCATTACTCAACATCTCAATAAAACCATCAGAATATCCACAATCTGTAGGATCTGAAGAGACTCCTTCAACCAAACCAATCTGAATAAGGTGAAAATTTTGATTTATTGGATTATAACAACTTAAGTCATCAGGAGTAAATATATTTTGGATCAAAATATCCTCACCTGTCAATATTGGAGTTGCCCAAGTCCCTAAGACGCCATTCGATGATATTGTTGGTAATGTTATCGGTAAAGATGATGAACAATAAATACTGTCTGTATCAAATACAGGATCAATTAAAAGATCAATAGTAAATGTTTCTGTATAAGGCAATAAACATTGCGCTTGACCAGCATTTGGTGTAAACACAGATTCTATAAAAGTGATATTTGGAATTGACGGATCTATTATTGGTTCTGACCAAGTGCCACTAATACCATCTTCGGAGATATTTGGAAGAACGATTGCATCTTGAGAAGGACAAAATCCTGTTACCAAATTAAAAATTGGTTCAACTGGTGAAACGACTTCAAAAAGATATTCATATGCTTGATAACAGAATACACTATCTGGTGTAAAAATGTTTGAATAAACACCTACAGGCAAAACGTTAGGGTCTATTACAGGAACAGACCATTCGCCATTCGTCAATCCTAATTGGTCGCTTTTAGGTAATGTTATAGAGGTCGATCCTACGCAAATCGTGTCATTTAAATTAAAGAAAAGCTGAGGCGCTAATTCTAATGCAACTGACTCTGATGATGGTATTAAACAATCAGACTGACCTGGAAGCGGTGTCCAAGTAGATATTATCCGATCGGTAAATACAGTATCAAAGCCTACTGCATTTGGTGACCAAGTGCCTTCATATCCTTCATTAGAATAAATAGGAAATATATACTCATCTTCATTACTACAAATAGATACTGGTAGGTCAAAAGTATTTACAATATTACTGGTTACATCGTATGTATGTGTATATTCATAATAGCAATCCTCAATTTCTTCTGGTGTAAAGGTTGCTTCAAAACCTGTCCCAATTGTTGACACATCTAAAACAGGAACATCCCAATCTCCTTGAATACCTTCTAAGGAAACCGTTGGTAAAACATAATTTTCCTGTAAAATGCAAAATATATTTGGAATGTTGAATGTCAATGAATCAGGTTGCCTAATTTCAAAATCGTAAACAAAATCATATGCACAATGAAAAAGAGGATCTGGTACAAAAGTATATGTGTAAAAATCTGGGGTCAGTCTGTCTGGCGAAACTTCATCAATATCCCAAACACCCTCTACACCTTCAATTGATTTGAAATCAAAAAAGTATGTTACAGGATCAAGCCCACAATATGTTTCAGGCAAATCAAAGGTTACTGGCTCTGCTTCTTCAATATAAAATTCATAAACATGTGACTCTACGCAATTGTCTTGATTTTCATCAAGAGTAAAAATATATTCCTGATAAGTACCCCCTAAATTCTCAAACTCAAAATTACCTTCCCATTCACCGGTAAAAGGATCTATTGAAGAAGTGGGTAATTCAAAATCTTCAAATACTTCACATAAAGTAAATTCAAACTCAGGAATAATACTAGGCGTTACCGTCAAGTAAAAGTCATCTTCTCTTTCACAAACTACATCATTTACAACTAAAGTAAAATGAAAAGTTTCTCCATCAAATTCTCCACTTGGAACTTGAAAGGTAGGATTTAAAATGTATCGATCATCAAGATAATCTAATCCATCATCAGGGGAACAGATCCATTCGATTGTTACAGCACCTTGATCGTAATCATATTCTCCGTCAAAAACAAAAATATCGCCTGGACATATTTCCGTATCACTGTTAACGTCAACTTCAAGATCACAACAAGTCTCTAATTCTTCACAAATTCCAGAATCGACTAATATAACGCCTGGATCATTTGTTTCTATTGTAAGTTCTATTTCCGCAATAATATCTGTCGCTGTAAAACACAATTGTGCAATTTCCCAATCATCAGCTCCTGAAAAAGCATATGTTTCTCCGTCAATAATAATATTCAAATCTCCTCCTCCGTAAGAAAGCAAGCCACATTGAATATAGGCTTCTGTCCAGTAAAAACCAATATTGTATACATTACCTGGAATCAAGCCACCAATCAAAGTAACAATCGCTTCAGAATTATTGCCTGTTCCATAAAGCAATGCACTCGTACCACCAGAAGGTGAAGTACCGCCGCCAAAAATAGCACACGCAGCCCAACTATTACCATCTACTAAATCCGCTGTTAAAATATTGTCCCAATTGGTTGGTGCACAATTTATACAGGGAGCACCGTCAATTGGAGAAATAAAAGGACAATTATTCTGTGTATATGAAGTAGTCGGTATACATATGAGGCCATAGTATAATATGAATAAAGGTAATAGATATGATTGCCTAATTATCATAGTTGGTGCTAGGAAAAAGCGTTTAACTAAAATTAAATAAATTAAGGTTAACTCACAATGAATACGTATTAAATGCTTGATTCCGTTGGAATTAGGCAAATTTTAACGCAATATCAAACTTAATTTTCCAATTCTAGTCCATCAACCTTATTATGCAAAAAGCAAACCAGTTGTCATTTTAAATTTTGAAGTGGTATAATTCTTGAAATGCTAGAGGTAATTGACAATTATTTTGTTACATAACTTACAAACAATGTAACACTTCTATTATTTTATTTTAATGAAAGTGAATTAATAGTACAGCCTTGAGTTAAGTGTTAGCTCAAGGCTTTTTTTATACTATAAATTCAAAAAACAGCATTCCACCACCAAAAAACCACGAAAATATAGTCAATTACTTGTCACTTTATTATAAAAATAATCTAAATCTTCATGGTTAAATGGAGGCCATTTTACAAACTCTTATATTGAGCTCGAATTAACTAAATTCTCAATATTAAGGGTGTTAATGATAAGTCGTTGGAAACGTTCAAGGGCTTATCAATTTAACTCAATCCGCTTCATTCCGGATTTTGCTTTTTGATGTAAACTTCTTTTATAGTCAGTTGGCGTTAGATCAAGACATTTTTGAAAATACAATTCCGCATTTTTATATCCTCCAATGCCTTCATAAATTAATCCAATTTGTAATGATGCAGCACAAGCAAAATAAGCATCATCATTTCCTCCTTTTGCTAAAACATATTTAAACGCATTAATTGCTTCTTCACTTTTGCCTAATTGCTGTAATATTCTTCCAACTCTATATTTGTATTCTAAATGAAAAGCATGCTCTTCGCCATAATTACCTTTAATTTTTTCGGCCAACTCTAAAGCATGTTCATAATAGCCGCCATCAAATAGTAATCTTACACTAAGCAAATCCCTATCAGGAGCTTGCCCTCTTTTACTCTCTGCCATGGCTTGTTTGTCATCGTCAACCAAATTATCACCAAACGATTCAACCTTTGAAATAAATTTTTGATATAACTCAGGACTATCTTCAAATATCAATTTTGACCAAGCCATTTTTTGATAAGCTTCTTTTATAAAATGCCGACCATTAAAATTCTTTAAATAGAAATCGATATGGTCTACAGCCCTTGGATCGAGCTTTCTTAATTTAGATAGACCCAATTGATATTCTAAATATTGAAAAGAAGAATATTCATTGCCTCGCGGTCTGTTTTCCAACATTTTTATAGCAACATCATTTTCTCCAATCCTTTGCGCAATTTTAGAAATAAGAAAAACAGCCAATAAACTTTCGTCTGCATTTAAACTGCAATTTTGCGCATATGCCCAAGCCTCCGCTTTTTCATTAGCCTGATAAAATAGAACGAATATTTTTATGGCGTCAGCTTCTTCTTTAAAAATGAAAGGCTCACGCTTACTAAATTCGATGACTTCATTTATTTCCTCTTTTGCCAAACTTATAGAACCTGACAATCCAAAAAGTCTTTTCATTATTCCAGGAAGCGTAATGGTTTCAACTAAGGAATGCAGAATACTTAAACTTTTCTTATTATAAATAAAATCAGGAAACAAATTCTGATTCTCCTCCAGTAAATTATATGCAGTATAAATTTCACCACTGGCTCGAAATAATTGTCCAAATTTTGATCTGGCTAATGCCCATTGTAAATTAATTTCCGCCTTTAAAAATCTTTTAAAAGGATTATTATCAAGGAGGTGTTTGTCAATTAATTTTAGTCGCTTGTTTTTATTTTTTACGAGTCTTTTAAATGCTTTCTCATCTTCATTTATAAATAAATTAAAAAAGTCATGGTAGTTTTCCAGGTGGAGTACAGCAAGATTATAGGGCTGCTTAATTCTCAATTCATTTATTTCATTTGGAACTTGCGATAACTTTAAGTCTATAATGTTTTTGTAAATGTTTCTAACGCTTTGGTTGTAGTCTATTGTATATTGAGAGGAAACAGAACTAGAAATTAGGCAAAATAAAAAGAAAGAAAAAAGAAAAGGAAGACTTTTATATTTATAAACATACATTAAGGCAGTGTTCTTAAAAAAGTTTGAGTCAATAACCATTCCAAGGCAATAAACAGCAAACCGATTAAAAGAAACTTTCTAAATTCCTCAGAATACCTTTTGAAAACAGAAACTTCAATTTCTGTTTTTTCTAACCGATCAATTTCAGCATAGATTTGTTCAAGTCCCGCTTCATTTGTAGCTCTAAAATATTGCCCTCCAGTCAATTTAGATATTTCTGTCAACAACTCTTCATCAATTTCAACTCTGGAAACACCAAAAACGTATCTGCCATCACTTCTTCGGCTGATCGGCGAAATGGCTTCTCCCATTGAACCTACACCAATCGTATAGACTTTTACATCAATTTCTTTCGCAATTTCAGCTGCCGTCATCGGTTTAATATAACCTGCATTATTAACACCATCCGTCAACAAAATTACGACCTTACTTTCCGATTCGCTCGTTTTCAACCTATTAGCGGCAGATGCCAAGCCCATTCCAATGGCTGTTCCGTCTTCGAGCATTCCTGATTCTAAAGATGTTAAAAACTCCTTTACAATTCTATGGTCTGTAGTTAATGGGCTTTGAGTAAAACTTTCTCCTGCAAAAACAACTAAGCCTATTCTATCGTAGGGTCTTTTGTCAATAAATTGCTTTGCCATTTCCTTACTTACTGTTAGTCTGTCAGGATTAAAGTCCCTTGCCAACATACTGCTTGAAAGATCCATTACTAAAATGATATCAATTCCTTCAGCTTTGATTTCTTCTTCTTTTAAAACAAGTCGTGGTCGTGCCAGCGCAATTATCAAAGCCGCCATTCCCAAATATCTCATGTAAGGTAAAAACTGAATCAACCTTGTTTTAATACTGGACAGATTATCGATGGAACCCACATGTGGAAAGGCTACTGTTGAAGATTTAATTGATTTTTTTCTAAACTTTAAATACCACATTAATGGCAACAGCAATAACAACAATAAAAACCATGGATGTTGAAATTCAAAATCCCCAATTGGAAGTGTAAATAAAAACATGGCTTTCTTCTTTATTTTCGCCAACAATGATTCATAAGCCTTTTTCTTTTCAAGAATAGTATTTTCTTCTTCCTGTGTAATTTGAATCTTAGTTTGCTTAACAAAGTCTACTGCTTTATCCAAAAATTGCTCGTTGATGTCAATTGGTGGTTTTGCTTTTGCAAACTTTACCATATCTGCAATTTGTAAAATCTGCCTTAAATCACCTTCATGCTCTTTGCTAAAGTTGTGATCTTTTAAAGCTTTTACGATTTGTTCCGTTGTTGATTCTAATGCATTAATTCCAAACCGGTTCTCAAGATATTCTCTAATGATGTGGGTTAGCTGAGACTGATGTTCTTTGACTTTTCCAGCTTTCCATAAGGCATCAGATCTTAATTTTGATAATTGCTTGTTTGCTATGTAATAAGCTGGCAATTTAACGGGATCAGGTAAAACAATTTCTTCTTCCGTTTTTCGCTTTTTATAAATATACCAACCAAGTCCTATAATTAATAAGCCCACCAATAAATATAAAATCCATAAATAATCAGTAAAGTTTTTTGACTCTGTTATAATATCTGCAATAGGCATTATAACTGAAGTTGTATCTGGGTTTACAACATCTTCCGGAACCATTACTGCCACTAGGGGCGTTTGAAGATTATAGACTCTTCCAATACGGGAGGAATCCACATAAAGCTTAGGCAATGATAACTGATACACACCGATATCCCATATATTTATAACTGACGTGTCTTTATAAAAATACTTATTTCCTTGTTTTACAAAATCACTCTCTGTTAACTCGATTTGCTTACTTTCTCCATTTTCAAACTTCCCATTCCAATCTACTTCAGCATAGTATTCTAAACTGTCATATTGAGGGTCTTTGACTTGCGACATCAAACTATCTAATGGCCGATAATCGAATTTTTTTACAACATTTGGGTTTAAGCACTCAATCGAATAAACCATTTCGATTTCATCACCAATCGTAATCTCACGCTCCGAAACCGTTAAGCCATGTGTGACTTGTTGTGCACTGAGTAGTGAACAATAAAAAATAATAGAAAGTATTGCAAAGTAGTACTTCATTAAGAAGATCTTCTTTTAAAAAATTGTAACAATAATTTTACATAATCACTTTCAGTACTGATACTAATATTATCTGATCTGTACCTATTAAAAACAGACTTGAAATATTCATAATTATTTTCAAACCAATTATTATATTTCTCCCTTACCTTTTTAGAACTGGTATCTAAAATAACAGCTTGACCGCTTTCAGAATCAATCGTATTAATTATGCCAATGTTGGGCAAGTGCTTTTCAATTTTATCAAAAATATGCAACCCAATAATATCATGACGCTTCGACGCTATTGAGAGTGCTGATTCGTATCCTTGGCACATAAAATCAGACAAAACAAATACGATGGCTCTCTTTTTTTGAATATTATTTAGATAGATTAATGCTTCATCTATGTTCGTACCGTTAGATTCAGGTTCCAAGTAAATAATCTCTCTAATGATTCTCAAAATATGAGATTTTCCTTTCTTTGGTGGAATATACTTTTCAACTTTATCTGTATAAAGAATCGCGCCCACTTTGTCATTATTTGTGATGGCTGAAAACGCAATGACTGCACTTATTTCTGCGGTTAACTCACTTTTAAATTGATTAACAGTACCAAAATATGAAGACTTGCTGATGTCGACGAGGAGCATAACCGTCAACTCGCGGTCTTCTTCAAAAACTTTGATATGTGGATCACCAGTACGTGCAGTTACGTTCCAATCAATATTTCTGACATCATCTCCATATTGATAATCTCGCACTTCAGAAAAAGACATACCCCTACCCTTGAAAGCACTGTGATACTCTCCTGAAAAAATATGTTTGCTGAGACCTTTTGTTTTGATCTCTATTTTTCGAATCTTCTTTAATATTTCTGAAGCATCCATTATGCTTAATTAAGGAACTTCAATTGTGTTGATAATCTTCTCAATTATATTTTCTTGAGTGATGTTTTCAGCTTCTGCCTCATAGGTCAATCCTATTCTATGTCTTAAGATATCCATAGCAACATTTCTAACATCATCAGGAATAACAAAACCTCTTCTATTTAAAAATGCTTGTGCTTTTGATGCTATCGCTAAGTTAATGCTGGCTCTAGGTGATCCACCATAATTAATTAATGGCCTTAAGTCAGATAACCCACTGGATTTAGGGTCTCTTGTGGCAAACACGATATCCAGGATATAGTTTTCGATTTTCTCATCCATATATATTTTCTTAACCAATTGACGTGCCTTTAGAATCACATCAGGTTTAACTACCGGTTCTACAACTTGCGCCGTTTCTCCACTTATTACACGCTTAATAATTTGTCTTTCCTCTTCTTTATTTGGATAATCAATTTTTACTTTCAACATAAACCTATCAACTTGCGCTTCTGGTAGAGGATAGGTACCTTCTTGTTCAATTGGGTTTTGAGTGGCTAATACTAAAAATGGTGCTTCTAATTTAAAAGTCTCTTTTCCAATAGTCACTTGTTTTTCTTGCATTGACTCCAATAATGCTGATTGCACTTTGGCTGGTGCTCTGTTAATCTCATCCGCTAAAATGAAATTTGCAAAAATGGGACCTTTTCTAACTGTAAAGTCATTTTTACTTGGGTTGTATATCATAGTGCCCAAAATATCCGCAGGTAATAAATCAGGCGTAAATTGAATTCTGCTGAATTTAGCATCCACAGCATTGGAAAGTGTTTTAATTGACAATGTTTTTGCCAATCCTGGTAATCCTTCGAGTAATACATGACCATTTGCCAATAATCCTAAAAGAAGTCGTTGAATCATATACTCCTGACCGACAATGACTTTAGATGTCGCTTCATTTATCTTATCTAAAAAAGCGCTGTCTATTTGAATTTGTTGATTAAGTGCTTCAATATCTACTGATGCTTGCATATTTTGATTATTTATGTTTAATAAGCGTTGCAAAAATAATATTTAAGCTGTGATTTAACTGATTTGAATTTTTAAACTTTCCTTAAAAAAGAAGAATTGGATGAAAGATGCAATCAATAATTCTTTGTTTAGATTTTTCATAGTTTATATGTCTCCAATGAGTCATCTGTTTAGTCGTAACTACGCACATTTTTTTACCTTAGCTATTAAATTCTATTATAAATGAAATGTGTGCTAAAAGTTCTATCTCTTTTTTTTATAGCTCTAATTTTTATGCCCAATTCTCAAGCGCAAAGACTTACGTCTAAACAGGCTCTTGATAAACTTGAAAACGGTTTTCTCCTAATCCGGTTAGATATGCAAAAAAACAAAGCTCAAGCCTATCAAAAAATACTAGATAATCCTCAGATAAGCGAAAAAGATAAGACTAATGTTAAGCAGAAATTAGAGAATCATACCAAGGAACGAGCGTTATATAAGTCTAACGTAATTAAAGCTTTTAATGAAAATTATACATTTTCTAAATTAGCATTTATCGAAAACCAACACTTCAAATCATTTTTAGAAGGGTCAACAAACGAAGTCATTTTAGCAGATTCAACAATATCCGACTTACCAAGTGATGGTAATTTCCTTTTGTTGGCAAAGGGCAATCATGATGGTCAATGGATTGTCATTGATGATAATTTTAAAAGAGTCGCTTCTCCATTTCCAAGCAGCTTTGGATTGGGAATAAAAAAATTATGGGATATCTTTTTGGGGAAGAAAAATATTGACTTAGAAAATCAAGTCAAACTTGCTGAAAAGGTTAATAAAGCTTTTAATAAAGCATATAACTAAAATGTCAGGCCAATTGACCTGACATTTTAGATACTTCATTTAGAATTTTATGTCTATGACATAATTATCTGAATTATTATCTGGTGTTTCATTCACTTCTTTAATAGAAATTAAATACATCTTACCATCTCTGGAAACAACAAAAATATCTCCTACAACGACAACTGAAGTTATAAGCTCACCATCAGAATTCATTTCTGTAAACACAATTCCATTATCCCAAATTGCAGCAATCTGTTCTGAAACTTGAATATTTTCAAAAGCAAAATTTTCAGATAATCCATTTTCATTAGGAATCAACTGTCTCATTTCTGAACCATTAGCACCTGAAATTCTTCTTAACCAGTTTACATCATTTGGTTCGTCAGTATCGATGCCTTCATCTTTAATTTCCGCATCCGCATTTGAACTGCCTACTGACATACCGTTATCTAAGTCCAATCCTCCTTGTCCTGAGGGACCATCACTGTTTAACAACGCACCTTCGATCATTGTTACCATGTTTCCTCCATTAATTTCAACTTCAAGAGAAGCTGTTTCTCCACCCTCATCAGTAATAATTATTGTGTAGACATTCATACCAGGAAGAGTTGCTCTGATAAAAATAGTTCTATCAAGCGTTTCCATATCATTATCTGGAATCAAAGCAGGATTTGTAGGAAATTGGTTTGATAATTCACCATAAAACAAGTTTTCGGCTTCTATAGCTATTCCATTCTGATAAACACCAATTTCACTCATCAGATTAGTACCTGCTTCAGCCATGATTGGAACAGAAACAAGGTTGCCAAGTTCTGCCATAATCATACCACTGCCCATGTAGGTAATGGAAGGAGGTGTTGCCGCTACTGTAATATTTACCGAACGAACTTCTGTATTTCCTGCCAAATCACTAAGGGTAAAAGAATAAGTATACAATCCTGAAGAGGATGGTGAGGTAATTGTAACATCTTTTGTAAAGCTGGCTAAATCATTACCAAATAATAGAAATGGATTCGCTGATTCAGCATTGCCATCTACTGTAAATTGTGAAACTGGAATATTTGCACCATTTTCTGCAACTGTAATTGCTTGAAGATCATCTTCTCCTTTCTCTCCTATCAACCTTACGCTGAATGTTTCTCCAGCATTAACTGTTGCGTCTGATGAAACAAAGTCAGCTTCACTTGAAAGGTTGAATGAAATCGTATCAGGAATAATTATTCCGCCGCCTCCTCCAAGATCCTCTTCACAAGCTGTAAAGAATAATGCTGCACTAATAGCAAGAACAAATAGATTAAAATGTTTTTTCATTTTACTAATATTTTGAATTTAAAATTTTAAAAAATAGACAGACACTCACAAAATGAATATTTGTAAATGTTAAAAAGCTAGGATTGATTCAGATTTTTCTAATGTCAGTATGCTGTTCTTCGGGATAGCAAAAATAATACTTTTGAACTAAACTTATTTATATACCATTTATAAAAAAAGCCCACAAAAATTGCGGGCTTTTATATTATTTTAAAATACGTTTAGTATCTGTAGTATTCTGGTTTATAAGGACCTTCTTTTTTGATGCCAATATAATCAGATTGCTCGTCAGTTAATTCTTCTAAAACAACACCGATCTTAGCTAGGTGTAATCTGGCAACCTTCTCATCAAGATGCTTAGGCAACATGTAAACTTTGTTTTCATATTTGTCACTGTTGTTCCAAAGTTCCAACTGAGCCAATGTTTGGTTTGTAAACGAATTTGACATAACGAATGAAGGGTGACCTGTAGCACAGCCTAAGTTAACCAATCTTCCTTCAGCAAGAACGATAATATCTTTTCCTCCTAAAGTATACATGTCAACTTGTGGCTTGATCTGGTCTTTTGTTTCACCATAGTTTTCATTTAACCATGCCATGTTAATTTCATTATCGAAATGTCCAATGTTACAAACAATAGCTTTGTCTTTCATTTTCTTAAAATGATCCGCATCAATTATATCTTTATTACCAGTTGCAGTAACAATAATATCTGCTTCTTCGACAGCATCACTCATTTTCTTAACTTCAAAACCATCCATAGCTGCTTGCAAAGCGCATATTGGGTCGATCTCTGTAATAATAACCCTTGCACCAGCTCCTTTTAGAGAAGCCGCAGATCCTTTTCCAACATCACCGTATCCAGCAACGACTGCAACTTTTCCAGCAATCATAATATCGGTTGCCCTTCTAATTGCATCAACACAAGATTCTTTACAACCGTATTTATTATCAAATTTCGATTTCGTTACAGAATCATTGATATTTATAGCAGGCATTGGTAATGTTCCTTTTTCTTGTCTTTCTACCAATCTGTGAACGCCAGTTGTTGTTTCTTCACTTAATCCTTTTATACCTGGAACTAATTCTGGAAATTTATCTAAAACCATATTAGTCAAATCGCCACCATCATCTAAAATCATATTAAGAGGCTGACCATCTTTGAAAGCATGCAATGTTTGTTCGATACACCAATCAAATTCTCCTTCATTCATACCTTTCCAAGCAAAAACTGGAACACCTGCAGCAGCAATCGCAGCAGCAGCGTGATCTTGTGTGCTGAAAATATTACAAGAACTCCAAGTGACATCTGCTCCTAACTCAACCAATGTTTCGATAAGTACTGCAGTTTGAATTGTCATATGCAAGCAACCTGCAATGCGCGCTCCTGCTAATGGCTTAGAACTTCCGTATTCTGTTCTCAAACTCATTAAACCTGGCATTTCGGCTTCAGCAAGTGTTATTTCTTTTCTTCCCCAATGGGCAAGAGAGATGTCTTTTACTTTATATTTCACTGTTTGTTGTGTATCTATCATATTGTTTTTTTATAAGAACAGTAAAGTTTTTAATTTGTTTATTAAACGTCAATATTTGCGTACTTCGCATTTTCTTCAATGAATGCTCTTCGAGGTGGCACTTCATCGCCCATTAACATAGAGAATGTTTGGTCTGCTTCTAAAGCATCTGTTATTTGAACTTGGTGCAAAATTCTAGCTGCAGGATTCATTGTTGTTTCCCATAATTGATCAGCATTCATTTCACCTAGACCCTTATATCTTTGAATTTTAACAGACTTATCGTCTTCTGAAGTAGAAAACTTATCAACCAATGCTTTTCTTTCTTCTTCATTCCAAGCATATTCAGACTGCTTGCCTTTTTTAACTTGGTATAAAGGAGGTGCTGCGATATATATGTTGCCATTATCGACCAGCTCTCTCATATACCTAAAGAAGAATGTTAATATTAAAGTTGCAATGTGACTACCATCAACATCGGCATCACACATAATGACTATTTTATGATACCTTAATTTTTCTGTATTTAAAACACGTTTTCCATCTTGCTCCTCGATTCGAACACCCAAGGCAGTAAACATGTTTTTAATCTCTTCGTTTTCGTAGATCTTATGTTCCAATGCTTTTTCGACATTCAAGATTTTACCTCTCAAAGGTAGAATTGCCTGAAAGTGTCTGTCTCTTCCTTGCTTGGCTGTTCCACCGGCAGAATCTCCCTCAACAAGAAATATTTCAGATTCGGCTGGATCCTTAGAACTACAATCTGAAAGTTTTCCTGGCAGCCCACTTCCTGTCAGTACATTTTTTCTTTGAACCAACTCTCGTGCTTTTCTTGCAGCGTGACGTGCGGTCGCAGCTAGAATAACTTTATCGATTATCCTTTTGGCTTCATGCTTATTTTCTTC
>JABDKX010000096.1 GCA_013001975.1 Saprospiraceae bacterium | reverse complement strand
TTTTCTGACAGTTCATTGATTTTACTTTTTCTTCATTTCCTGTCTTATCATAAGAAACTAAGGAAATAAAACAGACAGCAAATTTTTATTTCAGCAACCTGTCAGGTTGTAGGACCTGACAGGTCCTAAATGAGCAATTCATACAATTCATCCAACTCATCATAGCTTTTTACGCCTACTTTTTCTTCATCACCTCCCTGAATGACCAAGTTAAAATCGAGAAACTTAGGAAATAAGCTGACTGGAATATCTGCAATATTCAAATACAGCTCTATACCTTGTGTTAATGTACTGTCTATTTTAGCCAAGACATCTAATTGGTTTTCTGACTCTAAATCAAGAATATATTTACCAGATGGTAATCCTTTCTTAATTTCTTCCAGATTAATACGGTAAAAAGCTTCCTTGCTTAATGGTATTGAACTGTAGATATTACTTAAGATATGTCCATCAGCCACTTCGTTGAAGTCGAGTGCGTTTGTTTCAATCAAACATTTTGGTCCTTCAACCCATTCTTTGATTTCTTTAATTTTATCTAATGGTAATGTATATTCTGAATCAGGCATCATGTTGAAACCAAGGTAATCAACGCCCCAAGCCGCAAAATATCTTGCGTCGGTCAGGTTGGTAATATTTTGAGCTATAACTTTTCTATTTAACACGGACGATTCTTTTTAATTGTGATTTATATTTCTTTGACCAATAAGCAATCAGCTACTTTTTGACTGATCATTAATGCATCATGGTCATCGTATTTAATAACAACACTTTGATCAAATGGCTCTATGCTTAGGATTTCAATTTCTGTCCCAAGTTTAATGTTTTTCTCATTGAGGTAAACTAAAAGTTTGTTTGTACTGTTTTCTAACGCGCACAATTTTACCTTAGTCCCAGCTTGGAATTGAGATAATAAAAGATAATGATGTGATTCGATATTTCCGTTTTTATTTGGTATTGGAGAACCATGTGGATCCGTTTTCGGAAAATCCAACATTTCATCCATACGTTGAAATAAAATGGGGGACTTGATATGTTCAATTTGTTCTGCAATATCGTGCACTTCCTCCCATCCGAATTTCATTACTTTATGTAAAAAGACTTCTGCTAAACGGTGCTTTCGTATAATAAGAGCCGCTTGCTTTTTACCCTTTTCCGTAAATTCAATAGGCTTATATTTTCTATAAATGACCCACTCCTGATCCTCTAAACTTTTGAGCATATTACTTACTGTAGGTTTGCTCACACCCAACTTTTTACTCAATTCTGTTACATTGATATTTTGACCTTTTTCCTGAAGAAAGTAAAGTGCTTTGAGGTAGTTTTCCTTTACGGAAGTAGGCATAGTGAGAATTTGAAACAAAAGTAAATAAAAATGCGTTATAAAATTTGTTAGTATAGTCTAACTTTTTAATTTTGAGTACTCTAAATATATATTCAAACCGTCTTAAGTGAATAAATACCTTCAAAAAACCGCTTTTTTCATCATTTTTTGCATTTCAACAGCGATTAATGGGCAAAAGGCATCTGTTTCTGGAACAATAACAACAACCGAAGGTGAGCCGCTTGGCTTTGCCAATATTTCGATTGTAGGTTCTATCATTGGTACCATGAGTAATGATGAAGGCATCTATTCATTAGAAGTTGATCCTGGGCAATATAAATTATCCATATCTTTTCTTGGTTATCAAACATTGACCAAGCGCATTAATATTCAAAAAGACGAAAATCGATTGCTAGATTTTACCTTGATGGAAGATGCGCTTACCATGGATGAAATTGTAGTTACGGGTACAATGAAAGAAGTTAATCGCTTGGAAAGTCCAGTACCTGTCGAAGTTTATAATCCGGCTTTTTTCAAAAAGAACCCCACACCTAATGTGTATGAAGCGCTTCAAAATGTAAATGGCGTCCGTCCACAACTCAATTGCCAAGTTTGTAACACTGGTGATATTCATATCAATGGATTAGAGGGACCGTACACGATGGTGCTTATTGATGGAATGCCCATCGTAAGCAGCTTAGCTACTGTATATGGTTTATCAGGCATTCCAAATTCTCTTATTGAAAGGATGGAAATTGTCAAAGGGCCTGCGTCTTCATTATATGGCAGCGAAGCCATTGGCGGCTTGATAAATATCATAACGAAGAATCCAATCAAAGCGCCGCTATTAACAGCAGATGTAATGGCTTCAAGTTGGGGTGAATTGAATACAGATATTGGACTCAAATTTAAACTCAATGAGCATGTATCAGTATTAACAGGCGTTAATTATTTCAATTTCGATAATGTCATTGATAATAACGATGACAACTTTACTGACCTAACTATTCAAAAAAGACTATCCATATTTCAAAAATGGAATATTGAACGTAAAGACAACAGACTGTTTACATTGGCAACGAGATATTATTGGGAAGATAGGTGGGGCGGTGAATTGGATTGGACAAATGCCTATAGAGGTGGTGATGAAATATATGGTGAAGCCATCACAACTAAACGATGGGAATTTTTAGGACAATACGAATTGCCGATCGAAGAAGACGTGTTGTTTTCATTTTCATTCAATAGCCATGAACAAAACTCTGTTTATGGTGATGTGCCTTACATCGCAGATCAAAAAATTGGATTCGGGCAATTAACTTGGGATAAGTCAATTGGTGATCATGACTTGCTTTTTGGTTCTGCATTGCGTTACACCTATTATGATGATAACACGCCAGCTACGGGAGGAGAGATAAATGACCCTAATAATAATCCAGATGAAATATGGTTGCCTGGTATTTTTGTTCAAGATGAAATAACATTTGATGCATCGCACAAAATGTTGCTTGGATTACGATATGATTACAATGATGCCCACGGACATATTTTTACACCAAGGCTCGCATACAAGTGGTCACTGTCAAGAAATGATATTTTCCGTTTAAATATGGGCACAGGTTTCCGCGTCGTTAATTTATTTACAGAAGAACATGCTGCTTTAACAGGAGCTAGAGATGTCGTTGTTGCTGAAGATTTGAATCCCGAACAATCATATAATTTGAATGCCAACTATATCAAAAAGATTTACTTCGATAACGGTTCATCAGGAAGCATCGAAATGTCTGGTTGGTATACTTATTTTACAAATGTCATTTTCCCTGATTATGAATCCAATGCCAATCAAATCATTTATAAAAACCTGAATGGATCGGCAGTTACAAAAGGCTTGAGTATAAATGCAGATTTAACCTTAGCCAATGGTTTTTCCTTTTTGTTGGGTGGTACGTTGATGGATGTTTCCAAAAGGGAAGAGGGTGTGACCAAACGCCAAACGCTCACTGAACGGTTTGCGGGTACATGGTCAGTTTCCTATAGGTTGCCAAATAATAATTTTAGTATAGATTATACAGGGAATGTATATGGTCCGATGGTATTGCCACTTCTCGGTGAATTAGATAAGCGGCCAGAAGAATCCCCTTGGTGGAGTATTCAAAATATTCAGTTGACATATAAAGGTATGAATGATATTGAGATTTATGGCGGTGTAAAAAATCTACTCAATTGGACGCCATGGAAGAATCAAACGGAACCAATTATCGCTCGTGCTTTTGATCCATTTGACAGAGGGGTAGAGTATAATGCTGAAGGAAATATCATTCCAACAGAAACCAATCCCAATGCATTATCTTTTGATGCGGCTTATGTTTATGCGCCTAATCAAGGTGTGCGGGCTTTCCTAGGATTAAGGTATTCGATTAAATAAAATGGGCGTTCGGATTTATATATTATTGACGTGCTCACTTTTGCTTTTTCAAAATTGTTCTTCTTCGAAAATTGATACTCAAAATACTGAACCACTCAGAATAACCCAATTCAAAGACCTTGATAGTTTATTAATTGAAGAGCCCAAACCTATCGCTATTTTCATACATACAGATTGGTGCAAGTATTGCAAAAACATGGCGCAAACAACCTTCAAGAATCAAGCTGTCATCAATACATTAAATGAAAACTTTTACTTCATTTCCTTTAATGGAGAAAGCAAAGATGATATTGAGTTTAATAACCAAACGTACAAATATCAACCAAGTGGCAGATCATCCGGCATTCATAAATTAGCAATTGAAATAGGAATGGTAGATGGTGAAGTTAGTTATCCAACTTTCGTTGTATTGGATCCTAACTATGAGATTTTGTTTCAGTATAATGCTTTTTTGAGTGGTCTGGAGATGTTAGATGTGTTGAATAGATTTTTGTGAATTTCTACAAGAGGTCATTCCGATAGCAATCGGAACTTCACGGCGGCCTACCATTATTCTTAAATTGATTATAAATATTGAGCTTGGTTTTACACTTACAGTTTTTTATTTATTTTTTATTTGTTACTTTTTCTTAGTCAAAAAGTAACCAAAAGACAAGTCAAATTAAAGGCTATACACTATGCCGCTTCGGTCGTCACCAAAGGTTATGACCGACGGAGACCGCCACCCACTCAAATTTGACAGGCTCTGCTTCTTTATCAACTCATAAATTGAGCAAAAGGGGTAATTTAATTTGGCATTAGTTATTTTAGTTAAATTTAGAAGAAAAGCCGTTAAAAACAATGGCATGTTTGAGCGAAGCGAGTTTGCGCTTGTTTAGGTTTTTCTTCTAAATTTAGCGTTAAGAAATAGGTACAGCCTTGACTTCCGATAACTATCGGAATTGATTCGTTTTTTGTGTCAAGACAAAAATATGAATGCCCTTGCGGCGAGCAAGAAAAATAAAGAATAATAAACCAATACCACATCTAATCAACACTTTTGTTATTTTGGCACATAATTTAATTTATAAGATTCATGAA
>JABDKX010000073.1 GCA_013001975.1 Saprospiraceae bacterium | reverse complement strand
GAAACACATGAATTGAAGTCGAAGTTTAATGCCATTTTTAAAATGGATCAAGCCTATAAAACTGATCAATCAAACACTGAGGCAAAAATAATATCGATCAAGAGCAGATTTCACTATTTAAAATATGCTGCAGCCGTTTTATTACTTATTGCTGTTGGTTGGTTTGGTTTTCAAGATGGACTTAAAGAAAAATCAACCCTTGCTTTGAGTGATATAATTTACCAAGATCCAGGATTGCCAACACCAATGAGTTCTACAAAGCATTATGAATTCTATGATGCCATGGTAGATTATAAATCTGATGATTTTCTGAAAGCTTATAACAAATGGACATTGCTAGATCCTGAAAATACAAACGATACCATTGTTTATTACAGATCAATGGCGCTACTTAATAATGGTAATTTAGAAGAGGCCGAAGCATTACTCACAAAACTTGATTCTGATAGCAAATTTCAAGAAAAGAAAATATTATATACTATTGATATTTTGATCAAAAGCAACAAAGTAACCGAAGCTAAAATTGAATTAGAAAAAATTAAAAACTCAAAACCAGATTTATATGATCAATTAAATAACTTTCTTACAAACTAACCCTTAATGAAACATGCGATATTATTATTCCTTAACTTATTTTGCATACTCTGTCTCAATGCGCAACTGAAAAGTGATTTTTTAAATATCGCTGTAGATCTCTATAACAATAATCAAAGAGATTCTGCTCTGCTAATTGCCAACCAAGGTATTGAATATTATAAAGTTCAAAAATTTCAAGATTCATTAATCCAAATCAGACGAACGCGCGCTACAATTTACTCTTCCATAAAAACACCTCAAGAAGCACTTGAGGAAATGAAAGAGGTATTAGAAATGGGTGTTGCTTATTATGAAGATGGATCTTTGCCTTTAGCAAAACTTTATCGTGATATCGGACGAATATATAATCAAGCAAATCAATTAGACAAGGCAGTAGAAATGTATAATGTTGCCATTAAATTAATCGATCCAAAAAATGATACAGTCGCTTTCAAAGGATCTGTATTAACAAATTTAGCTTGGATTTATCTTATAAAAAGAGAATATAAAATTGGATTTCCAATAGCAGAAGAAGCCTATGATTTGTTAACTGCTTTCTACGATTCTACCAGTGTTAAATTGACCAATATCTATCAAACTATGGGTTCTTATTATCAATATACTGGTCAATACAAAGCTTCAATACCTTACCTTGAAAAATTCTTGTTAGTCCAACAACTGAATAATCCTCCTAATCATCCCAATATTGGAATTGCTCATAACGATATAGCAACGCCCTATCAAAATTTGGGTAACTATAAAAAAGCAATGCACCACAGAAGGCAATGTGAAAAAGTGCTTTATGAAGATTATTTAAAAACGGGCCAAGGAAGATATTTGTCTATAGCCATATCGAATTTAGGATATCTCTATCTTGTTATGGGAGAAAGAGCAATGTCACTGGAATATCTTGAAAAAAGCTTAAAGCTGAGTGAGTTAGATTATGGTAAAGATAATATCAGAATGATACTAACTTTAAGTCAAATGGGCACTGCTTATAATATCATGGGGCAAACTGAAAAGGCAAAGTATTGTGTTGAGAAAGCTATAAAAATTCAAAATGATAAAGCCCCTGAAGATCAGGGAGGGATAGCCTTTTTAAATGTACAAGTCAGTTCTATTCTATTTGCTGAAGGTGATTATGCGAATGCATATCAAAAAGCACTTGAGGCACATAAATATTATAAAAAAGTCGGAGAATATTATTCCAAGATGAATGTGGCTTCAATGGAACACATTGCCAATGCTTGTAGAGAACTTAAAAAGTGGGATTATGCCATTGCAATGGCAAAGGAAGCTGTTAATATAAATGATTCCATTGTTGGGCCGATTCATGGTAATACCTTATCGAGCAACCTGGTATTATCCGATATATTTTTATCAAAAAACGATTACCAATCGGCTGAAAAAACGATCATGTATCAATTGGGTGAAATGTCATCTGGCGATAATTCTGATTTCAATTTTGAAAATTTAATAGTAACAAAAGAATGTATTGATGCCATTACAAGATTGCTTAAAATTCTTGACTTAAAATCTGATGATAATCTTAATGTCAAGGATGAACTTATTTCATTGATGAGTGATTTTGAAAAATACTATGCAAAATTTATCACTCAATATAGAAGTCAAACAAGCATTCAAGAAAATGGACAATCTTTAAAAGTAGCTTACAGTACAGCAATTAAAATTTTGAAAAAATATCCTAGAACTGAAGTATTGGATCAAACGATTTTAAAATATACAGAAAGATATAAATCTATTTTATTGAAGGTAATGACCAATTCCACACTTATTACAAATAATGAAAAAGATGATCCTATATGTTTAAGGTATAATTACTTTGTTGACAGTCTCGATTTTATAAATGCTCAAATTTTGGAATCGAAATCTGAAAACACACAACTTTTTATTGATTTGACAAACTTACAAGAGTCATACAATTCATTTAAAGACTCAGTCTATAATATCAATAAATCATTCTTCTACGAGCAACTTGGATTTAATGATATTAATAATGAAGAAATAAAATCAGTTATAAATGATGATGAGGTTATGATAGAGTATATGCTTATAGACTCTAGTATCATTCAAATTATTATGGATCATACTGGCGAATTGGAAATATATGAAGTTGCGTCAGATTCATTGTCATGGATTATAAATCAAGTCAATGCTGACATTGATTCTCAACTTAGGAAAATCGAATTAAAGAAATTGTATCACTTACTCATTCCGAAGACGGAAATGATAAAAGATAAAAACTTATTAATCATCCCTGACGGTGAATTATTTAAAATAAATTATGAAACCTTAATAGATGAAAATGATCAATATCTATTAATGTCTGCGAATATAAGATATGCTTATTCCGCCATGTTACTCGGCAATCAAAATAAAATCAGCAACAAAGCCAAAAGTCAAATTATTTCTTTAACGCCAGGTTTCACAGATGAAATGAAACAGTATTACCAATCAACAGATTTAATTCCAAGTGAAGACTCCCTATATTTATCATTGTTAAAGCAGCCATTTATGATTAAGATGTTGTCTGGTCTCAGCACATTCAGAAAGACAGAAGCTTATCAAGGCATAAATGCTACAGAATCAGTCTTTGAAGATGCTATTGGAAATTGCAAAATTTTACATTTAGGAACGCATGGTGAAATTGATAATGACAGTCCATTATTTTCAAGATTAATTCTAGCTAAAGATAGTATTGATGATGGTTACTTGCATGCTTATGAGATTTATGGAAATAAAATTAATGCCGACTTAGCTGTTCTTTCTGCATGCAACACTGGGCAAGGAAAAAGCAATAGTGGTGAAGGTGTGATTTCATTATCATATGCGTTTACATATGCAGGTTGTCCAAGTGTCGTCATGTCTTTATGGAGCATAGATGAAAAATCGACTTCTGAAATATTGTCAAGATTCTATGAATATCTTGCTGAAGGAAAAAGAAAATCTCAAGCATTGAGAGCAGCAAAAATCGATTATCTTAATAGTGCAAAAGCATTTACTGTCGACCCTTATTATTGGGGAGGGCTTATTTTTATGGGTAACGATAATCCGATTCCTCTAAAATCAAAATCTTCCTTAAATTTGATCTTTTTAATGGTTGGAGCGGTAATTATTGGGCTTATTTTTATGAAATTAAAAACTAAAAATCAATAATCATACGTTTGAGTCGGAAGTAGCACATAATTTAATATTATAAATTCCCATCAATTTTTAACTTTGTGCTAAATTTATTATTTGATCTATAAATTAACATGAAGAATATAAAACTAATTTGTTTCATCCTGTTTTTATTTCAAAGTAGTGATTTTATCGCTCAAGAGAAAGAAGCCAGCCCATTTGATTTCGGTAGGATGTGGACATTTGAAAATCCACCTATTGATTGGTTTAAAGAAGCATACGGAATAGACGCTGATCAGGCTTGGTTTGATGATGTTAGAAAATCTTCGTTAAGATTTGCATCATGGTGTTCGGCATCCTTTGTCTCACCAAATGGTCTTATTATGACGAATCATCATTGTAGTAGAGACGTTGCTATTTCTGTTCAAAACGAGGGAGAAAATTTTGATAACAATGGTTTTTATGCTGAAGCACTAGCTGATGAAAGACGTGTTGATGATTTATTTGTTGAACAATTGATTCGAGTGGATGACATTACTGATATAGTGAAGGCCGAATCTATGTCAGCGGAAAATGATACAGAAAGAGCTGCCATTGAAGCTCAAGCAATCGAAGATATTAAAGCTGATTATCAAAATAGAAAAGATTGGATGCATTTGCGATTACAAGTGGTCTCTTTCTACTCTGGTGGCAAATATTCTATTTACGGTTATAAAAAGTTTTCAGATATCAGATTGGTATTAATTCCAGAAAATGATTTGGGTTTCTATGGCGGTGATCCAGATAACTTTACTTATCCAAGATATAATTTAGATTTTACTTTTTGGAGAGCTTATGATGAAAATGGTGAACCTTTAAATACTTCTGCTAATTATTATGAATTTAATATTGATGGCATTGAAGAAGGCACACCTGTATTCGTTGTTGGAAATCCAGGCAGTACAGAAAGATAT
>JABDKX010000059.1 GCA_013001975.1 Saprospiraceae bacterium | reverse complement strand
ATATTTTCGACGGTTAGGTAGTTCAAAACTTCTTTTTTGCAAATAACGTATAATTCCTCAAAAATTAAGTTATAAGTTTTATTATTCCTGTTGAAAGTCTATATTTGTGAAGAATCAAAACGCCTCTTTATGAAGGGAAATCTTCTTGTTATTGCAATCGTATTTGGTGTCTTATCTACATCGTGTATTTCACATAAAGACACTGTTTACATGCAAAATATGGAAACTGCCTTAGATACAACACAATTGTTACTTGAAAAACAAAAGCCTTATCGTGTTCAGATCCATGATATATTAAGTATTCAAGTTAAATCTTTAGATCAGGCTAATGTTCAAATACTGAACCCAGTTGGCGAGGGAAATTTAAATGCCAGTAGTTCTGAACGTGCTTATTTTGATGGCTTTACAGTAGATCTGCATGGCAATATTCGTATTCCTACATTAGGATTGATGAATGTTTTGGGATATACTACGGAAGAGATTCAGGCGATGATTGAAGAAAAATTATTGGAAGAACAGTTCAAAGAAACGGCTAATATTTTTGTTACGGTGAAATTAGCAGGTTTGAAATATACAGCTACTGGGGAAGTTGGAGGCCCAGGAACACGCGTGCTTTTTCAAGAACGGGTTAATATTTTTGAAGCTTTAGCAAATGTAGGTGATGTTACAGACTATGCCGATTTATATGATGTCTTGATCATCAGACAATATCCACAGGGGCAGAAAATCCATCATTTAGATCTAACCGATGCTAAGGTCATGCAATCGCCTTATTATTATATTCAGCCTAATGACATGATCTATGTGAAGCCACTTAAGCAAAAAGCATTAGGTACAGGAAGTACCCTCATGGCCAATTTAAGCAGTATCGCCACGGTCTTATCCTTAGTGACGACTTCAATTTTATTATTTACTAGACTATAAGCATGGAGAATAGCGGTCACGATAATATGGAAGGTATTGAATCAGGACGAGTAAGTTTTGATTTTAGAGGGTATTTGTTCAAAGCCCTAAATTTATGGAAACTGATCCTGCTCTGCATAGGATTTGCTTTGATCATTGCTTATTTGATCAATGTTAGAAAACAAAATGTATATCGCTTGGACACCCTGATATCGGTTGAAAATGATCAAAATCCGTTTTTTACTGCAAATACCAGTATTTCATTTAACTGGGGTGGTGTTTCTGGAAAGGTAGGGAAGATCTTAACAACAGTAAAAACGCGTAGCCATAACGAGTTGGTTGTAGATTCTCTTCAATTTTATATGCGCTATATGGCAGAAGGAGAATATCGTAAAATTGATATCTATAAAAAGGCACCTTTCCGATTTCAGATTGATAAAACCAAGGGGCAGGCATTAGCAAAATATATCGGAATTCGATTTCTCGAAAATAACCAATTTGAGGTATTTACAGAGTTTAATCAATCTAGAGGAGCTGTGCAGTTTTATGGCGATAAATCTAAAGGCGTTGTAGAAATCCCTTCAGGGCCTTTCACCAAGCAATTCACGGTAGGAGATAAGATTGAATTGCCTTTTTTAAATGGCACACTCACTGTAAGACCAAAAGTTAAGATAATTCCTGGAGCAGAGTACTTTTTGTATTTTTCAAATTTTGATAATATTGTTAATTCCTATAAGAATCAGATTAAGATCGGAACATTTTCGGCAGCTTCCTCCTCTGTCTTAATCATGAATCTCACGGGGGTAAATAAGGCAAAGATCGTTGACTATTTGAACACGACAACCGAAATTCTGAGTCAAACAGAATTACGTTTAAAAAACCAATATGCTACTAATACCATTAAATTTATTGATAGCAGTTTGGCAGCGGTTAACGCGAATTTGACAGATGTTACCGATGAAATGAACGATTTTAGAAGAAAGAATAAGGTCTTTAATGTTGATGAGGAAATAAGCTTAATTTCGAATCAATTGCGCCAATTAGAGCAGGAACGACAAAAGGAAAAAGCAAAGTTGGATTACCTGAATTCACTTGAAAATTACTTAAAAACAAAAACAGACTATTCAAAAATTGCAGCCCCAACCTCGGTTGGTATTGAAGAACCAAATATCCTGTCTAGCGTTGGAAAAATAACCAATTTGTCCATTGAACGACAGAATCTTGAATATACTGCCAAAGAGGGAAATATTTTGTTTAAAGATCTGGATAGGCAAATTGATTCTGAAAAAAATGTATTGCTGGAAACAATTGATGCTACCAAAGCTACGATTGGGATCAATATTAACACCATCAATAGAAATGCGGCAAATTTTGAAGCAAAACTTAGTGTTTTACCTGCTGATCAGCAACAGTATTTAAAGATCCAGAGAAAGTTAAGCATTAGTCAGGAGTCCTATAACGTTTATATGGCAAAACGCAGTGAAGCGGCTATAGTTAAAGCCGCAAATATTTCTGATATTTCAGTTATTGATGCTGCCAAGGATATTGGGAACGCACCAATTGGACCTAATAAAGCCTTGAATTATATGATGGCCTTGATGGTTGGATTTTTATTGCCCATGTTTATGATCTTTGTCCTGTTTTTGGTTGATAATACCATTCATGGTTCAGATGAGGTGGTGCAATTATCGAAGATTCCCATTTTAGGTCTTATTGGAAAATATAAATATCGAAATAACCTCGTGGTATTTGAGAAACCAAAATCGGCAGTGTCAGAATCCTTTCGGGCCATTCGTTCAAGTTTACAGTTTATTTATAAAAAGCAGGAAATTGAAGGCGGCCGAACTTTGATGATCACCTCTTCTGTAAGTGGAGAAGGTAAAACATTTTGTTCCATTAATATAGCGACTGTATATGCCTTATCTGGTAAAAAAACGATTCTACTGGGATTAGATTTACGTAAACCGAAAATATTTGGAGATTTTGAAATTACCAATGATAAAGGAATTGTGAATTATTTGATCGATGATGAAAAACTTGATGATGTCATTTTTAAAACGCATATAGAAAATTTATCTGTTGTGCCTTCCGGGCCAATTCCACCAAATCCATCAGAATTATTGATGGGAGATCGCTTAAAAGAACTTATTGGGTTTTTAAGAACGACCTATGATATCATTATTTTAGATACACCTCCTCTGGGATTAGTAACAGATGCCATGGAATTATCTCAATATGCCGATGCTACCATTTTTATGATTCGATTAGATTATACTAAGAAAGGCATGTTGCAATTGATCAATGCGAAATATCGAGCCGGAGAGGTGACCAATATAAGTTATGTTTTGAACTTCTATAAGCATAAAACCAATCATAATTATGGCTATGGTTATGGCTATGGTTACGGTTATGGTTACGGCTATGGCTACGGAACCTACGGAAATGCGTATCATGAAGATGGCAGAGGACCTTCAATTTTGAATCGTATAAAGAAAATCATCGGACTAAGGTCCTAAACCAACTATTTTGATCTCAAAATCGCAGTTACTCACCAAACGCTTGTTCGATCTCGTTCTTGGTATTGCATTGCTACCGTTATTAATATTACCCATTATTATTCTATTTATTTTAGCAACAATCGATACAAAATCTAATGGATTATTTAAGCAAATTAGAATTGGTCAACATGCCAAACCATTTTATATGTATAAGATTCGTACTTTAAAAGGTAGGGATCATGCTCTAGATAAAGTTGAGCTGAGTGCAACTTCCTTGGGCGCTTTTTTAAGAGGAAGCAAGTTAGACGAACTACCACAATTATTTAATGTCATAAAAGGTGATATGAGCTTTGTTGGTCCAAGACCAGATGTTAAAGGTTTTGCAGATGAACTTGAAGGCGAAGATCGTTTGATATTAAAAGTGAAACCAGGTATTACAGGTCCTGCAACTATAAAATATAAAAATGAAGATGAATTATTAGCATTACAGGATAACCAAGAACTTTACAATAGAACGAAAATATGGCCTGACAAGGTCGAAATAAATAAAAACTACGTCATGAATTGGAGTTTTTATTTAGATTTGAAATATATTTTAAAATCCGTACTAAATTGATAATGAATACAAAAGACACAATTGCAATTATTGGATTAGGTTATGTGGGCTTACCCTTGGCCGTTGAATTTGCCAAAAAGTATACCGT
>JABDKX010000057.1 GCA_013001975.1 Saprospiraceae bacterium | reverse complement strand
GGCGCATGGCAAAGTATAGAAATCCCTGTTGCAGGTATCACGGGTGACCTTACCAATGCTGTTCAATTTAAGTTTGACGGAGGTAATGGTTCAACAACTGCTATTTATGTAGATAATCTGTATTTCTATAAGGGAGAAACCGTAGGAATAGATGAATTTGATCGTGCTGAGTTTAATGTTTTCCCTAATCCAACCAATAATGTTTGGAATATAAAAAGCATGCAAAATATTGACTTAATTCAAGTATTTGATATTCAAGGACAACTAGTAATTACTCTAACTCCAAATTCAGAGACAGCATCAATTAATGCGGTTGGATTAACAAATGGTATTTATTTTGTAAAATTCAATTCTGTTATAGGTACAAAATCAGTAAAACTGATAAAGAAATAATTCTGTAAGCAAAGCCAACAAGCGCTTGCTAATTTAAGCCATATTGAATCACAATCAATATGGCTTTTTTTTAAATCATGCCTCTCTGTCCATATCTCAATAATGGAGCAAAAAAATAGAAACATCAATAGTGTAACTTTTGAGATTCTAAAAGCATTGGAGTAAAGAAAGCTCAAATTTCAAAAATTGAAAATAGTTTTACAAACGCCAGATTTGAAACAATTTTGAAAGTTTTTAGAGCATTAAATACTAAAGTGAAATTTACAGTAGAAACTAATTGAAAAAAGAAAAAGCCAGTGTGTAACAAAAGATATCAGATCATGCCAGCTGCCGCTAAGCATGCTCGATATCAAAGAGCGTTCTACACAAGCAAAAACACCCCAATAATGTTCGTACTGCCGAACGCTTGTAGTTTGATAAAATTCCTGGAGGTTTTTGAATATTAAAAGAAATTTATTATTTTGATTTAACAGGGAGCATGTTGAAAATCCCAAATAGAGTAAACATAAATCTAAAGACCACAAAAGGTGAAAAGAATCAATTTACTACTACTAGTATTTAGCTTGCTCACAATAGGATTGCTAACAGAATCCTGTAAAAAAGATGAGAGCTGCCCAACCATTGAATGCAACAGTGGGACCCTAAATAAAGAAACATGTGCCTGTGATTGTCCCACAGGTTATTTAGGTGCAACCTGTGAACAGATAGACACATCCCAAATCCAGGCATTATTAGACAACGGTGTGTCTCCAAAAGCCTTGTACGATGGAGGTGTAACCTTAGAACAACTTTATGGCAATATGTATGAAGGCGGCCTGATCTTTTATCTCAACACAGCTGATGGTACAGGTATGGTCGCAGCTACTGAAGACCAAAGTACAGAAGCAGAATGGGGATGTTATGGAATTGATATCATGGGCATAGATAATGTTCCATGGAATAGCAGTGTACCCGAAGGTTCAGGAGTCGAAATAGGAAATGGAGCAGTCAATACAAATGCAATTTTAATGGAGTGTACAGAAGATGGAATAGCTGCCAAACTATGTCGCGATTTGGGTGTAGAGTGGTTTTTACCTTCAATTAATGAATTAAACTTGATGTACACAAATTTACATGCTAAAGAATCTGGCGGGTTTGCGGCTGATTTTTACTGGAGTTCTACGGAGAACTTCGGCGACAGTGCGTGGGACAAGTACTTCGGTGGTGGCGGTCAGGGCAACGGCCTCAGTAAGGACGACGACTACCATGTCCGGGCTGCCCGGGCTTTTTAACTATTTATCAATTTAACTATTTATCCCGCCTTTGGCGGGACGATTTTTATTTTGAAATATGGCCTTATACTATGACTTACCGGTATTCAAAGAGTTGTATCAGCTGATTTTGAAGATTTTTGAGTACACAAAGGACTTTCCTAAAGAGTACAAACACACTTTGGGTCAGGACATGAAACGAGACGGCATACAACTGGTGCGAAGTATTTATAGAGCCAAAAAATCGCAAAATAAAAAAGAATACCTTGAACAATAAGCGAAAAAATAAAATGGATTTCGAATGAAAATTTGAAGTCCATTTTTTAATTTTAGGAATACGGAATTGAAAATCACATTTTAAATTATTGGAAATTATAATAATCTTAATTAGCTGCCAGGACTCAAAAAAACAAAAAATGGGAATAAGAACTTATTAGTAAATTACCTGACAGAGAATTGGGAAACTCCAGAAAATTACATAATCAAAAAGTTTGACAAACATGATTACATTATAAATGGAGAATATCATAGAATTAAACATGAAGCAGCTTAGAAAAGCCCTTATCCCATGCCAGAAATCAAAGAATTAATCAAATCAATAAAGGTTAACCCTTTTAAAAGAACTGGCAAACCAGAGCCTTTAAAACATGGATTGGAAAGTTTTTGGTCAAGAAGAATAACTCAAGAACATCGATTACTTAATAATAGTAAGTTTACCAGAGGCAATCTGACCATTAATGGATAAGGTATAAAAATAAATACCATTTGCTATTGCTCCAGCATTCCAATTGATTTTTTGATGACCTGGATTTTTCGTTCCGTTAAAAACGGTCTCAATCGGTTTACCAGTAAGATCGTAAATGGTAAGATTCACCTCAGAAGAAATATTCAGATCATATTCGAATGTAGTAATCTCTTGCGTTGGGTTTGGATAAGCAATAAAGTTGTTAACTCCTTTCAGCTGCTCAACAGTGCTGGTGGTGGGTTCAGTAAAACTTAGATTATCCCAATAGTATTCATCTGCAGTAAAATTACCAGGATCGAAAAGAATAACGATCTGATTAACAGTAGATCCAGCTACACTTGAAACATCGTAAGTTAAAGTTTCCCAGGTGTTGCTGGCGGTTGTCATGGCGTCAACGCCAATGATTTCTGTCACAGCGTTGCCATCATCAGGATTAGATTGAAGAGAAACTCGTACATTGGTAGGAGCTCCTGGATCCCAAACATTTAAATAGATGATATCCCCGGAAAGAATATTAATAATACCGGTAACATTAGGACGAGCTATGATTACATCATCTTCTTCTTCTCCGTTTCTGATATACATGGCAACATAATCACTAGTGTTGGCACCGCTTTGATCTGGGTTTAGAATTCTTCGGAAATTGATGCCGCTTTGTGAGAACGTGAAATTTACATTCTGTTGACATTCAAAATCCATTATTATTTCGCCACTGACTGAGACTCCATCGCATGTGTCATCAGCTAATTCAGGAGCAGAAAGATTGTCCCAATACCACTGATCGCCATTATAGGTATTTGGATCAAATAGGAGTACAATACGATCGACATTATCATTTGCCATCAAAGCATCAGGTTGATTGTCAAAAGCAAAGGTCAATGTTTCCCAAGCCATAGAAGTGGATGTGGTCGCTAAATAAACACTATGGCGACCAGTAGGGAAATTGGCTGGTTCGGCAAGAATTGAATTTTCCAAAGTAATTTGAACTGTTCTCCCAGGTGCAGGACTCCAAACGTCAATACTCAGCGTTTTGGCACCACTCAGATAATCACTTAAATCAGTCATTTGGCCATCCAGGATGATGACATCAAAAAGCTCACCTGGGTTTCTGTTATAGCTGGCAGCTACTTGGCTGGTATTCACCCCTGACGGGTCTGGATTTTCGAAGTATGGGATGAAAGTCCCACTGATGAAACCATAGGTGCCCTTGCGGGTATCCTCAAAATTATCCCAAATAGTTTGGGCACCCAAACCGAATGCAAAAAACAAGACAAAAAGTATGGTGGTGTATACAATTTTCATATTCTATAAAATGTTTGGTTAAAAAATGAATAGCTGTTTTGCAATGGCCAACGTCAATCAACCAACTACAAAGAGCCAAATTATTTTTGTCGATAAATCCCGCACCTAATCCACCTTAAATACCTGAAGGACTAGTGTGGAGCGTGTATTAAGGCGGAATTATTTCCTCCGTTAGCTATATTCATTGCCATCCACTAAAAACGTGATATAATTTCAATCAAAGTTAATAAAAAATAACTCACACCAAAGATTATTAGACCTGCCCAAGTGAATTTAAAGTAATCTCAAAACTATTAAATAAATTTGTCGAAGAAATAATGTATAATTTGATCAGCAAAATTCACAAACATGAGAATGAAGACATCATTCATGGGAATTTAAAAGAAAAGGGATGAATCAAATTGAATTAAGAATGTCAATTAAAGTTAAAATTGACGAATTATTGAGAGAAAAGAAATCATTGAACAGTTAAAGCAGGAATTAAATAATCTATAATGAGATTAGTTTCCGAAAGTGAAAATTAAAAAGAACGAAAAAAAAGCTATCAAAGCATAAAACGGCCATGTAGGCTAAACGCCACTACGCCGTTTACGCAATCCATTAAGTAATTCTTCTACTGGAAACAATAATGAGGCCGGTGAATTATCCAAGACGAGAACTGTTACTATAGATTATTCATTTATTGCTACTTCCGAGTTTTCAATAACTCATGGTAAATGGACATCCTTTAAAGGAAGTATATCATCTAACACTTCAGGATTTTCAGGCAATATTTTTACTACTCAAAATTATTTATTAGAAGAAATTGAATAGAAAACTGTATCTAACAAAGTTCAGAACGTACATAGGTGCTAATCGCACCTACGTCGTCTGCACAGAGCGTTATATGCAATTAGAAAAAAGTAAAAGTATCAACTTAGTAAATTCGTAATGCCACTACATAACTTTCGAGTATGTCAGCATCCGATCCACCCGTTGAGTTCAATTCCTAAACTGAGAAATTTTCACTATCTTACAATAAGCTTCAGAGATGTACTCAAGATAAATTAAGAATGAAAGCCGAGACATAAAAAAACACATCACGCAAGTCGCTCTATTGAGACGACCAATTGATGTACTTAACGCAATAATTCGAAAAGTGTATGCTCTATTCAAAATCTTAACTCAGGAATATAAAGTAATAAAATATGACTCCATCAGAAGTTTTTTCAATAGTAGGCATGATTGCAATGCCAATGTGGATCTTGATGATCTTTTTGCCAAAATGGAAAGTGACACGATTTTTAATTGATTATAAAGTCGTTCCAATAGCACTATCTTTGATATATGCTGTTTATATTTTTCAAGCCGTTCAGATAGGCGGAATGATGGATTTTGGAAGTCTTGGATCTGTTATGGCATTGTTTACAGAAGAAAATGCTGTTCTGGCCGGCTGGGTCCATTATCTAGCCTTTGATTTGCTCATAGGAATGTGGATTTTGGAGCAAAATAAAGGGATAGGCATAAATCAATTTATAATGGCGCCTTGTCTCATTTTTACTTTCATGCTTGGACCAATCGGTTTTCTTCTTTTTATGCTTATCAAAACAGTTAAACAAAAACAATCTTGATGTATTTAAAACAAGTATTTAGCACAGTAAAAAAAAATAGTCCAATATTATATTGGATTGTCATGGTCCATTTAATTTGTGTTATTGGATGCATAGCTGGTAGTCTGATAGACGATAGAACGCTTATGGGTGTTAACGTTTGGATAAAACCATTGAAATTTTCAATTTCTGGAGCCATTTATATTTTTACTGTAGGATTTTTAATGACCTTATATCCTTTCTCTAAAAGAAAAAAGAATATTCTTAATAAAACGGTTTCTTGGACATTGCTTGTGGAACTGGGACTAGTCATTTGTCAAGCATCGCGTGGGGTACAATCACATTACAATCTATCTTCTCCATTTGATGGGTTGATCTTTTCAGCAATGGGGATATTAATAGCAATTAATGTTTTAATTATGGCATTGTTTATCGTTGAAACTATTCGATTGAAACTAGAAACATCAAAGTCCATTCAATGGGCCATACTTCTGGGATGGATAATCGTATTTTTTGGTAGTTGGATTGGAGGTCAAATGATAGGTCAAATGGCTCATAATGTTGGCGTAGCAGATGGCGGCCCAGGACTACCATTGGTTAATTGGAGTACAATTGCGGGAGACTTGAGAGTTGCACACTTTTTTGGGTTGCACGGACTACAAATCGTTCCAATATTCGCATTTTTGATATCGAACAAATGGAAAACCAGCGAAAGGAATCAGATTTTAATTGTAACTATTTTTGGCTTAGTATATATCTTGTGGATTGGATATACATTCTACCAAGCGAAACAAGGTATGCCATTTATTTAAAATCAAAACAATAGAAATTAGAGCTCCTTCCTTTTGGTCAGACTCTCGATATTATAACGGTATAGGTTATAAAATAAGTTAAAAAACAAACAAAATAAATAACCATATGCAACTATTTTTATTACTATTTACATTAGTATTTATGTGCAACATTTCAAATGCTCAAGAACATACAGCTGACTTTAGTTATTACCCAAATGATGGATTTAATGAATCCATTGTAAAAAATGATACTTCAGATATTGGAGAGGTATTCCAAAAAATAGTTATTGATGGTTATGATTCTAGGTTTCCATTTTACCTTGTACAACCTGAGAATAATCCGAAAAATAGATTTGTTATTATTTTGCATGGCGGCGGAAGTACTAAAGATAGTTGGATACATGCTTCGCGTTCTTTATCAACCAAGTATGTGAGACTTAAAGTCTCATTATTATCATTAGGTTTTGCTGTTGTTATTCCAGAATATAAATATTATGGTGAAAGAAGCTATGAAATTGATTTCATTCATCCGAATGAACTTTTGCGTAAAAAAGATTATCGTAAGTTCCAAACTCACCAACGTTAGCTCTCATTTAAACAAAGAAAACCAATGATAAAATTCTTTAGAAAGGTACGCCAAAAAATGCTGGCTGAAAACAGAATCAGTAAATATTTAGTCTATGCTGTTGGTGAAATTTTACTCGTAGTTATCGGAATTTTGATAGCACTTCAGGTCAATACTTGGAACCAAGATAAAATCTATAACAAAGAAAGGACATATTTGATTTCTGAATTATTATCTGAATTCGAAGACAATCTTAATCAAATTAATAGGGTAGTCGCATTTAATGAAAATTTTATGGCCCAAATAGATACCCTCATAGAAGTATTGCCAGATCTTAATTTTCCGGGAGATGAAAAAAAATTATCAGAATTATTACTCAAAAGTAGGGTAGTTAACATCGCCACCACTAGTTTTTCAAATGGCATGCTGAATTCCATATCAAACACGTCTAACTTCCAACATATTAAAGATAAGTACTTGCGCAGGAATCTTTTGAATTGGTCTGGCTATGTGGACGACATGAAAGAAAATGAAATCTTTGCTCACGAACATAGTCAAGTAACAATGCCAGAATACCTTTCAAAAATTTCGATTATTGGGGATCTTGAAATGGCTAGAAATGTAAAAATAAAAGAGGAGATAGTTCTCAATCCTTTAGAACTCAGAAATAAATTGATGCATAACCGTACCTTAAAAATGCATTTCACAAATGAGGCAAAACGATTAACTATAAGAATGGAGGAAGTTATTCAACAATTAAAGAAAGAATTGACTTCAGCAGTCCCACCAACACATTTAATAAATATTTCTAAAAATGAGCTTCAAGAATATGTAGGGGTTTATAAGATTATTAATTCTAATCATGTCGGAAGTGAAAGGCTTTTTGAAATTTCAATAAAAGATAACCATTTGGTATCAAAATACCTAGGTGGCAGATTAAAAGGCCAGATATACTATTTTGTAGATAATGATGAAATGAAAATCTATAATTGGTTTTTATTTGATAAAGATCCTAAATACGAAAAAAAAATTAAATTCTTACGTGATGGTAGTCATAGAATTTCAGGATATCG
>JABDKX010000055.1 GCA_013001975.1 Saprospiraceae bacterium | reverse complement strand
TTCGTATAATGGTTCTGATTCCATTTCTAAAACAGATTCAGTACAATCAACATCATCTCCACACGAAACGAATACAAATGAGACAAGTAAAAACGCAAAGAATAATTGGAATTTTTTCATAATTAATTTGAAATTTAAGAGTTTGAAATAATAGAATATTTTTTTACTGTTTTGCAGTAAGTAATTTCTCAAAAGTCAAATGTAACAATCTAAAATCATATTAATACCCCTATAAAAGGGGATTTTATATTAATTATTTTTTATATAAATCTTAACAATTTAGCGAACTAAGAAAGGCCTCTCCTTCAGCAATAGTAGCATTGTATTCATCGAGATCCTCTGCATCAACACATTCTTCATACTCTCCGAGGAAATCCAAATAGTCTTCTAACACACTTTTCAAAGTCTTACAATTGTCATCAGACTGATCATTATTGAATGCATCCTGCGCATCAAAAATAGCATCAATGTGCATTTCAGCTTCAGCATTTAAGGTAGTTGTATCGTCACAATCGATGCTATCTCCACATGCATTTAAGCATAAGATCAAACATATTATACCAGTAAATTTTAGAAATAATATTTTCATAAGTTGTAAATTTTAAAAGGTTAATGCCAAGCTATTATACGATCAACAGCGTCATAAATACTTGAAGTATTAGAAATTATATAATTTAAACTTAATGAAAAAAATGTTGTTAAAGTGGAATTTGAAATGATATTTGGAAAAGGGAATTAATCATTATTCATATATTTCTGTCCTCGCCTGCCTAACTCAACCAATTTCAAGCCACCAACTTTTCCATCATGACAGTCAAAAAGCAACATTGTCCTAAACTGATGAAAGCCTTCGTGCCCACAGGCCCCTGGATTCATATGAATAAGATCAAGCTTAACATCTTTTAAAACTTTGCATATGTGAGAATGGCCACAGATATATAATTGGGGTTTTTCCTTTAAAAGAATTTCTTTTACCCTTTTGGTGTACCTGCCTGGATAACCTCCAATGTGTGTCATAAAAACAGAAACACCTTCACATTCAAAAAAGTTATTCAGAGGGAAAGTGAGCTTCACTTCTTTGCTGTCTATATTTCCATATACACCTTTTACTGGATTAATGGCTTCTAGTTGATCTATCAACTTTGGGTTACCAATATCTCCAGCATGCCATATCTCATCAACATCTTTTAAATGTTTGATGACATCATCGCCGAGGAAACTATGCGTATCTGAGATTAGACCAATGCGCTTCATGATTTGAAAGTTTATACGAACATAAAATAAAAAAGCCAATCGCACGACACGATTGGCTTTCGAATACAAAAAGAACACATTATTTTACCATAATCATTTTCTTAGTTATACTTGAACTGCCGCTAGCTACTCGATAAAGCAATACGCCATTAGCATCAAGTTCATTACTATCAATAACAAATTCATTTACGCCAGCTTCAAATTGCTTTTGTTTTGTTACCAACAGTCTGCCATTTGCATCTAAGATTGTTATCGTCACCATTCCTCTTTCAGGAATTGAAAACGCAATTCTTGTAAATGCTTCAAATGGGTTTGGTTCGTTTTGGAATACTTCCATTTCACTATTCACATTTAAAGATTGGTTACGAACAACCAACTCTAAATTATTGATATCATTATTCAATGAATATATTTCTGCACTAGTCAAATTGGAACTCACAGAAACCACTTCACTTAATTTTACTCTTTTCTTAGCTTCAAAATAGATTGTAAATAAAGTTTGATCAGCTTTCAATTCAAATCCTTCCATACTAGAAAAACTAAAAGTTAATGCGCCTCCAACTGAATTTACAAGTGAGAAGTTTTCTTGATTTACCTCTAACGCCCCGTTATCAATACCTTCAAATAGTAATTTTGAATCATCAAAATTTAGTGTAAACTGCATCCCAGAAGCAACTACTGCTTTATCAATATTTAATGGCACAGCCACTAATTCGCCTGCAGAATAATTAACATTTGGTGTACTTAAGAATACAGATTTGTGCTTTGATTTTCTAGACTTTTTAGTACTTGACAAATCAACGCTGTTATTAATATCTCCTACTTTTACAGCGACAAAACTTGCATCCATTTCAGAAGCATTCATGTTTTCTAAATGCATTGTTCTTGGATAATCCCAAGGCGCTGCTGTATCAACAAACTTATGTTTCTGAGGTACAAATACCCAAGATTCATTTTCTGGCAAATCACTGTATACGCCTAAGATTAATTTTCTTAACTGTATCAGATCTATAGCAGAAACACTTCCCGAGTTATTAACGTCAGCAGCAATCAAACCATAAGGTGATTCGATTGGCTTTAACCCTAAAACGTGTCTTTGAATCATGATCAAATCTAAAGTAGAAACACCATTAAGATAATCATAATCAAAATGCGGTTGTACTTCATATTCGTAAGAACTGCTGATGTTTTCAAATGCATATCCACCATTTTGAGTTGTCATTTCCATAGTGGTCTCCTCACTACTCATATTGTGTAACTCAACCATGACATTTTCTAATGGTTCTGACATTTCTGTATTTATATTACCACCGATGGTACTTATATTTCCTACATCTGTACATAAGTCTTGTGTATCTTGAAGTTGAAGTGTAGAGTTACAAGAACTAAATCTTCCCTCATCATCTATAACAAAGACTGTTATTTCAAATTCGGCTTCAATTCCATTTGGAATATCACTACAATCGTACATTGCAGATGGAACCGGGTAGCTTGCATCCAATGGGCTGACAAAAGAAAATGTCAAATTTGATAATCCACAAGCTCCTTCACTTTTCAGATCGAAATCTGAGGCCCAAATTTCAGTTGGTGCCAGATTTCCTAATGACCATACCACATTAGCCAAGCATATTGGCAGAGGTGGGACATTACTTGTCACAGTAAATTTGAATGAACAAGAGTTTTCAGCACCTCCGCACAAGTTACTACCTGTATAGGTAATCGTATGTTCACCAACCGGGTAAGAACCAGAAGCATCGTTGCCTGTTCCAGAATAATTTATATCACCATCAGAAAACGCATCGATTGTCCATCTGACATTAAAAGTAGAATTACAAGTTGAACTTACATTTACAAGTAAATCTACATCGGCTTCACAATCTGTACTATGAGCTTCAACTGTAAAATCTGAAGGACAGTTAAATATAGGTGTACTTGAGTCAGTAATTTTAATTTCTTGTGTTTCGTAAATTACATATTCATTAGGATTGGTCGGGCGGTAGTTACACCAATCCACAACTTTCCATCTTCTTAAAATTGTATAACAAACTCCTGATGTATTCAATGAATATGGTGCATCGTCTTCATATGATATGGCAATATTTGCGCATCCAAATTCTTTGGTCGTTGTTGGAAATCCTGTGAAAACAGGATCTAAAGAACCGCCTGACACGCACACATCTATTTCTAAATCTTCAGGAAAATCATAGTCTCCCACTTCTAAAGGTGTTGATACGAGAGCTGGATCAAATACAATATCTTGATGACAAGATTCTATTAAGGTGCCATTAAGATCTCTTACACGAATCGTTTTAATAATAGTTCCAACGCCACACTCTTCATTATAATTACTTAAGTTATATTCTTCTTCGCCAATAATAATATTGGCACTACAACCATCATCACCTTCTGGCAAACCAGTAAGATCAGAATCTTGGTAATCATCACCACAGTCAAGATTTACAATTGGATCTGGACATTGCACAACTGGTGTTCTAGAATCTGAAACACAGACCAAGCCTAAACACTCACTGAAATTACCGTTTATATCAAAAACACGTAATCTTATAGTTATGGTATCTCCTAAATCTTGGCAACAGAAGTGAACACTTTCTCCCCAACCATCATTGTCATGCTCATCAAATCCTGGACATGAGAAACTTTCTCTTTTTACTTCGAAATGAGAAACATCTCCACATGGATCAAAACTATGGTCATCAAATTTTTCAGCAGGCACTTCTACCAAGCCGTGAGACCCTAAAGGCACTTTAGTAAATCCTTCACATATCGGTGTTGGTGGATTATCATCTACAGCTTTTATCTTAAAATAGTGACAAAATCCTGGCTCACCAGCATCCATAACATCATCTGGAATTTTAGTTCCGTTACCACAAGCATCTGTAAAGCAATATCTTACCCAAGCTACGTCAGCAATTTCTGGTAATTCAAAAACACCGTTTTCACTTTGTGGTACATTGTAATATGGAACATTTAGAGGTTGCTCTTCACCAGGAATAGCTTCCAATATTCCAACCGTCAATGAAATCATATCAGGACATGTATCTAGCACAGCATAGGTTCCTAAGGTATCAAATCCATCAACTCGAAAAGGATTTAAAATTGGTAAAGCACCGCATAAATATGGATCAGTACCAACAAATAATGTATCAATTATACATGCAACCTGTGGTGGTGTATTATCAATATATTTTATAATTTGTCCTTTATTAATTGACACACCTGTACACCAATCAATCACAAACCAATCTCGTAGTAATTTGATTTGCTTACCACATTGTGGATAAGTAATATCAGAATAGTGATACATGATATTTGGACAGTGAATACCTGTTGGCAAACCTGTTTTTTCAGGTGAAATATCTATAAAATCTTCACAATGTTTGTCTTGATCTATGTATACAATATAATCATCAGGGATGACCACATCTTTTAAGTCATATTTCCTAATACTGATTGTTTGATTACAAGACGTTGAATTGCCATAAGCATCAGATGCAGTCCAGATTCGAAATATACTGAATGCAAATTCTTCCGTACAACTCAACATTGTAGTATCATCTTCGAAAGTAATAAAATCTTGTTCTGGACAAATACTACCAAGAGTAGGTTCATCAATCATATATCCATCTGCAAACTCATCACAATCAAGTTCTATTGTTGGCAAAGAACCATTTATACAGTTCCATATTTTTGGTCCTATTTTATCTTCAACAAGAATTTCTCCCCAGCAACTTATCCCACATGGTTCTAATTCAATTTTTGCCTTTATTAATTGATTTATATATTCATGTCCTACTTGATTAGAAGGAACAATAGGCAAACCCCATTCATCTTCTAAAGTGATGATGTAATTAAATCCATCATCAGGATAGATATCAAAAGGTGGATTTTCCAATAGTAAATCTGCATTGATAGCAGCATAACAATCTTCATTAATAGATACATTAATTTGATTGTTACATGCGAGATTTATTGTCTCACATTGAGCAGATAAGTTGCTCGTAAAAGTTGATAAAACCAGTATTGCAGCCAGCATATTTAATGCTTTCATATAAAATGATTTTGCTTGGTTGTGACTAGTTAATATATAAGTTTTTGTTGTTGTGTTCATGGTTTTGTAATTCATCAGTTTCATAATTCGGTACCTTTTTAATTACTGTAAGACAATCATTTTCTTAGTTACCGTATGAGAACCCGTTGCAATTTGATAGTATAGCAATCCATTTGCATTGAGAGACTCACTCTTCAAGGTTATCGAATTAATACCTGCGTTGTATTCGTTTTGCTCACGATATAATAATCTTCCTGTTTGATCTGTAACGGTCAAAACAACAGGACCTTTTTTATCTATTGTAAATTTGATTTCTGTTTGATCTTTAAATGGGTTAGGTGAATTTTGATCAACATTAAAGACAAATAATTCGCTTGAATGGTCATTGAATTTGATACTGTTGATTTGTACACCTTTATCCTCTAAAGTATATATTTCAGATTCGAAATTTGTCACAGCTTGATCTACATTAACACTTGCTTTGTTGCCTTTAAACAATAGTTCAAAGAGGACATCATCTTTATTAATTTCTTGTGATTCAAAAGCATTCCAACTGACAACAAATTGTCCGTCATCAACTTTATCCCAAGCAACATGTTCATTTGCAATATTCATTTGCATTGGGATCATTGCCAGTAATTCAGAATCAAAAGCATCAAAGCTGAATGCAAATTGAGCTCCTAAGTATTGATCATCAGCTTTTGCAACAAACTGTAATCTCTGATTTCCTTTATCTGTAATTGTCGTGATGACATCTACATTTAAAATATGATCTCTTGATCTTGCATCGATATCATTTGAAATTAAATTCTCAGAAACGGAATTATTTACATCACCAATCTTAACACCTACAAAATCAGCATCATTCACTAATTTCTCTAGGTTGTCAACATTCACACTTTCGTTGTAAGGAAATGGATGTTGTGGGTCTACAAAATTGAATGACGACTCAACAAACCTCCAAGAATAATTATTTGGAAGATCTTCATAAATCCCTAAAACTAGTTTACGTAATTCAATCAAATCGATTGCTGTAATTGTCTCCGAGTCATTGATATCTGCTGCAATTACTTTATAAGGAGAATCCAATTTTTGTAATCCAAGAATATGTCTTTGAATTAATACCAAGTCCAATGTGGATACACCGCTTAAGTAATTATCATCTTTAAATGCATTTACATTATAGTCTTTATACATAGCCAGATTATCAAATGCAAATTCACCTGTTGATGACATCATATTATCAGACATTGATGCCGAAGCAATTGAAATTTCAACTTCATCAATCATTTCTAAAGATTCAGTTCGCACACTACCTGAGATCGCAGAAACGCTGTTACTTGTACCTGAACCACATACATCACTGTTATCTTGTAAAATTATTGAAACAATACAGTTTGATTTATTTGCCAATGATGGATTAATATTATCATATACCCAAAGATCAACAACCAGATTTCCGATATTGCTGGATGAATCTAAGTCATCACATGTTAGCAATCTGTTAGCTACTAAAATATTCTCAGCAAATGAGAAGTAAACTGGGTTTGTCGGACAATTATCAAAACTGCCCAAGTCCAGATCCGAAGCCCAAATTTCCACACCTTCAGGGTCACTGATTGGAATTACAATCTGACCATGGCAATAAGGCGTTGGAGGCAGGTTATCAATGACTGTTATCACTTTAACACAAGAATCTGTATTTCCGCATCCATCCATGACTGTCCAATTTATTTCATGAGTTCCATATGGGTAAGCTCCGCTTGCATCATTGCCGATTCCTGAATCATCAATAGTACCATCACTATGATAGTCAATAGTGTATGTCCACTTAGGGTCAATAGGACATGTTCCTGCCACTTCATTAGTACCGGCACCTATTCCATCTATTTGAACAAGACATTGTGATATTGGAGTAGCATCAGAAAAAGTTTGAGGTCTGCAAGTTTCAAAGTTTATTTCTGGTGGTATAGTGTTTATCATTTTTATAACCTGAGTTTCTTCCCAGATCATATTATTTTGACACCAATCAACAACTGTCCATGTACGTACTAACTTTTGACAAACGCCATCAACTATTAAAAACAAGAGATCAGAATGCGTGTAAGTAATATTACTGCAAGGGAAATTTTCTTCATCCCATGTTGGTACACCTGTTCTACTTGGATCTATGTCTTCTAACGTACAAACTTCATCTGATAATGTAACCTCTCTAGGCCATACAATATCTGAAAATTCAAATTGATTAATAGGCGCTAATGTAATTCTTTGTGTACACGATGCTGTATTATTTGCAAAATCGATTGCTGTAAAAGTTCTTGTTATAGATCCTTGCCCACAATTGAATGATTGAAAACCAGAAGATGTTTCTGTAATTTCTTTCAAGTTACAATTATCTGTTGCTGTGGCTTCGCCAAATCTAGATAAATCATCAGCATCAAAATCTTCTTGACAATCCATATTCACATCACTAGGACAAGTAATGATAGGATCTTCAAATTCCAATACTCTTACATTTACCATACACAAGTTATGATTACCGTGCCAATCAATAACTCTAAGCGCAACCATCGTTTCTTGTCCAACGTCTTCACAACAGAAACTGATTTTTTGTGACCATGCACAACTGTTATCAAGCTCTAGTACATAGTAAGTATCCAAACGGTTTCTTCTTTCTACATCCCAAGAACCATCTTCATTCATAACCACATGATAATCACCTTTTGCACCTACGACTGATTGAAGTGATGGCTCAGCTACATCCCAATTAGAATAATCAAAATCATCATCATTCATCCATTCCAAACCGGCAATACTTTCGCCAGATAAACCGATAAAAAATGATTCATCGGTATATATATCAACTCTTTCTCTTAGCCATTCGTTTTCTTCTTCATCATTTATAACAGCTACATAACCGTCCAATGCTTCAGCCAAACCAAAAGCTTTAAATCCATTCATTTTTTCTTTTGATAAATAATATGTGTGCCCATTATAACTTCCTAAAGAATGTAGGAAATCAAACTTAGCTTCATGACACTCACATTCATCATCCATTTTTTGAACAACTGTTTGATAAATACCACAGTTATCCCAACTGTTATCATCAAAAGTCGCTGGACCTGCAAATGCATATCCATAAGAATTTAATGAAATAACATTATTTAAATCACAAGCAGGAATCGGTTGTTCTCTGTCTAACAGTTCCAATTCTGTGAAACAATCGTCGGTCACGTTACCACATGCATCTCTAACGATATACTGAATCCAAATAGAATCTGTATCAAAATCAACATCTGTGATAACATACTTTTCTAAATCTGTATCATATATAACTCCAGCATCTGTAAATGTTGCTGGATCGTAAATACCTGCATTACTAAATTTATACTTAATCGTATAGGTGTAATCATCACACTCACCAGTAACAAACGGTGGTGTAATTTCAACATCTGCTCCACATGTATGTACATCAGTATAAACTTGTGTTTCTATTGGTGCAATACAAATTGGAGGAGCGACATCCATCAAGGTAATTATTTGAGTATGCATGATATCGGTTAACTCACAAGCATCCCAAACTGTCCATTGTCTTAATATTTTTCTTGAAGATCCACAAACAGGTAAGACTTGATCTTTATAGCCAATTACTTGTAAGTTTGGACAAGAAAACGCCTCGCTTTGTGGTGAACCAGTACTCAATGGAGAAGGATTTCCAAATTCGTCTTCTAACCATTTATCTCCAGTTAATAAAACTGTTTCATTATTTTGATTACAAGCATCCAGTGACGGATAATATCCATCTGTATCTGCTTCACCTGGTAAATCGCTATCCAAGCCTGAATCATAACTGTTTGGCCATTGGATCATACTGCCATCTAGCAGTGAAACATTAATTGTCACTTGACAAGAAGTTTCTGCACCATTATTAATATCAACAGCTGTCCATGTTCTGTTTAGTACATGTGGGTCAGCACAAACATCAGTTGTTATCACTTCGTCTTCATAAGAAAGGATCACATCATTACAAGCATCAAACCCTGAAACCAACCAATTGTTAAAGTCAGCATCATAGATTGAACTTGAACTCATACCAAAATCTGGAAAACCAGCTGGCATTGAAGGATCACTATCAAAATCAAAACAAGTACTTACAATAGGCACTTGGGCACAAAATGGAACGATAGAAGGAATCGATTTATCTTCAACAGTTAATCGTCCCCAACACGAATTACCACCACACTCTTCAATTACAGTTACTATAAATTCATTTCCGATTTGATCTTCATCAACCATATTCCCAATAAGTTCCTCCCCTGTCGTTGCGTCAACAATGACTAAAGAGTAAGCATCGTTATTTTCTTCTTCGCCTTCTAAAATCATTTCAGGTAACAATTCTAGGATACAATTATTGTTGATAGAAACATTTACAGAGTTATTACAGGCTAAAGTTCCAACCTCATCTCCAGGTACAGTCACATCTAATGTAGATTGAAGCGCACATCCATCAGTTGTCATCCCATCCAATGTAATGACGTAATCTCCTTCACCATCAAAAGTAAACGTAACACTCTCACCAATACCATCAGCAGGTTCCATTGTGACATCCGTTGTAGGATTTATAGACCAAACAAGACCTAGGTAATCACCTGCATTACTTACTGTATAAGTTTCCATATCGCCTTGACATACATAAGTATCACCCAAAATTTGAATGGTATCAATGACATCAACAACGTTTACAACATATTCCACACCATCGATTGTACATCCATTCATCCCTGCATTCTCAATATCTAAGGTATAAACACCTGCGCCAGGAAATGTCGCATCTACACTCGTTCCTGAACCTGTCATTGGATCTCCCATATTAGGTACGAATGTCACAGTTCCTACATCAGAGGTCCATTCCAGACCCATACCATTTGGATTGTTAACTATATAAGTAATATCTGCTGCACTACCTGAACACAGATAATCTGGTCCAGTTATTTCCATACCTTGTGCCGCATCAAAAACAGTAATGATCACATTATCTTCAATTGGACATGATGTACTTGATAATCCTTCAACTGAGATTAAATATGTGCCTGGAATATCATAAGACGCTCTAAATCTTAAATGATCAACGCCATACTGTTGAGAAGTAGCAGCCCCGTTGGCTGTCCACATCACACTATTAGGATATAGGTTATTTGTCGACACATCGAATTCTAAATCTATATTACCTCCAACACAAACCGACATACCACCTATTATTTCTCCTGTTGGAATAACACATGTTGTCATATTCATATCAAAGACTTCCCCATCATCATCTCTCAGAGTAACAAATGGCATTTCACCATCAATTGCAAATCCACTGATCGAATAGTCACCTGGTGTAACAGGATCTGGATCTAAGGCTGTGCCGTTATTTAAAATAATTGTCGGGTTAATACTCGTATATAGATTGATAACATTATCAACCGTCCAAGTTTCTCCTGGCATTGAATTAACTACAGTGATTTCAAATCCTAAGACCCCATCAGGGAAATTGTCAGTATCACAAAAGCATCTGTAACTAGCTGTTTGTGCTTGAACACTTAAAGCAAGAATATTAAAAATTAATATCAAGCCTAAAGTTGCATTCGAAATTTGTTTAAAAATATAATTTCTCATTGTCGTGAATTATGTATTCGTTTTTGCTCAAGAGCAATTTGAACTTGGGTACACCAAGCTCTTATGTATCAGACATGCAAGACCAAGAATAATTCCAAAATGAGAATCATATTATGACTAAATTTAATGTGTTTTCATATTAGATTTTTATTCCATACATAAGTAGTTATTCTTCACCAAGTAATGGAAAAGTCACATGATGAAAAATTATTATACTTTTTTTCTCTTTTTTTCTTTTTTTTAAGCTAACGCAACGTTTTTACATTAATTTAGATACTTATAAGTATCAAACTAAACACAGATTATCATGTCTAAGAAATACCTTTCAACATCCTTTTTAGGGTTTATTATGTTCATTTTATCGACTAATTTACTATCACAAAATTGTGAGATTTGGGATGTTATATGGGAACCCATAGAATGTGAAAATGGTGTGACCTACGTAAATATTTCATTCGATAATGCAAATCCTGGATCTCAAGGTTTTACAATAAGCGAACGTGATTTTGAATATGGTGATGATTATGAATATGGTGATTCTTTATATACATTTGGACCTGTTGAAGTTGACTGCAATACACTATTAACTTTCTATATTACAGATAATGAGAACCCTGATTGCGAAGATCATTATACCTATCCCAATATAATTTGTTGTGATACAATCAACTGCCTGATTGCAGATATTTTAATCGATTCTACGCACTGTATAAATGACAGTTTGGTCGCCTTTCAACTTGATCTGACAACATATAATGTAGGGACTTACTTTGATGTGCTCCTTGAGGATCTCACATTATTTAATACATACCCTTATGATTCTCTACCTGTTTATATTGATTCATTTCCATCCTTAGGTGGTTCAGAAATATTAGTTACTGTTACAGATAGTGACTCTATGTATTGTGGAACAGAACGACAATTTGATAATCCTTGCTTTGATACTTTGTGCCATATATTTAATGTGTTTGCAGAAGTACATGAGTGCAATGATGACAATGAATTTTTCGTCGACGTTGTTTTCGAGTCAGAGAATGTTGGAAGTGAAGGCTTTGAGATCAGAGGTAATGGTGTCAGCTATGGTGATGACTTCCAATATGGTGAAACCTATTATACAGTGGGACCATTAATTGGTGATTGTTCAACCTTGTATGAATTTGTTATCATCGATAATGAAAATCCAGACTGTAATAATCATTATGGATTTGATGCACCTATTTGTTGCGGCGATTCGCTTGAATGTGCAATTTGGGATATTCTAGTTGACATCACAGAATGTAATGATGATGGCAGTTATGGATTATACGTAAACTTTCAATACCAAGGAACTACAAATGATTTCTTTGATGTATGGGCAGGAAATGAGTTTGTAGGATATTACAGTTATGAAAACCTTCCTATACATATAGATACTTTTTACGGAAGAGATGCAGAATATGATTTAATCAGAATTTGTGATAACGACAACGATGCGTGTTGCGCCGTTTATGAATTCTTGGGACCAGATTGTGGAGATGAAGAAGAATGCAGAATTTTCGAAGTTTTTGCTGAAGCGCATGAGTGCAACGATAATGGCGGCTTCTTTGTTGATGTGATTTTTGACTATGATAATGTTGGCAACGAAGGATTTTCAATAAGAGGAAATGGTGAAATTTATGGGGATGACTTCGAATATGGTGAAACATATTACACTATAGGACCTCTACTCGGAGATTGTGAAACCATTTATGAGTTTGTAGTTATCGATAATCAATTTGACGATTGTGGTGGTGAGTTCGTTTTTGAAGAAGAAATTTGCTGTGGTGAAGAAGAAGCATGCAGAATTTTTGAAGTTTATGCCGAAGCAAGTGAATGTTACGATGATGGTGGTTTCTTCGTTGATATTGAATTTGATTTCCACAATGTTGGAGATGAAGGATTTACAATACGAGGAAACGGTGAAGTTTATGGTGATGATTTTGAATACGGTGAAACATATTACACAATAGGACCTCTACTCGGAGATTGTGAAACCATTTATGAATTTGTTGTCATCGATAATCAATTTGACGATTGTGGTGGTGAGTTCGTTTTTGAAGAAGAAATTTGCTGTGGTGATATGATGGCTTGTGATATCAGAGACATCGAAATAGACTCTATGAGTTGTAATGATGATGATGGCTCGTATTCATTAGTGCTCAACTTTATTGTTGATGGAAACACCAATGAATTTTTCGATGTATGGGCTGGTGAAGAATATATTGGTTTCTACAGATACGATGAACTTCCAGTATATATTTCAAATTTCTACCCT
>JABDKX010000047.1 GCA_013001975.1 Saprospiraceae bacterium | reverse complement strand
CTCATCACTATAATTTCAATAATTGTTAAATAAACCGCGAAGTTAATACCTTATTTGATATTACAAATAAATGTTAAGTATTCTGGTAGACAATATTCAATGATTCAATGTGAACAATGAATACAATTAATTCAATGATACAATGTGAACAATGAATTCAATGCTTGCAATGAAGGCAATACGACCTATTTAGGAGTAACTAAGCATAAGTTTTCCCACCTCTTTGCAGCATTATCAATGATACAATATGAACGAAACGTAATCCGCAGGATCAAACCATAAGGTTTGGTTTCCGATAGCTATCGGAAGTGAACCGCGAAGCGGGTGGGTTGGCAGAGAACAATGCGAACTATGTGACCAATGAATACAATGTGAACAATGAAGTCAATGCTTACAATGAAGGCAATACGACCTATTTAGGAGTAAATAAGCAAAAGGTGTCCCCGCCTCTTTGCGGCATTGTCAATGATACAATATGAACGAAACGTAATTCGCAGGATCAAACCATAAGGTTTGGTTTCCGATACCTATCGAAAGTGAACCGCGAATCGGGTGGGTTGGCAGAGAACAATGTGAACTATGTGACCAATGAAGTGAATGCTTAAAATGAATTCAATGCTTGCAATGAAGGCAATACGACCTATTTAGGAGTAACTAGATGAATAACCATAACCGTCAGCCTCGAAACACAAACCAAATGCCCAACATCATCAGTGATCTCAATATTCCAAACATGCAGTTTTTTACCAATTCTAATAGGTTTTACTTTTCCGTAGACGTGTCCTGATTTTGCACTTTTCAAATGATTGGCATTGATTTCAATCCCAACTATGGATTGTTTTGTAGGATCGTCAAATGTAATCACAGATGCGACAGAACCCAGCGTTTCTGCTAAGACAGCAGATGCCCCACCATGAAGTAAGCCCATTGGTTGTTTTGTCCTTTGGTCAACAGGCATTGATGCTGCCAAATAATCTTCACCAACTTCAGTAAACTTAATATCTAAATGACTGCAAATGGTACCTTGCTGGATTGCATTTAAACCTTCAACAGTAGGATTATTTTTCCATATCATATTATAACCTATTTTTGCAGCAAATTTGTAAATAATGGCAAAGATGGAAATTTTTCACAATCCGAGATGCAGGAAAAGCAGAGAAACATTGGCTTTACTAGAAGATAATAAGGTAAATCCTGAAATAGTCCTCTATTTAGAAGAGAAATTGACTCAAAAGAGATTAAAAGAGGTCATATCCAAATTGGGCATTAAAGCATCTCAACTTGTCCGAAAAACAGAACCTATTTATAAAGAAAAATACAAAGGCAAAGATATCTCTGACGCGGAATGGGTTAAAATTTTGGTTAAAGAGCCTAAGCTGATAGAAAGACCGATTGTCATAAAAGGAAAAAAAGCGGTAATAGGAAGGCCGCCAAGTAATGTGTTGACTTTAATCTAAGTCATTTTTGAATGAATGTAAGCAATAGCTTCCTGAATTTCTTTGGTATGAAATCGCTGTCCATCATTATATTTACTTAACCAAGTTACTTGACGTTTTGCGTATCGCCTGGAATTCATTTGAATTTTCTCGATGGCTTCATCTAACTTATAATCTCCATCGAAGTACTTAAACAATTCAACGTAACCAACGGTGTTTAGTGATTTCAAATGTTTGTAAGAATAAACAGATTTGGCTTCTTCCAATAACCCATTATCCATCATTTTTAAAACCCTTTTATTTATTCTCTCGTATAGTTCTTGTCGTTCAAGATCAAGCACAATATTGATTATTTTAAATGGGCGAGATGGTATTTCTTTTTCTATATAACTTGTAAATGTATTTCCTGTTTGCTTGATAATACTCAATGCTCGGATCACTCTTCTATGATTATAAATATCCACATTATTAAAGTACTCAGGATCTCTTATTTCTAACTCTTTTTGCAAAGGCTCAATACCATTTACTTCATATATTTTATTATAATTGTCAATAATACTTTCTTCGACATCAGGAAATTTGTTTAATCCTTTACTTACTGCTTGAACATATAATCCAGTTCCACCTGATAAAATAGAATAGCCAAAATTGTCGAAGTCTTCTTGGATAATTTCCAAAGCTTCTTTTTCAAAATGTCCCACATTATATTCATCATGTATTGAAACATGATTCGTTAATCGTATTCTGTGCTTGATAATCTCTTCATCACTGGGCTTCGCGGTTCCAATCGAAATCTCTTTATAGATTTGGCGACTGTCTGCAGAAATGATTTGACAAGGAAACTCAGCTTGCAACTTGAAACAAAAATCTGTTTTGCCTATGCCAGTTGGACCAGCAACGACTATTAAAAAATGATTGTTATGAGTTTGATTAGATGCGATAAGCTTGAAGTATTTTATTAAATTTAAAGCAATATTAATTAAATCAATATGATAAATCATACTCGTACCCTTATTCTTTGTTTCCTCAGTGTTGGAATTATTTATTCCTGCCAGAATGCGAATGCAGATTCAAAGTCGCCTGTATCATCAAAAAATGCAGCTTCTAAGAAAATTGAATATGCTATGGTTATTCATGGAGGAGCAGGAACCATTCTCAAGAAAAATATGACCCCAGAAAAGGAAGCAGCATACACAGAAGTGCTTAAGGATGCTTTGCAAAAAGGGAAATCCATTTTAGCAAATGGTGGCAGTAGTAAAGATGCGGTTATTCAAACGATTGAATTAATGGAAAATTCACCTTTATTCAATGCAGGGAAAGGTGCGGTTTTTACAAATGATGGCACAAATAAGTTGGACGCGTCAATCATGGATGGTGCGACATTGGATGCCGGCGCAGTAGGTGGCATTGGTCTTGTCAAAAATCCTATAAAAGCAGCCAATGCTGTCATGGAAAATTCTGAACATGTGCTTTTAAGCGGTGCAGGTGCAGAAGCTTTTTGCAAAACACAAAATCTTGAATTTGTTGACCCTAAATATTTTTTCACGGAGAAAAGATGGCAGTCTTTACAACGCGCTCTAGATAAGGAAAACGGGATGGGCAATATCTTTGAATCAAATCCAGATTATAAATTTGGTACGGTAGGTGCCGTTGCCTTGGATATGGAAGGTAATATCGTTGCTGGAACTTCTACAGGTGGCATGACGAACAAGCGTTTTGATAGGATTGGAGATTCACCAATCATTGGTGCAGGAACCTATGCTGATAACCAAACTTGTGGTGTATCTTGTACTGGACATGGTGAGTATTTTATTCGATATGCCGTCGCTCATGATGTTTCAGCACAATTAGAATATTCAAATAAATCATTAGATGAGGCTGCCAATTATACGATCAATGAAAAACTTGTTGAGGCAGGAGGGTCTGGAGGATTGATTGCGCTTGATAAAAAGGGCAATATCTCAATGCCATTTAATACTGAAGGCATGTATCGCGGTTATATTACAGATAAGGAGCAATATATTGGCATATATAAAAATGATTAGAAGCGGTTTTTTACATTAATGGCTTGATAATTTTAATAAAAACCTTTCATTTTACCTTTATTCTTTTAATTCCCATATAAAATAAATTACATTTGTTATCCATTGATTATGAATGGTTCATAATCAATTAACTAACGAATAAATAAGATTAAGCATGCAAGCTTTTATTAAGAAAAACTGGACTCATGTATTGGCCATTCTGATTTTCTTTGTTTTCAGTATGATGAATTTCTATCCAGCAATGCAAGGGAAGAAATTAAATTATACGGACAGCGTTGTTGGTATGTCCAAAGAAGTAAAGGATTATGAGAAAGCGACTGGAGAAGTTTCGTATTGGACAAATTCTATGTTTGGAGGCATGCCTACATATTATATCTATGGTAACTATCCTAAAGATGCAGTCGATTATTTAAGCTATGGATCACGCTTATTTATGTTTAATGAAATTGGAAAGTTCTTTTCAGGAATGCTCTTTTTTTATATCCTTATGATGGTCTTAGGTGTCGCTCCAACGCTCGCCATATTCGGATCCATATGTTTTGCTTTTTGTACAAATAATCTTGTGCTGTTAGAGACTGGTCATGGTACCAAATTAAATGTGGTTTTGTATTCACCATTGATAGTAGCTGGATTGCTAATGGCTTTTCGATCTAATAAGATAATTGGAAGTTTGATTTTTGCCATTGGCATGGCATTCAGTATAAAAGGTGATCACCCTCAAATGACTTATTATTTAGGCTTAGCGCTATTGCCAATGATGGTTGTATACTTTTATAAGTATATGAAGGAAAAGAAGCTGGCCGATTTTGCAAAAATATGCGGGTTTCTATTAATTGGACTTTTCCTGGCATTGGGTACTACAGCTGCAAAAATATTACCGATTAAAGAATATTCTGAAGATACGATGAGAGGTAAGCCCATTTTAAAGCAAGAGGCTTCAACTTTCAGTAGTAGTTCAGTTGAAGGACTATCGTGGGATTATGCTATGAATTGGAGCAATGGAAAAGTAGACTTACTTCAAAGTTTTATCCCTTTTGCAGTAGGAGGATCTAATAACCATAATCTGTCCAAGGACAGCAATTTTGCTAAGTTTTTACGTAAAAACGGTATGAGTACACGCAATGGTGTTCAAGCACCAATATATTGGGGCAAATTACCATCTACTTCAGGTACAATATACTTTGGAGCTATCGTTTTCATGCTTTTTTTCATATCAATATTTACTTTAAATGATAAGCTAAAGTGGTGGTTATTGACTGCCGCTCTACTAACGTTATTGCTTTCTTTGGGAAAGAACTTTGAAATTTTCACCCGATTTTTTTATGATTTTGTGCCATTATATAACAAATTCAGAACGCCTAATTCCGTATTATCAGTAACACCTGTCATCATTGCGTTAGGTGCATTTTGGGGTTTGAATGAAATGCTAAAAAATAAAATAGACTTTAAAAAAATATTATATCCAGGTTTGGGTTTAGTTATCTTTTGTTTTGGTTTTGGCTTGTTAGCACCTTCGTTTTTAGATATGGTCGGAATGAATGATGCACGGTATGCGCAAATGGGCTACGATTTGGATGTCATCATGGATGATAGAATTGATGTAACACGGTCGTCAAGTTTCAAATCAGGTATGTTAATGTTACTTGCTTTGGCTTCGATTTGGGGTTTTTATAAAAATAAGATTAAGAAAAACTATGTGATGCTCATCATTGGTTTGCTATCTGTATTTGATCTTGTAAGCACAAATTTGAATTATGTGAAACCTTCGAAATACAAAAACAATAGGAGCTTGCAACAAAAAACACAGCCTAGAAAGGTAGATACACAAATACTTCAAGATAACGATCCTAATTACAGAGTGTTTGATTTGTCAATTCCTACCTTTGAGTCTGCAATATCTTCATATCACCATAAAACAATTGGCGGATACCATGCTGCTAAGTTACAACGATATCAAGATCTGATTGACAGACATATCAGTAAGAATAATATGGATGTCCTTAATATGCTCAATACCAAATACATAATTATTCGTGGTGAAAGTGAAGGGCAGGAACAAGTTCAAAGAAATACTGCAGCCCTTGGAAATGCTTGGTTTGTCAATACAGTAAAAATTGTTGCCAGCAGTGATGAAGAAATTGAAGGATTGAATGATTTTGATCCCTTGGGTACAGCTATAGTCCATAAAGAATTTGAAAGTTATCTTCCTTCTAAAAACTTTGAAAAAAATGGAAGTATAAAACTTACTTCTTATAAGCCTAATGAACTCATTTATAATTCTAATACTAGTTCAGATCAATTGGCAGTCTTTTCAGAAATTTGGTATGGGCCAGATAAAGGTTGGAAAGCTTATATTAATGACAAACCGGTAGAACATATTAGAGCTAATTATGTATTGCGTGCTTTAAAGGTACCAGCAGGAAATAATACGATTAAATTTGAGTTTCAACCCGACAGTCTAAAAACTGGAAGCTTAGTTGCAAAAATCTGCAGCTTTATTATGCTTGGTGCGCTTGTGTTCTTTGGTTTAAACAGTATGCGGCCGGAAGATAAAAAGTGGCTTAAAACAAAATCGGTATAAATGTAAATTTCTATATCTTTGCGGCAATGCATAAAGGAAGACAAATATTAAGTCCTCAACACTTCAACATTACCTTGCTTAGGTTGGCGCATCAGATTATTGAAAATTATCCTAGTAATGAAATTATTTACATTGTTGGGATACAAGAAAAAGGTGTCATCTTAGCAGAAAGACTTATAGAGATTATTAAAGATAAATTGAAGTCGCCTAAAATAGTATTTGGCAAATTAGATATTACTTTTTATCGTGATGATTTTCGAATCAGAGAAAAACCAATTGTTGCCAATTCAACTCAAATAGATTTTGACGTTGAAGGAAAGAAAATCCTTCTTGTGGATGATGTTCTTTATAGTGGAAGAACAATTCACGCAGCAATGGCAGCATTGCAAGATTTAGGTAGAGTGGGCCAAATTGAATTGCTAACGATGGTAGACAGACGATTTAACCGACATCTTCCTATCAAATCTGATTACACAGGAATACAAGTTGACAGCTTAGATGAAGCTTATGTGAAAGTGCAGTGGAAACATTTAGATGGGGAAGATAAAGTCTTGATTTTTTCAGCCAATAACAAGAATAAGAATTAATGAGCGAAGGCAAATTAAGCACAAAACACTTACTAGGAATTAAATACATTAATTCCGATGACATTAATCTTATTTTTTCTACTGCAGAACAATTCAAAGACGTCATCAACAGACCAATTAAAAAAGTCCCTTCCTTGAGAGATGTGACCATTGCTAATCTGTTTTTCGAAAACTCAACTAGGACAAAATTGTCATTTGAATTAGCAGAAAAAAGATTGTCTGCCGATGTCGTGAATTTTTCATCATCAACTAGTTCAGTAAAAAAAGGAGAAACACTTCTTGATACCGTTAACAATATATTATCAATGAAAGTGGATATGGTTGTTATGAGGCATCCGGCACCTGGAGCACATTATTTTTTATCAAACCATATTGATGCTAATATTATAAATGCGGGCGATGGAACACATGAACATCCAACGCAAGCACTTTTAGATGCCTTCTCGATGAGAGAACAATTAGGGAATCTGCGCGGAAAAAAGATTTGCATATTTGGTGATGTTTTGCATTCGAGAGTAGCACTCAGTAATATTTATTGTCTTCAAAAATTAGGCGCCAAAGTCAGAGTATGCGGACCGCCTACACTGATACCAAAATATATTGGAAAATTAGGCGTGGAATCTTCTTATAATGTAGAAGAATCATTGCAATGGTGTGATGTTGCCAATATTTTAAGAATTCAACTAGAACGACAAGACATCAAGTATATTCCATCGTTAAGAGAATATGCGATGTATTACGGCATTAATAAAAAGTTATTGGATAAATTAGACAAGAAAATAGTCATTATGCATCCTGGTCCAATTAACAGAGGTGTAGAAATCTCAAGTGATGTTGCAGACTCTGAACATTCAATCATTCTTCAGCAAGTAGAAAATGGCGTTGCTATTAGAATGGCTGTTTTATTCCTTTTAGCAAGTCAGCGATCAATAATTCATTAAAATTATCTTAAAACAAGTGTTTAAGTACATTTATCTTCTATCTTTTTGTTGTTATTTGCGTATCAAATTATGTACATCTATGTTTAATAAATTTCCATTTCTACTTTTTTGCTTTATCGTTATCAATTCATTTTGGGCTAATCCTATAAAAGGACAACATAATATAGAGTTTGAAATAGAGAATTATGAGAATGATTCGATTGTTATTGGATATTACGTTTTAGACAAGCAATTGGTTTGGGATACTATCCTCACTGAGAAATTAGGTCACTTTGAATTGAATGATACATTACATGCTGGTGTCTATATTTTACTGACTTTACCAGACAACGAATTTCTTCAGTTTATTGTAAATGAAAATGAGAAATCATTCAGGATGTCATTTGATTATAAAAATAAAATTGATGTCAAATTTGAAGGATCACAAGACAATCAAGTTTTCCAGGATTATGTCAACTTTTTGAGCAAAGTCAGACCGGAAGCTCAAGTTCTTCGAGATACAATCGGTGTTTTGACTGAAGAAGGCAAAGACGTGTCTTCATTTAAAAATGCATTAGATAAAATCGATATTAAAGTTTATGAAGAACAACAACGTATTTTAAAAACTTATCCTGACTTGATAAGCACGTTGATGCTAAAAGCAAACATAGATATCAATATGCCAACTTTTGACGACAGCGAAAAGGGGAAAATGGCGCAATATCGATATTATAAATCTCATTACTTTGACAATATTGAGTTAGGAAATTCCAACTCTTTATATACACCCTTCTTATATAAAAGAGTGGATTATTATATTAACAGATTGACGATGAATCATCCAGACAGCGTCATTCAAAGTATTGATTCGATTTTACATTGGATGTCACCATCTGAAGAAACCTTCAAATATTACTTAAGTCATTTTTTAAATTTATATATCCAATCAAAGATTGTTGGTTACGATGCTGTCTTTGTCCATCTTGCTGATAATTATTATGGCGCAGGCAAAACACCTTGGGTAGAAGAAGAAAATTTATTGAAAATATTGGATAGGGCGAAGAGAATGAAACCGGTACTGATAGGTAAGACTGGAGAAGATATTGTTGTCTATCAAGAAGACGGATCACCCATATCAATCGATTCAATAGACTATGAATATCTTGTGCTATTGTTCTGGGCACCGGACTGCGGTCATTGTAAGAAATCTATGCCAGGTTTCGTTGAATTCAATGAAAAATATCAAGATCAAGGGATTAAGACATTTGCAATTTGTACCAAATTAAAAGATAAGACAAAGGACTGTTGGGAAATGATTGAAGAGAAAGACATGCTTGGATTTTATAATGGCGCAGATGAATTTCATAAGTCCAGATTTAAAATTAAGTATAATGTAGATACAACACCTAAAGTCTTTATACTTGATAAAAACAGGGAGATTATAATGAAAAACATTGGCTCTAACCAACTAGAGAAAGTCTTTGAAGAAATCTTTAAAATGAAGGAAAGAGAGAAAGAATCTTCTCAATAAAACACTTCTTTTATTTATAAGAATCTAATACCTTCTTCATTCTTGATAAAGCCTCTGTTAGTAAAGCGTTAGATGTTGCGTAAGATATTCGGAATGAATTACGGTCACCAAATGCACTACCCGAAACGGCTGCCACATGCGCTTCATCTAATAAAACATCGACAAAATCATCAGCGTTGTTGATAGTGCGACTACCATTTGATCTGCCAAAAAAATCAGAAATGTTTGGAAAGAAATAAAATGCGCCTTCAGGATTATTTGTTTTAATACCATCAATATCATCTAGCATCTTTTTTACAAGCATTTTTCTTTCTTCATATTTATCTTTCATGTAATCTTGATCTGAAGGATCTTTTGATAAAGCCAAAGCTGCTGCCATTTGACCAAAAGAATTAGCTCCAGAAGTAAACTGACCTTGAACTTTTGTGCAAGCTTGAGCAATCCAAAGAGGTGCAGCCATATAGCCTAAACGCCAACCTGTCATAGCAAATCCTTTAGACATGCCATTGATGGTTATTGTCTTATCCATCATGCCATCAAATTTAGCTATGCTTGTATTTTTATTGTGGAAATTGATATATTCATATATTTCATCAGCAATGACAAATAAGCCCTCTCGATTGCTGATTACAGCTGCTAGATTTTTCAGCTCCTCATGAGAATAAACGCTTCCAGTAGGATTACTAGGTGAGGAAAAGATTATCATTTTGGTTTTATCGGTTAATGCATTTTCTAATTGTTGAGGATTTACTTTGTAGTCTTCATCAATTCCTGCATAAAGCGGAATAGGGTTTCCGCCAGCAAATTTTACAATATGAAAATAGGATACCCAATAAGGGGTAAAAATCAAAACATCATCTCCCTCATCCAATAGCGCTAAGCAGGTATTAGCAATGCATTGTTTTGCACCGTTTGAAACGACAATCTGATTGACGTCGTAATCCAAATCATTGTCTCTTTTAAATTTATTGCAGATGGCGTCTCTTAATTCTTTGAATCCAGAGACAGGTGGGTATTTTGTGTATCCATCATCCAAAGCTTTTTTTGCAGCTTCTTTAATATACTCTGGTGTATCAAAATCAGGCTCGCCTAAACTAAGCGATATGACATCGATACCTTGGTTTCTAAGTTCACGAGCTTTTTGAGCCATTTGCAAGGTTGCAGACTCAGTCATGTTTTGTAATTTTTGAGATAAGTATGTTTGTGACATGGATTTAAATTATGCCTCAAAAATATTACTAAATCATCATATTATTATTTATTCTATTTATTTTTTTCATCCTTTATTTATAGAAGTAAATTTTTGATTTATTATTACATTTATAACTGAATCTATATCAAAAACCAACTAATATATCATGGATGACCAAATCCAAGTCTTCGTAACTGGCGGAACATTTGACAAAGAATACAATTTTATCACAGGTGAGCTGTTTTTTAAAGATACACACTTGCCAGATATGTTTTCCTTAGGGAGATCTACTCTAAACTTGGATGTAAAAACACTCATGATGGTCGATAGCTTGGAGATGAGTCAAGCTGAAAGAGAAATAATTATTTATAATTGCAGAAGCTGCTCTTCAAATAAGATCTTAATTACACACGGTACTGACAAAATGGTAGAAACCGCCAAAATACTATCAGAAAACAAAATATCAAATAAAACGATTGTATTAACAGGCGCTATGGTACCAATTGCATTTGGAACTTCTTCTGACGGTTATTTCAACTTAGGAAGTGCTTTAGCATTTGTGCAAGTTCTTCCACCAGGTGTCTATATCGCAATGAATGGGCGATATTTCGATTGGGACAAGGTGGTCAAAAACAGATCAACAGGTTATTTTACGGCCTTGGAGTAGCCAAATTCTTGGATAAATTCGTTTATAATGTGAGATTGATTGCATTTATAAATAAAATTAAATTCTAACAACAGATTTTATTTTTTATAAATGACTGGTGCTCAATCCTGAATATATGTAGAATAAGTAGAATATAATGAACTTATTCATCTAATATTAATGAATAAGTAGTACCTTTACACGTTGAATATGTATACTATGACAAGAATTACTATCCTATTAAGTTTTATACTCATTTTCTGTCTTAACAGTGCATCTGCTCAAAATCCACAATATCCGTATGGATTAAATTTCAAAGCACTGTTTATGGACTATCAGTCACAAAATGGAGGTGATATCAGTAATTTCAGTGCATATCACCATGGTTTTGAAATCAGTGCACAAAAAAGCATCAATCAAAATATAAATGTCGTAGTGCCTTTCAAATATGGCGTAGTAAAGTCACATGATTCTGATTTAGAATATATCCACAAAAGAGTATATGGTTTGGATGCACAAGTTCAGTATCAATTTTACAGGGCAGAAACAAAGGTCAACCCTTATGTTTTAGCCGGAATTGGTGGTGTTAATGAATCTGAAGGCAAATTTAATATGCAAATCCCTTTTGGATTTGGTTTCCACTTTAAGATGACAGAAAACGCATATATGAATTGGCAGTCAGAATTCAGATATTCACTTGAAGATGATAGAAATAATTTTCATCATGGTCTAGGCTTCACATACTTGTTTGGAGCGAAGAAAGAAATGATGGAAGAAGAAAAAGTAGACAAGGATATTATTGACAGTGATAATGATGGCATTGAGGATGAGATTGATCTTTGCCCTCAAATATATGGTCCAAAAGAATTAAAAGGGTGTCCAGATAGAGATGAAGATGGCATTCCTGATTATCGTGATGATTGTCCATCAATTGCAGGATTAGCTGCCTTCAAAGGATGTCCAGATTCTGATGAAGATGGTGTTTCCGATAATGAAGATGAGTGTCCAAACTTAAAGGGTAGTAAAGCGAATAATGGTTGCCCTGATGATAATAATGATGAAGTTCAGGATGATAAAAGTGATGAAGCGATAATTTCTATAAGTGATAAAGATGGTGACGGCATTGCAGATATGGACGACAGATGTCCGAACACCAAAGGGTCAATAACAGCAAAAGGTTGTCCCGATGATGATAAGGATGGTGTTTCAAACTATGACGACAAATGTCCTAACAAACCGGGTATTAAAGCGATGAATGGTTGTCCTGATTCAGATGGTGATGGCATAGATGACAGTCGCGATAAATGTCCGAACACCAAAGGATCTGTTGCCGCAAATGGTTGCCCTGGTATTTCTGATGCAGATTTAACAACTTTAGAAACAGCGATGAGAGCTGTTCAGTTTGATACCGGAAAAGCGACATTGAAACCAAGTTCATATCCTATTTTAAATCAAATAGGAAACATTATGTCCAGATATCCAAACTACAATTTATCCATTGAAGGGCATTCTGATAATGTAGGTAGCGCTGTTAATAATCAATTGCTATCGGAAAGAAGAGCAAGAGCATGTTACGAATATCTACAGCGTAAAGGCGTGTCTATTAATAGAATGAATTATGCAGGTTATGGTGAGGTTTCACCTATCTCTGATAACGATAGTCTAAGAGGCCGTTCATTAAACAGACGTGTTGAATTTAATTTAAAACCAAGATAATCTTCCAAGATTATATAAAATAATAAAAAGCTTATTGAGTATTTCAATAAGCTTTTTTTGTTTCGCATATAAGCGCTCCGATTGTTATTTGGAACTTTTGGCTAATAGATTCCTTGACTTTATCATTTGGAGAATGCTATTATTTTTAATAATTCGCAAGAGAGCGAGGACACCATTTGCTTAAAGTTTCCTTAATTTGATTTTTTGGAAAATACCTTAATTTTTAATAATTCTCAAAGAGGCGGGGACACCTTTTGCTTAAAGTTTCCTTAATTTGATTCTTAGGAGAATACCCTTAATTTTGAATTTTGAATCTTTAATTCTACTACATTACATTTCGTAGAAGAAGCTCTTTAATCTTTAATTATTCCCCTCATACCCCTCAACCTTCTTAGCCTTTTCCAACACTGCCACCTTCATACCTTCTTTGTATGCAGCTAACTTATCTGATATTTCATCATCACTGGTTCCTAAAATAGCCAATGCTAGAAGACCTGCATTTTTTGCTGCATTTAAAGCAACCGTAGCTACTGGGATACCGTTAGGCATCTGTAGAATGGATAAAATTGAATCCCAGCCATCAATAGAGTTTGATGACTTGATAGGTACACCAATTACTGGAAGGGTAGTTATTGAAGCAACCATACCTGGCAAATGTGCTGCGCCACCTGCACCTGCAATAATAACTTTTGTACCATTGGTTTTAGCATTTTTTGCAAAGTCAAACATTCTCTCCGGTGTTCTATGTGCAGATACGACAGTCATCGTATAAGATACTCCAAATTCTTTTAAAATTTCTGCAGCTGCCTTCATAACTAGGAGGTCAGAGTCTGAGCCCATTATGATACTTATCTTGTTACTTTGCATTATCATGATATACTTTTAATGTTTGCTTTACAAAATTAACCTTTTCTAAAAGATCAACTTCATCATCACTTAATATGGTGACATGCCCCATTTTTCTTAAAGGCTTCACAATTTTCTTCCCATAGATATGAGGAAATATACCTTCTTGATTTAGAATCTCATTTATTCCTTCATAAAAAGGAGGACCTACCGTAGTATCATATGTTCCCAGAACATTAACAATGGCACTGTACTTTGATCGTGGTCTGGGAGGGCATAGTGTCAAATTACAAATGGAACGCAACTGCATTTGAAATTGAGAAACATCATTTGCATTGATTGTATGATGTCCTGAATTATGCGTTCTAGGAGCTACTTCGTTGATTAGAATTTCTCCATCCTTGGTTAGGAATAATTCAACTGCTAGTAACCCAACCATATCAAATGATGTAATTAATTTGTGTGCTAAGCTTGTAGCATGGTTAATCACATCTTCGATTACGTTAGCAGGGCTGATTAAGTAGTCCAATAAATTTCCCTTTTCATCAAAAACCATTTCGGTTAAAGGAAATGTTGTAATCTGATGATATTCATTTCTGGCAACTATAATAGCAATCTCTTTATCAATGTCAACAAGGTGTTCAATAACAGATGGCACATCCATAATCTGTGCAGTAGCATTCGAATCTTTTATAACAACGACGCCTTTGCCATCATAACCATCTGTCCTTGCTTTTTGAACAAATGGATAATTTATCTCACCACTTTTGATTTTATTGATGATGTCATCTTTGTCAACAGCTAATATGTACTTAGATGTGGGAAAGTTGTTGTCAGAATAGAACTGCTTTTGTAAGCCTTTATCTTTTATGGTTTTTATGACGCGGGATTGCGGATAAACTTTAACCCCTTTTGATTCTAATTCACTTAATGCGTCTGCATTGACAGCTTCTATTTCAATGGTCACAATATCCTTATCCAAACCAAATCGGATCACATCATCATAATTGTTAAAATCTCCTACAACAAAATTATGTGTAATCAATCCTGTAGGAAAGTCTTTCGCTTTATCTAGAAATGAAATGTTCAAATCAAGCGCAGAAGCTTCTTGTTGTAACATGCGTCCTAGTTGACCACCTCCTAAGACACCAATTTTTATATCTGATATTGATTTAATAATTATAATTTTACTGCAAATGTATTTTATATTCTATAGCTTCTTATATTGAAGCTTAGTTTTTTTTAATTGTAATAATTGTGGCAAATGAGTAAAAAGATTCTTCGTAATGCAAAGTTGATAAATAGAGGTCAAATTAAGGAGGTTGAGATTTTAGTGAATGATGATAGAATTGAACAAATTGATAGTCAAATATCTGTTGATAACGCAGAAGAATATGATTGTAATGGCAAATGGGTAATACCAGGTATTATTGATGATCAAGTTCACTTTAGAGAGCCCGGACTAACGCACAAAGCAAATATAGCAACCGAATCTGCTGCAGCTGCGGCAGGTGGTGTGACATCTTTTATGGAAATGCCGAATACAAAGCCACCTGCAACATCACAAGAAGCTTTAGAAAGCAAGTATCAAATTGCAAAGAATACATCAACGGTGAATTACTCCTTTTTCATGGGCGCCTCAAACGATAATATAGAAGAAGTGTTAAAAACAAATGAGCAGAATGTTTGTGGTGTAAAAATTTTCATGGGGTCCAGTACTGGAAATATGCTTGTAGATAATGAAAAAACACTTAACGAACTGTTTTCTAAAGTCCCAATGCTGATTGCCACACACTGTGAAGATGAGGCTACGATTAGAAAGAATTTGGCTAAGGCAAAAGAAAAATATGGTGAAAATGTACCAGTTGAAATGCATCCGATTATTAGAAATACTGAGGGTTGCTATATTTCTTCACATATGGCCACAGAAATGGCGAAGAAATATGGAACACGACTACATATTTTGCACATCAGTACAGAAAAGGAAATAGCCTTATTTAATAATGATATTCCTTTAAAAGATAAAAAAATAACCTCTGAAGTCTGCGTGCATCATTTATTCTTTGATGAGAGCTATTACTATCCTTTAGGTAACAAAGTAAAATGTAATCCAGCCATCAAATCAGTAAAAGATCGTGAAGCGTTATTGGAGGGTCTTAAAAATGGATACTTTGATGTTATAGCTACCGATCATGCACCTCATACGATGGAAGAGAAAAGTCAAAACTACTTAAAAGCACCGTCTGGCTTGCCATTAGTGCAGCATAGTTTAACCCTAATGATGGATTTCTACCATAAAGGACTGTTGCCTATTGAATTTATAATTGAAAAGATGTGCCATGCACCAGCTGATTTGTTTAGGATTAAAGACAGAGGATATGCTGATGAAGGCAAGTTTGCTGATTTGGTTGTTGTAGACTCTAACATGGATTGGCAAATTCAAAAATCCAATATTGAATACAAATGTGGTTGGTCTCCATTGGAAGGATTTGATATGAAAGGAAAAGTTGAATCTACACTGTGTAATGGAAATTGGGTTTACAAGGACCATACTTTGACCAAGCAATTAAGTGGTAGTCGCTTATTGTTTGATTATCAATAGGTTACATTAGATTACTTAATAAAACTTCTAATTTTCTATTTTAAGGTGGATTTCACGAAAATTGGAGAAAAGTTGAAGCTATCGTAAAAAATGAAGCTGTCAGATTAGAATCCTATGCTTTTCTTGGGGCTTTTCATGTTCTTGGCTAAAGCAACCATTTTTACGGCCGTAACGGCTGATTCTATGCCCTTGTTACCATGAATACCGCCAGAACGGTCAATAGCTTGTTGTTTATCATTGGTTGTTACCACACCATAGATGACTGGTTTGTCAGAAACCAATGACAGATGAGTTATCCCATTAGCTACTGCGTTATTGATATAATCATCATGCTTGGTTTCACCTCGAATGACACAACCAAGACAGATAACAGCATCCGTCGTATGTGATTTCATTAAACATTTAGCAGCAAATGGTAATTCGAATGTGCCTGGAACATGGACGACTTCAATATCTTCAGCTTTAACGCCAAGTTTTATCAAAGTGTCTTTAGCACCATTGAGTAAGTTGGTGGTAATTTCTGTATTCCAATCGGAAACAGCAATGTGTATCTTAAAATCTTTAGCAGATGGACAATCTTCTAAGTTAAATTCAGATAGATTTTGATCTTTAGAGCTCAAGATTAATCTATTGTTGCCAAAAGTCTATCAACCTTTGTTCCTTCTTCCGAATTTGGATACTTATCCTTAATTTTTTGAAAAGCCGCATTTGCGCCTGCAGTATCACCTTGTCTTTTGGATAGCAAACCAAGTTTGTATAAATAATAAGGTGTAAGTAATTCGTCTTCTCCTACAGTAGTCGCTTTTTTGTAGGCAGCTAAAGCACTGTCAAAATCACCTAATTCTGAATGAGCGTCTCCTAAGTTGCCATGTTTTAGAATGGGCGCATATGTTCCTTTTGCTGAGTGCGCATTTAGATATTCAATAGCATCATTAAAACGTCCTACATTCATATAACAGATGCCGGCATACAATTTAGCAACATTAGCTGTTTCTGTTCCAGAATAGTTTTCAATAATATCCAAAAAGCCTTCAAAACCGCCACCTGGATTTTCAAGTGCCAAAGCGAATGAATCTCTTTGAAATTGAGCTTCTGCCTTATATATAGCTGCTTTAGCAGCATTTTCTTTAGGACCTTGAATCATAAATTTATAAACCAAGAAACTACCTACAACCAACAAGAATGCAGTAATAATCCCTAAGATCATTGTTTTATTTTTTTCAAAATATTCTTGTGCGCCTTGTTTTACTTCAACTACATCAATTAAAGTCTCTTCGTTTCGTTTGTCTTTTCTACTTTTTGCCATTATATGTACTTATTGAAAATTTGCGCAAAAATAAATAAAGTTATCGAGAAATGTCCCAATTTAATGCGCC
>JABDKX010000039.1 GCA_013001975.1 Saprospiraceae bacterium | reverse complement strand
TATTGTAAAATGTGGTTAGAAGAATCTTCTTTCAGTGCAATTTCATTGGCAACGCGAGATGCCATTGGTACAGCACTAAGTCCTGTAGCGCCAATCAGAGGATTGATTTTTTTCTTGCTGAACAAATTGTAAATTTTAACTGCGAAAATGCCACCCATGATTGACAAAGCAAAAGCTATAAAACCACCGCAAATAATCAACAGCGTTTGTTTATTTAGAAATGTATTTGCAGTCATGGTTGCGCCTACCGTTAATCCTAAAAAAATCGTGGCTGCATTCATAATCGTATTAGAAGCTGCATCAAAAAGTCTGGTTGTATCACTGCCAATTTCTTTGATAAGATTGCCAAATAACAACATACCCAATAATGGGGTAGAGGAGGGTACTAAAATAGAAACAACCAACACTAAGGAAATTGGGAACAAGATTTTTACAAGCTTCAAATTCTTGATAGTGTATTTATTAGGATACATACGATCCTGTTGTTTCATATTGATTTTAATTTCCTTTTTGGTTACCGTAAATCGTACTACCAAAGGAATAATGACAGGTACCAATGCCATATAAGAATAGGCTGCAATTGCAATTGGCCCTAATAAATGAGGTGCAAGAATAATCGATGTATAAATGGCAGTAGGTCCATCTGCACCACCAATAATTCCTAGAGCACCTGCTTCTTGTGGTGTGAACCCAAAGGCAATAGCCGCTATAAGAACACTGAAAATACCTAATTGGGCAGCAGCGCCAAAAAATGCTAATCGTAGGTTTCTAAGCAAAGGACCAAAGTCTGTCATCGCACCTACTCCCATGAAAATAAGCGGAGGCAATAAACCTGTTTTTATTAACGCATAATAGAGCATGTTCATAATACCATGAGATTCGGCAATTTGAACAAGCGTCATATTTTTTATTTCTGGAAAGTCAACACTAGAAACAACATCCATGTGTCCACCAGGAAAATTGGCTAATAAGACACCAAAACCGATTGGAATTAACAGTAGTGGCTCGTATTTTTTAAAAATACCTAAGTATAATAAAAATGCAGCAAGTGCTATCATGAAAATCGACCAAGGCTCATTGGCAAAGTCGCCAAAAGCAGTCATTTCATATATCTTGTTAAGTGTATCCAACCTTATGATAATTTAATCAATGGAGAATCTTCTTCAATATCATCTCCATGGTTGACATATATTTCTTGTACTGTTCCCGCTACTGAAGAAGTGATGGCATTGATAACTTTCATCGATTCAACATAAGCTACTGTGTCGCCTACTTTAACTTCATCTCCGACTACGATGGCTTTTTCGCTGCTGTTTTTAGTCAAGAAAAATTTACCCTCTAATGGTGAGGTAATATATTTTCCAGAATCGCTGTCTGCATGAGGTTGTGCTTTTGATTTATTAGTATCAACAGCATTACCGTCAGATTCATTTGGATAGTCAATGTTTACTTTAAATTTTTCACCATTAACTTCAACAATCAAAGATTTTGGTTGAAGGTTATTGAGCGCAGCTGAGCTTTGCGAAACTTGTGGAGCCTTAGCCGCATTCTTTTTACCTTCAAGGTCTTTTAGGTAATTCTCTCTTGCGCGACCAGACTTAAAGTCTTCATATTGCTGAGGGTGCATAGCATATTCAAAAAGCTCTTCTTTATCTTTTCCTTCATCCCATCCTTTTTCTTTCATCTTCGCAGAAAAATCTTCAAGAACATCAGGGTATAAGTCCTGAGGGTTTCCTGTGTAAAACTCTCTTCCTTGATCTTTTGCTAATTGGATAATTTCGTCATCGAGTTGTCCAGGTAATTGACCTGATTTCCCCAACATCATGCCCCAAGTGTTTTCATCAATCATAGAGAATCGTTGCTTCCCTTTAATGACTTGAATAACATTCATAAGAGACAGATTCTTCACATATTGGCTGAATGGCGTAACCAATGGTGGATATCCAACCTTTGGCCATGTGTGTTCAACTTCATTGAATAATTTAATCAATAATTCATCTTGTGTAAGCGTCGGTTTGTTGTTTTTAGAGAGCCACTTATTTACGGACTTTAGATTTTTTTCAAGATCTGCCATTAAACTACCCATCATTCCTCCCGGTAAGCCTGGACCAATAAGGAGAGAATTTAAAAATCTATTTTGCTTATTTATATAATAACCTAAAGAATTGTCGATAATAGCTTGGGTTTGACTTCTGACTTCCATGTAGGCATCCATATTGACATCCTTCAATGAAAATCCTGCATCTTTTAACATCGCATGCACTGAGAGTAAATCGCAATGACCGGTTCCCCATGATAATGGCTCCATACCAACATCTATGATATTTGCACCATTCCTTGCGGCTTCTAAAGAGGAGACAATAGCAAAACCAGTTGTAGAGTGACCATGATATGTTATGACAATATTGGGGTGACGTTCTCTTATCCCTTTAACGATTTTTCCAATCGAAACAGGTCTACCTACGCCTGCCATATCTTTAATACAAATCTCTTCAGCCCCTCTTTCAATGTATTGATCAGCTAATTTGATATAGTATTCAATGGTATGAACAGGTGAATGAGTGATACTCAAAGCGCCTTGAGCAATCATGCCACCTTCCTTAGCATATTGAAAAGATAACTCTAGATTTTGTGGATTATTTAAACCGTCAAAAGATCGAGAAATATCTGTGCCTTGTTTCTTTTTTAGCGCAAACATCAACTTTCTAACATCTTTAGAAACAGGACTCATTCTGATACCATTCAATCCTCTCTCCAACATGTGTGTTTGAATGCCTACTTTATTAAATGGATCTGTCCATGCACGTACACTTTTATTAGGATTTTCTCCTTTCAAAAGATTAATTTGTTCAAATCCACCGCCATTGGTTTCAACTCTATCAAAACAACCCATGGCAATAATGGGATCTGCCACGGACACCAGTTCGTCAATATTTGGCATATATTTACCAGAAGCCTGCCACATATCACGATAAACTAAAGCCAGTTTTATTTCTTTCCCCATAGTTTAATTATAATTTTTTTATTGACCTGATAACGCCTTTTCCTTGCGTAATGAGGTTTACAGCAGATGTAATTACTGCGACTTTCTTATTTTCCAATGACTTTACTTTAGGTAAACCTGAGCTTGTAACATCTGGAGAAAATTTATTTACACCTAGTACAAGAATTTTGCCTAATGCAACGACAATTCCTAATATGAAGAATACGGAAAACATACCCACGATGAGCAACTGAAGAGCCAATTGGTAATTTTCCTGCATTTGATTCGTTTAAAAGACCCCAAAAATATAAAATAAAATGACCTCACGTTGGCTATTAAATGATATTAGCCCATAATTTACATATGCTCGCGACGAAAAATTTACTCTGAGTTTAATTTTTAATTATAAAGCACCAAAGTTGGCAAAAAATAAGTCTGAAAGCACTGAAAATTCTATCTTCACGCAAATTTTTTACACTTGAGTTTAAAAGTCTATAAGTTTGGTGGCGCTTCCGTAAAAGACGCTTCACATATATATAATGTCAGCAATATTCTGACCAAAGATAAAGGTGATCAAATATTTGTCATCGTTTCTGCTATTGGGAAAACAACAAATGCGCTTGAAATTGTATTTCAAAAGTACATTGAAGAAGGCAAAGAAGGGTTTTTAAATGGCATGGTTGAAATTTTAGATGCACACTTGGATGAAGCAGATAAACTCAAATTAGACAGCGCAAAGCTACAAAGTAAGCTTGAGGTCATTATAAATGATTGCCTGGTAAATCTGGAACGTGCTATCAAAATTAATAAGTCAGCTGTCTATGATCAAATTGTGTCCATGGGCGAATTGTTTTCGACTAATTTATTATCGGCTTATTTACAAAGTAAAGACTTACGAGTTGCTTGGGTTGACTTAAGAAAAATTATTGCGACGGATGATAACTTTCAAGAAGGATGTGTTGATATTCAACAAGTAGAGAAGAATGTTAATGATCATATCAAACCTCTTTTTGAAAATGTTGACTTTGTAATTGGGCAGGGATTTATCGGATCTGCGCCTAATGGATTGACAACGACTTTAGGAAGAGAGGGATCTGATTATTCGGCCGCACTTATGGCATACGGTTTAGGTGTCGATACCTTGACAATTTGGAAGGATGTTCCGGGGGTATTGACTGCGGATCCTAGGAGATTTGAAAACGTAGAAAAGTTAGATCGCATGTCATATAAAGAGGCAATTGAAATGACTTATTATGGTGCTCAAGTGATTCACCCTAAAACCATTCGGCCGCTTCAAAACAGAGGTATTTCTTTGCATGTAAAATCATTTATTGATCCTAAAGGAGAGGGCACGATCATAAGTCAGGATGGATTACTTAACTACCCACCTTTGGTAGTTATCCAAGATGATATGATATTGATGCATATCTCAAGTAAAGATTTTTCTTTCATAGCAGAAAATCATTTGAGTCAAATTTTCAGTGTTTTGAATGCCAATCAAATCAAGTTAGGTACAATGCGGAATTCTGCAATCAGTTTTGCTATCTGTGTCAAAAATCCTGGCCAAGAAAAACTGGCCAATTTGATCAACGATTTGGGACAGAATTTTTCATTAGACATGTACAAAAATTTGCAGTTGATTACGGTTAGGTATTTCAACAAACAATTGATAGAAAATCTCACTAAAAACAAGGTTGTTTTGTTTGATGAACGTATGAAATATACTATTCAGTTGGTAGTGCGACCTTCTTTGGAGTTGATTGAGAAAGAAGGGTAGTCGTATACATTAATGTTTCTACGATCTTTCAAAAGTCTAGAAAAGGGCTAATTAAACGCCAAAACAGGTACAAATACCCCTATTACCTCATCACTTAATGGCCTATCTTACAAAAGCAGAAATGAATGCCATTTAGGTATTAAGAAAAGATACCGAATAATTCATTTGTGACTTTTTATTACCTCAAAAAATGTACGATGAACAAACCAACATCTGTGTTCTTCTATAGAATCATATTACCTGTATTTTGCCTTTCCATTTGTTCTTTTAGTTTTGGACAAAAACACAAAGGGCATGATGAGCATAAAAGCCATGATCATCATAAGCACAGTTTCGAAATGCTTAAAAAACTAAGATACAATTCTGATCACGGTGAAAAGCATATTTATGGAACATGGGAAAGTATCGTACCTAAACCAGGTGGCGGTGCTGTCGGTAAATCATTAGGTATGCAGACGGTTCATAATATTTTATTGCCTTCGGGCAAAATATTGATGACCAGTGGTTCCAGTTGGAGGAATTTAAAACCCATCCAGTATTATCCAGAAGTTCAGGATCCAGCAGGAGGTGAAGGTCTTTTTGACAGGCGTTATGATCCTTTCCATAATTCAAAAATCAGTGATTATTATGAACTGATTAATAACACAGCTATTTTCAATCCTGAGGACTCTACGTTTTACCGCATACATTCTGCTTATCCCGTTGCAGATAGTCAGGAAAAAGACCACTTTATTCCTAGCGACATGTTTTGTACTGGGCACATTCATATGCCCGATGGTAACCCTTTCTTTGTAGGTGGGACACAGTATTACTATCCATATCGAACAGGAACAAGAGCGTCTTATATTTTCGATTGGAGAAAGGAATTAACTATTGATTGGCAATATGTTGATTGGAGAGATAAGCCTCAAGTAAAAAATGATCCTTGGATTTATTCAGGTACAATGAAACGCGGCAGATGGTATCCTACAGTCACTCCTTTATTAGACGGAAGGTTTGTCTTGACAAGTGGCTTTGTAGGATTCGATAAAGGTTTTCCCGAAATGTATCAATTCGAAATAAATAACTTCGTCGAATTTTTTGATTACAATGTATTTGATAAAAACAATCCCCAAAAAGCATGGAGATGGGTTGATGTAAAACATTTAGAAAACAGCCCCTTTAGTACACCACTTCCGAATAAAAACAGGATTCTCAATATTTGCTATGATATGATTTATTTGAAGGCGTGGGGTCATGATATTGACGAACCCGGATTTATACCCCCTTGCCATATTCCTGAAAGAGGAAAAATAGATTTTGATTTCGATGCTTTCAAATTGTATCCTCATAATTATCTTTTTGACGGCAACAAAATTTACTTGTCAAGAGAAGGGGAGTGGGTAAGTTTGCGAACACCAAATACAGAATTTATGCGTCGGACTATATTTACTTATTGGATGGATATTCATGGCAGTGCAGATAAGCCAACAATTAAATTTAGGAGAGGGCCAGATCGAAAAGACACCATTACAAGTTATGGTACTTCTTATTTAGATCCTAATACCAATATGATAACCATTCTTGGAGGACAAGAAGCTTCAGCAGGTACGATGTTGCCATTAGGTTCGGATACACCTGATAGGTTTGCAGGTGGACGTGGTTCAAGAAGAATGGAGCGTTTTGATTTGAATGCAAATGGCGGCGAAGGCGATTGGAGCGAAGTCGATCTTGATTATTTAGGTGAACATGCACAAGATAACAGAACCATGCATTTTGCCATTATTCTCCCTACTCGAGAAATATTAATTATAAATGGCGGTAATTATGATTTTTATGGAGGTGTAAAATATCCAATTTTATTGACGCCAGTTTTTGAGGATGGGGTGTTTAAAGACTACAAACATAAGCGTATGGCAGAAGCTGTTGAGCCTAGATTGTATCATAACAATGCAATGTTGCTTCCTGATGGACGTATATTTATTTCTGGAGGGAACTCAGGGCGAGCGACAGTAGGGTTAGAAGATAAAGTCAAAGCAGAATATTATCAAACAGCCGGTCAACCATTACCAAACAGTGATCTTGTTGAATTAGATATTTATTTTTTGACAGATGGTCAAATGGCCAGACGACAAAAAGGGAGTAATAATACGCCAATAGAAAATTGGACTGCTGAATATTTTAGTCCGCCTTATTTGTATATAGATCATGATAGAAGACCTAATGACATGTGTGAACGAAGAGTTTCGATTGATACGATTACAACACCTCGTTCTCGAAGTGTCCAATATAAAAGTACAATTGATGGTAAAGATTATTATTTGTTTCACAGCAACAGAGAATATAAGATTGGTTTGGGAGGCTCGTTTCCTAGAAATAAATTTGATGGTAACGAATCACTTGTATTGCTAAAATTACCTTCTGTTACACATGGTGGTCAATGGGGACAATTGTTTGTTGAATTAGTTATAGATAAAATCGAGGGTAATAATTTAATAATCAAAACACCTGATGCTAAAGAAAACAATATTCCGCCAGGCTACTATATGTTGTTTTATGTTGACAGTGCAGGAAAACCTTCTATATCTCAAATGGTCAGGTTTGATGATAAAGCTATGTCACCATAGATAGTTAACACCAACGCTCAACTACTGCCATTGAAATAATATTTTAGAATTATGTAAAATCAATAACTGATTCTACATAATTCTGATTGATTTACATTGCAGAAGAATCGAACAACCTTGAACTCACAATTGTTACAAATCATCATTTTCAGTCTCAAAGCAACTAGCGATTGAGGCTCTTTTTTTTAGTCTTGAAAAAATGCTAACGTATAAATAAAGTAATCTCCATCTTCGTTTCTCAAATCAGGCATTCCAAAACTTGCTCTGCCATCTCCACCATAGTTGGTTCCTAAAAGAGAAAATAACGCAGTTTGATCGCCTATATATACCATCTGTCCTTCACATTTTAACCATCCATCTGGTTCTGTTCCTGATTCAAAGGATTTTACTGTAGCTGTTAAAGTTTTGTTTGTTGCTTCATTCATCTTGAGCGTCCTTAATTTTGGACCGTTAGGTGGTGAAAGGGCTCCTTCTTCCAATGAGCATTCTGCGTTACTAGGGCAAAAATTTCCTGCAAACCAAGTATTAGACATATGTTTGTTTTTTAGGGTTATTAATAATTATAAATATAATGAAAGGAATTGAAAATATCGTATTGCTTGAAACGCGTTTTCTACGATCTTTTTAAATTGAATTAGCAATTATCAATTATACTCTCTATATTAGATATATTATTATGAAATTAAACATCAGAAATACAAGTTTTTGTTTCTTTTACTTTTTTAGTAGAAATGGAGCTTGATATTTTATTAACATATAAAAACTATTGAGCTCAACAATTTGTTGGGCTTTTTTTAATAATTAAAATGAAAAATATGAGCACATACTTCAGTTTCTGTTTCTTTTTTACCAAAGGATAACTGGGTATTTGTGATATTAAATATTAAATCATTCGCCCAGCCATGAGGTTGGGTTTTTTAATTTACTTAAATGAAAAAAGTAGCGATACAAGGGATTAAAGGAGCATTTCACCAAGAGGCAGCTATCAAGTATTTTGGCAATGATATCCTAATCGATTCCAATCCTGATTTTAAAAGTTTGGTTCACAGTGTCGAAAGTGGAAACGCACATTACGGGGTTATAGCCATTGAAAATACAATATCAGGAACGATAAATCAAAATTTGAAATTAATTGCTGATAAAGATGTGACAATTTGTGGTGAACAAAAAATAAGAATCATCCAAAACTTAGGCGCATTAAAAGGTACAAAATTAAACGATCTGAAAGAAGTGCGTTCACACTATATGGCGATTAATCAATGCAGAGACTTTTTTGTTAAATATCCTGGCATAAAACTGACTGATGCTTCCGATACTGCATTAGGGGCTAAATCAATTGCGGACAATAATTTACATAACGTAGGCGCTATAGCCAGCAAGCATGCCATAGATCAATATGGGTTACAAATATTAGAGGAGAGTATTGAATCTGATAAATTAAATTATACCAGGTTTTATATAATTAAAAAGTCGGATAATAAAATTGTGAATGAAAAGGGCAATAAAATTACGATCCAATTGGTGTTGAGTCACGATGTGGGAAGTCTGGCGAATTTATTGAATGGTTTTCAAGCGCTCAATATATCGTTGACAAAAATTGAGTCTTCAACAATAGTTGGATCTCCATGGAAATATCAATTTTTCATTGAAGTAGAATTGAATGATTTGTCAACATATGATGATATGCTGGATTGGGTGTCAAAACAAACTGTTCAGAGCCAAATTTTGGGCAGGTATCAATCTTGTAAATCTTTATAAATAATTTTTGGGTAATTATATATGTATATAATAAATTTTATTAACTGGTCAACTTTATGCGTTGGATCAACATGTATAGACCAATTGATTATTTAATACAAACCCTAGGCTTCGGGTTCAACATTATCAAGCAACTCTTTTTCCCAAGCCACAATTAACTTTAAAACATAAAACAAACTGATTCCACCTATCAGATGCTTGATCGTATGTCCACTCCAAAATCCAAGTAGGTCAAAAATGGCATCATCGTAATACTCGCAAATCTTGGCTACAATGTACCATGCTATGATAAAAATGATATACCTAACGTACTTGGTTTTCTTTGGATATAACCACAAAATAAATGGTGCGATGACCATCGGAAAAAATTGAATAAAAACATAAGGTCTGAGATCACCTGCGCCAATACTTTCGGTGTATTGCCAATAGAAAATTGAAAATATGCCTAACGGAACCAAGATGTAAAATGCTATTTGCCCCAGTTTTCTATCCACAAAATCATAAATTAACAATGAAAAGATAGGCATGAACATTAATGTCATGGGCAATCGATCCCAAACAAGGGTGTCGTTATCTGGCGCCCAATGATAATAGGCGGAACCAAAACAAGTTAATAAAATACCATAGCATAAGACGAAAGGAATTTGCTTTGCTGCAAAATCTGGTCGTTTAGCATAATTGGTGAAACTTATGTACAATCCATAACTACCTAAGAAGAACATAGGTAAGTTGCTCATGACATCCCAAAAATTTGGAATGCCAAATAACTTTCTTTGATCAGCGAAATCGTGATATTCTACATCTTGGGGAATGGGATCTAAATAGAGTAGGATACTAACGAAAATTAAGAATACTGTAAAGATGATGATATGTCGATAACTTTTCATTTTATGACCTTAATATAATGACTTGAAGAGACAAATCAAAAAGATGTAAAGTTTCGTCTTGGGAAATTACTTGATTCTAATGGCAATGTTTCAACCATTTACTCAGAAATTTTATGGAACTAATCTCTCAAAGGCTACCTCTGAAATAAACAAAAAAGTATTTTCAGTGACATGAACTTTTGCCCAGCCATATCTGTATTCTTCAGTCTCTAAAAGATATCTAAATACAACATAACCACCTTTGGTTGTCCAATAATCAGTTGCCCAATCGCCTTTGTAGGTATGAAAGGAAAATCCGAGCACAACGCCATTACTGTCTTCCCATTGATATCCAGAAGTATTTGTATGTGCAAGAATCAAGTTTTCTTGAGACCAATATTGTTCAGAAGGAATTTGGTCGCCTTTATTAAATTTTAAGAGAACTGTATCGATCTCAGTCCTGGAAATGGTGTCAATACCATTTTCTGGACATTCGATTGTGGCAAATCGATTATATGTTCGAGTAATTTTAAAAGAGTCATTTGGGAAATAACTACACTTTCTAATAGTGTCTGGCACTGAGTGAAGCAAGAAAGAAATTTTATCATTATTAATATTACTTAAGAAATGGTTTTTGCGAATTCCACCGGAGGACATTTCAAAAAATTTACTAAATGAAATATCGATGAGTGAATCACCATCAATATCAAACTCCATTCCCTGAAATGTGCTGGGGTAGGATGTGTGAGAAACAGTATCAATATTAGCACTTACAATACCTACTTCAAATGGTATTGAAGAATTAAAGGTATCTTTTTCGATTTCTATTATTATTTCAGGATCATCTTCCGGAGTATCCATTGGGTCTATTAGGTTCTCCTTTTTACAGCCCATAAACAATGAAATCATAATGAAACTAAAAGCAGTTATCTTAATGATTGAAGTTCTCATAATTAAACATTATTTATCACTAATGTAATGCAAATTTTATTTGAATCATATCCTTAGGATGTGCTTTGCCGACACAATCTATTTTTGGAATAGTAAAAGAAAACTAAAAATTATAAATTGATTTTTGTCAGAAGTATAGTTTATTTTTTTTAATCGATGGTTTACGAATCAATTCATAAAACAAAAAAGCCATTGCTTTATACAGAGTAGCTACAACATTTTACAGCTAGCAAGAAATAGGTATAATTTAGAAGTCTGATATAATTTAGAATAGGAGGCAAGAAGTTGTATCCTCTTTTTTATTATCTTAGTTTTCTGAATTTTAAATATATGATAATTATTAAATTAGCAACTTTTTTATTAGCAATATTTTGTTATTGTACAACCATATCAGCACAAGAAACGAAGCGCGTAACATCAATAATAGATTCTTCTTACATTGGTGAATTGGTTTTAATTCAAGAATTCGATGTTAATGTACCGTTAGATGATGTTTGGGATGCTTATACAACGAAAGAAGGGTGGGAAGGTGCTTTTGTGCCAAAGGCTGATGTAGATTTTAAAGTGGGTGGATTAATAAGGACATCATACGATCCTAACGCTACAATAGGTGATAGTACAACAATATATCTTCATATTATAAATTATGTACCCAAAAAATTGTTGACTTTGCAGGCTGAAATATCAAGAAATTTTCCTGAATTCATGAAGTCAGATGCCAAAGATTTTTATAACGTCATTACATTCGATGCGTTAGAAGAAGAAAAGACAAAGGTCGTATCTTACGGTATAGGATATAAGAACACAGAAAAGTATATGTCTTTAATGAAATTCTTTATTCAAGGCAATGAAATGTCTTATGAGCAGTTGATAGATTATCTTGAAAAAAATAAGTAATTAATAATTCAAAATTGTGGAATTAAAATATCTTGTATTAAATTAATTCATAATTCTAAAGCGATCCTTTAGCTAACCCGCCGTCAACATTAATTGTTTGACCTGTAATATATCTGGAATGTGGTGACAATAACCACGTCGCCAGTGATGCCAAATCATCGGTGTCTCCCATCTTTCCAACAAGGATTTCTTTTTCAAATTCTAATTTGGCTTCTTGAGGTGAGATGCCCAATAACATGGCTTTCTTTTTAAACAATTGTTCCATGCGTGGAGTAGAGTGATACCCGGGAGCTAGAATGTTTACAGTGATGCCACTGTCAGCAACTTCTGACGATAAAGTTTTGACAAAACCAACAACGGCTAACCTCAAAGAGTTAGATAGAATAAGATTATCGATTGGTTGCTTAACGGATACACTTTCAATAAAAAGCATTCTTCCATAATTGTTGGTTTTTAGCAGAGGAATAAACTCTTTTGAAAGTTTGACCTTCCATCTCAATAAACTGTCATAAGCATTATCCCAATCTTGCAATTTTGTTTCATTGAATGATTTGGGAGGTGGACCACCAGCATTAAAAACGATACCGTCAAGATGCCGCTTGCCTATTTTCATTATCAAGCTGCTGATGGTTGCATCCGTCGTTATATCTCCTTGATGAATTTCGATTTGATCATGAAATTCATTTTTAAATGCAGATAATTTTTCTTCTCCACGAGCATTAACAATAACTTTTGCACCTTCTTTTATTAATGAACGTGCTATAGAATGACCAATGCCACTAGTGGCGCCAGTCACAACAAATAATTTGTCTTTTAAATGTAATTCCATGATTAAAATTGCTTTTAAGAAAGTTCTGTTGCTTCAATCATTTTTTGAAAGAATGGAAGAAAGTTTTTTTCTATTCTAGAGAAATCTCCATCAACTTTAAATAACTCAACTAATAAATTGAATAATGATTCTTGCTTTTCTTTGGTGTCAAAATAATCACTTCTATGTGAGAGAATCAGTTTCATACAAGAGTAATCATTTTTAACCTTAAATAATTCAAGCATGCGCTCGTAAACATCTTGGTGGGAACATGAAAGTATAAATGAAATTTCATTCTCTGAATATTCATAGTCTATATGCGCAGCATATATCAAAATGAAAGTTTTGAATTCTTGAAAAGTAAGTCTTTGTTCTGATGCGGTATTCAGCATATATTAATTTATTACATTAAGGGCTTTTCCTACTTTTGTAAATGCAGCGATCGCTTTATCAATATCTTCTATCTCATGTCCTGCAGATATTTGAACTCTGATTCTTGCTTTTTCCATTGGAACTACAGGGTAGAAAAAACCAATGACATAAATGCCTTCTTCAAGTAACAATCTTGAAAACTCTTGTGCCAACTTAGCATCATACAACATAACTGGCGTTATAGGATGTGTTCCTTCAATGATATCAAATCCCGCTTCCGTCATTCCAGCCCTAAAATGTTTTGTGTTTCGTTCAAGTTTGTCTCTTAACGCGGTACTTTGTGATAAAACATCGATTACTTTAATGGAGGCGCCAACGATTGCTGGCGCTAATGTATTTGAGAAGAGGTAAGGTCTTGATTTTTGACGGAGCATGGAAACTATTTCTTTTGAAGCCGCCGTGAAACCACCAGAAGCACCTCCCAGCGCTTTACCAAATGTGCCTGTTATAATATCCACTCTTCCAAATGCATTGGCATGTTCAGCACTTCCTCTTCCTGTTTTACCTGTAAATCCTGTTGCATGACAATCATCAACCATTACCAATGCACCATATTTATCAGCAAGGTCACAGATTTTATCAATTTGAGCAATAATGCCGTCCATTGAAAAGACACCATCTGTGGCAATCATCATTCTTCTTGCACCATTTTCCTTAGCTTCCTTCAGTTTTTTTTCCAAATCAGCCATGTTATTATTCAAGAATCTGTATCTCTTAGCTTTACATAATCTGATGCCATCAATGATAGAGGCGTGATTAAGTTGATCAGAAATAATAGCATCCTCAGCATTTAGGAGAGGTTCGAATAGGCCACCGTTCGCGTCAAAAGCGGCAGCATAGAGAATAGCATCTTCACAACCTACAAACTCAGCTATTTTTTCTTCCAATTGCTTATGAATATCTTGAGTTCCGCATATGAATCTGACAGATGAAAGTCCAAAACCATGTGAATCAAGGGTCGCTTTGGCCGCTTCCAATACTTCAGGATGTGAAGAAAGGCCTAGATAGTTATTTGCACAGAAATTTAGAACTTCTGGGTTCGATTGGGTCTTTATTTTCGCTGATTGAGGTGTGATTATAATCCTTTCCTCTTTAAAAAGGCCTTTGGATCTTATTTCATCTAATTCTTTTTGAATGTCTTGATTTATTTGTTTCATGGTAAACGGGTCTTTTAATGCGTCACAAAATATATACATCCTTAATATTATCCACACCCTTGTCACATTTATATATAAATAAGCTCAATAAATCTATTGACAATCGGTTAAGATGACATTTTTGGCAAGCAAATGATACTTCTAAGTGGGGTTTAAGAATTATAAATAGGAGGATTATTCATAAAAATCATGATCAACTTCGGGGTATTTCTTTTCATTTTACGCTTTATATAAGCTAATCATATATTTGAAAACGTCAATAAAATAAGGGATCTAAAAAACAAATTACATTTTTTTATAATATATAGTAGTCGATTTAATAATTGTTTATATATTTGCAAATAATGTAATATGAAGTTATTGCATTTTCAAGTAAGACCTAAAAACCGAAACTGCATCATTTTTTTGATGTCGTAACTGACGAGGCATGTCATGAAGTAAACTATCCTGCCATACTCATCAGAGCTAATTTAATTTTTTAGAAAACGAATTTACTTAACTCAAGGTCTGAAATGAGAAAATCTGTAATTGTTTTGCGACGATTTAGTACGTTGTTACTAATCGTTTCCGCTTGTTTGGCGACGATCCCAATGCTAATAAGCCAATGTGCTCCTGGCATAATTGAAGGAACTGTATTCCTAGACAAAGATTTAAGTGGTGTAAAAGATGCCACTGAAAATGGAGAGTCGGGTGTATTTATCCGAATTTATGATAAGAATGGCATATTAATAAGTCAATCTATTTCATCTTCAAATGGAAAGTATAGTATTCCTGGCCTGATTGATGGTCAGAATTATCGAGTCCAATTTGAAATTCCATCAACTTACTATTTATCATCAACGGATCCTGATATAGGATCAGATGTACAGTTCGTAACAAGTCCTGCTTGTAATGTCGATCTTGGCATATTAGATAATAATAGTAATTGCAGTGGTTCATCAGAAATCATATTAACATGTTTTGCTAATACATTGGCTCCTAACTATGATGGTCAGGAAACTTTAATAGGTTTGGTGCATGATTTTGATGGCAGTTCTGCCGTAAAGGTCTATGCTACTCAAAATGAAACTGGTCCTATTTGGGGTTTAGGTTTTAATGATAATAATCAGATGATCTATTCTTCAGCTTTTGTTAAGCAACATACCCAACTTACACCTCATGGACATGATGCAATATTTATAACTGATGTAAGCAACAATCCTAATACCCAATTATTTGCCAAGCTTTCAGATCTTGGTCAAGAGGTTGGTGAATTAGATTACACAGATCCTAATGATTGTAACTATGGTAAACAAGTAGGAACAATTGGTTTAGGCGCTTTGTCATTTAATGATACAAAAGATTATTTGTTTATCGCCAATTTATACAATAACACAATTGTAAAGATAAATATCGATAATCCTCAACCCTCTACGACTGCAGCATTTACTGTTCCTGATCCTGGATGTTCGTTTGGGGATTACAGAATTTTTGCTGTAGAACATCATAACAGTGCATTGTATGTTGGTGTCACATGTACTGGTGAAACTTCATTAGATACCGAAGATCTTTCTTTCCATGTTTATAAGTTTGATTTTGAAACCGAAGCCTTTGGTCTAGAATTCAGTACAGATTACACTAAAGGTGTCTGGAATATTGAGACAACTGGATTAAAGAATAATCAACAGTGGTTAACCGATATCGATTTTACTGATGATGGTAATATGGTTTTGGGCGTATCTGATAGATTTGGGCATTCATATTGTAATGGTACGACAAGTAGGGTAGATGATCAAAAAGGAGACATTCTTTTGGTTGAAAATTATAATGGCACATGGGTTTTAGAGAATAATGGAGAGACGAGTAAACTGAGAGGAACAGGAGTTGGTAATGGAGAAGGTCCAGGTGGCGGAGAATTTTTTGGAGATGATTACTTTATTTTAGATAGAGAGGATCACCCAGATGTTGCTTTGGGCTCAATTTTCGTAATGCCAGGCACAAATGAGGTTGTTTCTACGGTATTTGACCCAGAAAGAAATACTTATTCTGGAGGTCTTCACAGATATTCAACTGTCAATGGAGCCAAAGTAGGTTCAAAAGAATTATATAGTAATAATGTAAATAATTATTTCGGAAAAGCGACTGGCTTTGGAAATGTCATTTCAAGATGTGGTAAATTATTGCCGGAAGTTGGAAACTTAGTTTGGAATGATGTTGATTGTGACGGAACTCAAAGTGCAGGAGAAGAAGGGATAGCTGGTATTACAGTAAATATGTATGATAGGAATTGTAACTTAGTTGGAACAACAGTTACTAATGCTAGTGGGCGTTATTCTTTTAATAAGGATAATGTCGATAAAGATGGTGATGGTAATTTTGACGGAATGGTAGTGGATGATATATATTATATCGCTATTGATCCTGCTCAGTATGTTCAACCGAATCAAAGCTACAATATAAATGATGTATATTATTCATTGACTAATTATTCTGGTGTTGAGCAAATTAATTCAAATGCAGTTGCACAAAGCACAACTTGTAGTACTAATGATCTTTCATTAATTCCTACAGTAAAATTTGTTGCTTCAGCTGGGATAAATGCAAGTTTAGATATAGGATTAAAAGCATCAACTGAATTTGATTTGGCATTAACTAAAAAGTTAGTTTCAACTCAAGATGTCAAGGAAAATGATTTATTAACATTCGAAATAAAGGTATACAACCAAGGTGGTATAGTGGCATCTGAATATGAAATTGTTGATTACTTAACAGCGGCATTTACATTTAACCAAGCAGATAATCCAGGTTGGACTATAGATGGTAAAAATGTAAAAAAGGTTATTACGGAAAACTTAACACCTACACAAAACCGAACTGAAACACTTAAGCTAAGACTTAAGACAACTGCAGATATTTCAAATTATGTGAATTATGCTGAAATATCATATGCTAAAGATCAATTTGGTAATATATCTTCTGATATTGACTCTAATCCAGATGATGTAAAAAACAATGATAAGGGAGGCTATCCTGAAGATATTACCGATAATTTGTATACAGATGATGGTACTATTGATGAAGATGATCATGATCCAGCGAAAGTATATGTATTAGATTTAGCATTACGCAATATCTTACAGGATGTTAGAACATATGATGTTGGTGAGTTTGCAACATTTGAAATGACAATTATTAATCAAGGAAATGTTGCTGTAACTGAATTTGATGTTGTCAATCAGTTTCCGACGGTAATGACTTTCGAAAGCTCAGCAAATCCAGGTTGGACTCAATCTTCAGCAGCTCAAGTTGTTTACACCCATTCTGAAACTTTAGAGGTTGGTGAAAGAAAAAAGATTTCAATTAATTTAAGAATAAATGATAGTTACAACTATGATGATATTTTAAATTTGGCAGAAATTTCTAGAATTGTTTCAGCTAATCCTGCTGTAACGAGAGATGTTGATTCAACGCCTAACGCTTTCTTATTGGATGATAATGGAGGTAACCCTTATGATAACTCTGATAATATGGTCGGTGATGATGGAAGCTTTGATGAAGATGACCATGATCCGGCTATTTTAAGCGTGAGATTAATTGACTTAGCATTATTGAAAACAAATCAAAAAGATGTTTATAATCCTGGAGATTTAGTAGAATTCCAGATTACTGTATTTAATCAAGGACAAACAAGTGTTGGTGAATTGATGGTTGTCGATTATCTGCCAGAGTATACAACTTTAGCTGATAATACTTGGGCTGTAGATGATACAGATCCGACAGGAAGTACGGTTTATAAAAATTTAAATTTCATAGCTGGATTTAATCCAGGAGATTCTCATACAGAATTTATTACGCTCAAAGTCGACGAAGATGTAACATCTGGTTATGTCATTAATATGGCTGAAATTGCTGCAGTATACGATAGAAATGGAGTTGATGTATCTGGTCATGATGTAGATTCTGAACCTGATAGGTTGCGATTTAATGATAATGGTGGTGTATTTTCAACGATTACAGATAATGAAATTCGTGACGATGGAACTATGGATGAAGATGATCATGATCCGTCAGGATTTTATATCGCTTCAGCATCTTTTACAAATTCTTGTCATTGTTTAAGTAATGCATCAAATATATTTAATGGACAATTTCTAGATAGTTTAACAGTTACTGCTCCCCCAGGTCAGACTTGGTATATAGATGAAGTAAATAACTTATATCATGTTTCAAGTCCTGCTCCTCCAGGCGCAGTTGTTCCTTTTACAACTGGGCCAGGTGGCTACATCTTAACAGAATTCCCTTTAACTCCTGATCTTAGTGAATATCTGTTAGAGGGTATATTTGAAGATGGTAAGCAATTTAACATTAGGGTGACTAATGGCAGTGGTGTTTATTTACAAGCTTCAAGTGCAGGATATGATTGTACTTATAATCGAGAAACAATCGTAAGTGCGACCGATGGTCTATCTGCTGTTTGTTCTGGTTCTCTGCACTCATATGGCGTTGTCTCAAATAATTCATGTAACGATTTCGAATGGTCATTATCGGCAGGAGGGACTATTATGGGACCAATCGATCAGGAAACTGTTTCTGTCCGTTGGGATATCGCTGCGGGTGGTCCATATGAATTAACTTATAGCCCACTTTGCCCAGATATGTGCTTGGCACCTATTGTAACTGAAATTATTGTTGGTGATGCATCATCTAGTATGAGTTGCCATGGAGAAATTAATGTATCGTTGAACAATTATTGTTCATCTCAAATGTATGCAAATGTATTCTTAACAAGTCAAACATTGCCTAATGAAGCATATCAATTGATGATGGTTGATAGCCATGGTAAAGTCGTTCATAATAACCTTTTAACAAGAGAACACTTATGGAAAACATTAACTGCAAAAGTTACTGACCCATGTACAGGTAATTCTTGTTGGTCAAAAGTACGGGTAGAAGATAAAAGTGCACCTTCGATACAATGTAATGACATTTCTGTTCCATGTAACTTGATGGAATCATATGAGCCTTTGATGTTAGAGAATTGTCATGAGGATGCAACAATCAGATTGATAGGTGAGACTATTACTCCTTTGACTTGTGATCCAACACATATTAAGGAAGTCAAAAGAACATATGTATCTGAAGATGGATATGGAAATATTTCTGAGCCTTGTGAACAAACCATCAGATTGGAAAGAATTCCTTTAGATGAAATTGAATATCCTGAACATTTTATTTTAAATATGGGTACCAATTTAACATGTATTGATTCTATCTATGATGAAAATGGTAATGTAAAAACTGAAATTACAGGTGTACCAAAATTAAATGGGCATCCAATATATCCAGTAGAAGATTTCTACTGTAATGTAGGAATAGACTACTCTGATTTTGTAGTAGCCGAGTTTGGCTGCGTCCAGAAAATTATGAGAACGTGGAGAGTATACGAATCATGGTGTACGACAGGTGTTTTAGCAACACCATATGTACAGACTATAGAAATAGCAGATACGAAGCCGCCAGTGGTTACTTGTCCTGATCCAATTATTGTAACATCAAGTGGAACTGATTGTTCTGCCGAGGTGATTTTGGAGTTGCCAACTATTACTGATGATTGTTCAACAACATTTATTATCGATCTTTCATATGATGGTGGATTTAATAGAAATGTAAAAACAGCTCAGCAGGTGACTATAGAGTCAGGCGTTTCTCAAGCTAAGTATTTTGTATATGACCAATGTGAAAATATTGATTCATGTTCTATTAATATTGAAGTTTTAGATCAAAGTAATCCAGTTGCTGTCTGTGATGAAAATACAATCGTATCTCTAAGGTCAACAGGTACAGCAAAAGCTTTTGCTCATACTTTTGACGATGGCAGTTATGATGATTGTAGTTTATTCAAAACACTCGTTCGAAGAATGGATTCTCAATGTGATTGTGTCAGACCAGAATTTGAAGACATGAATTTCCTTGGGGAGAGAGATGGATCTTACTATTACTTGTCCTCTTTCAAAACTCATGGAACAAAAGCATTTGATTATTCATCAGCATATGGTGGTAACTTAGTTGTTCTTGATTCGGAGGATGAGTGTAATTGGTTACATCAACAAGCGATTAAATATATTTCTAGTCCTTATTATATTGGGTTAAGTGATAAAGGTCACCCAGGACAGTTTACTTGGGAGGATCATACAGAACCTGATTTTAATAAATTTATTGGCGGAAGTCCAGCCGACGTTGGAGACAATGTGGTAACCAACTTGTATGGAGACTGGGTAGTTGTTGATGGTTTTGATGTTGAAGCATATTATATATTGGAAGTAAATGATCCATGTGGATTCAGTGATGAAGTTTATTTCTGTTGTGAAGATGCAGCTGAAATTCAGCAAGTAGTATTTAGAGTAGTGGATTACTTTGGTAGAACCAACGAATGTATGGTTAATGTTGAAGTACAAGACAAAGTTGCTCCAAAAATAACTTGTCCACCTTCTCAAGACGTAAGTTGTGAAAGAGATATTAATATAGAAGATCTTAGTGAGTTTGGAACGGCAACTGCAACTGATCAATGTGGATCTGAAATTTCAGATTCAATAATTGATACTAGAAACGAGTGTATGTTTGGCGATATAATCAGAAGATTTTATGCTTCAGACAATAATGGATTTAGTTCTTGTGATCAAGTATTGACCATAATTAATACTTTAGGAACAACAGAAAATGTTATCACTTGGCCTCTTGATTTTGATACGGACTTAGGATGTACTCAAGGTGATTTGCATCCAGATAGTTTGGCTGTAGAATTTGGAAGACCAAGATATGATATATCAAATTGTAATCAGCTTGCTGTATCTTACGATGAACAAAGATTTGCTTTTGCAGGTCCTGGTTCTGATGCTTGTCTTAAAATATTAAGAAGATGGACAGTTATTGATTGGTGTCAAATGGATGACCCTGATTATGAGCCTGAAACTTATGATCAAGTGATTAAGGTAAACAATGTTGTTGGTCCAACAATTCAAACAGGTTGTGATACATTAAACATATTTACTGAGGAGTGTTTAAGTGAAAATGTTTCATTCTCTGCAACTGCGGAAGATGATTGTACTTTGCCTGAAGATTTAAAAGCAAGAATTCAAATAGATACTTTTAGTGACGGGATGGGTGTATTTGATATTGAAGTTAAAATGACAGCAGGTCAAATAAACTTTAATGGTCAATTACCAATAGGTCAGCACTTTGCATTAATATCATTTACTGATCAATGTAATAATACGACGACTTGTGCCAAAATTATAAATGTAAATAATATTACGATTCCAACGGCAGCATGTATTGATGGTATCAGCATCGCTGTTGAACCTATGGATTTGGATGGCAATGGAACACCAGATACAGAAAGAGCATGTGTCTTTCCTGAGATGGTAGATGCAAGCAGTACTCATGTTTGTGATACACCAATAAACTTGAGTTTTTCTCAAGATACAACGCATGATAAATTGATCTTTGATTGTAATGATTTAGGAATTCAAACAATTGAGCTTTGGGTTACAGATATTTTCGGAAACACCGCATTATGTGAAACTACTGTTGAAGTTCAAGATAATAACAACGAAGATTTCTGTCCAAGATTTGACTTAGCTCTAATCAAAACGCTTGATACAATTGCAACACCAGGACCTTTTGAGCCAGGAGATGCAGTAACATTTAATATCAATGTTATTAACCAAGGAAATATTGGAGCCTTTGATATTGGACTTGTAGATTATGTACCAGATGGTTTGACATTAAACGATGGTAATTGGACGCAAAACGGAGATTTGGCGACACTTAATGATAATATCGTTTTCCTTGAAGATTCAACAAATGTAGATGTAAAAATATCGTTTACGATAGATAGTGACTTTATGGGTTTCAGTCTCACAAATACAGCTGAGATATCTCAAGCTGATAACGACAATGATCCTAATAATCCTCCGATGGAAGATAGCGATTCAACACCTGACATGATTAATGATGATGTTGTTGGTGGTGATAATAGCGTCAATAGTGAAAACGGAGATGAAGATGATCATGATGTGGCTATAATCGAAGTTGAACAAACATTTGATTTGGCTCTTGAAAAAGATTGCAGCACAGGTGGTCCATACATGCCGGGAAGTACTGTTACATACATTTTAACGGTAACTAACCAAGGTACTGTAAATGCACCGAATGTAGAATTAGAAGACAATATACCAAGTGGTTTGATTTTAAATGACTCAGATTGGACACAGAACGGATCCGTGGCAACTTTGAATACGCCAATTCCTTTAGTTGCAGTAGGTACTTCTGTAGATGTAGAAATTACATTTACAATTGATGATATGTTTATGAATCAATCCATAGTTAATACAGCGCAAATTATTGATCCAAATAATTTACTACTTGAAGATGTAGACAGTACACCAGGTAATGATGATGGTGATCAATCGGAAGATGATGAAGCTTCAAAAATGATTGTTGTAGGTCAAGTATTTGACTTAGCACTCCTTAAGCAAATCAATTTTGTGGCAACACCTGGTCCATTTAATACAGGTGATGATGTTGCATTCACTGTGACCGTTTATAATCAAGGTTCTATCGATGCAACAAATGTTCAAGTCATTGACTACGTGCCTGAAGGTTTTACTTTCGATCCAAGCTTAAATACTGATTTTAATATAGCAGGTTCTAATGCAAGTGCCATTGTGAATGTAGATTCAGATGAGTTCGTTGAATTAGATTTGGTATTATCAATAGATGATGATTTTGGAGGCAATGCATTGATTAACAGTGCGGAAATTATTTCAGCAAATAACGCATTAGGATTAGATGATCAAGATGATGATTTAGCTAATACAAATCCAAATGGTGTTAACCCTGAATTATTAAGTGATGATGATATTAATGATGAGAGACCAGGAACGCCAGGAAGTATGGATAACCCTAATGATGAAGATGATTATGATCCAGCTGTCGTAGATGTAAACTGTACATTGTTGCCAGTATGTCAATCATTAGATATGCTTGATGTATTTCTTGATGATTCGCCAAACGGGGGAGGAACAGTAACAATTGATCCAGCAAGTTTGGATGATGGTTCTTTCGCTGCATGTATAAATGAAAATGTAACGCTTAGTATAGTATCAGGAGGATCAACCTTCGATTGTACTGATTTAGGGTCTGGAAATATTGTGACACTACAAGCTACAGATACTAATGGCAATGTGTCAACAAATGATTGTCAAACTGACATTACAGTTATCGATAACACACCGCCTACATTAACTTGTACGGATGTAACGGTTTCAGTAAATAATGCAGGTCAGCCTATTCTTGTAGAATCTGACATCGTTACTTCAAGCGACGACAACTGCTTTGTTGCTGATACTACAATAGACTTAACTGGAATTAATTTAGATTCATTGATTTGTACGCCAATGACAGCAGTTATCACTGTAAATGACCAATCAAATAATGATTCTGCAAATTGTGAGTTTTTAATTACAATAGAAAATAGCGCGCCAGAAGCTTTTTGTAATACACCATTGACGTTCAGTTTGGATGCAAACGGTGAATTTACTTTACTAGAAAGTCAAGTTGATAATGGTTCAACGGATGATTGTTCTGAAGGTGCCTTGTTATTCGATCTCGATATTAATATGTTTGATTGTGACGATGTTGACGAAGTAAATGTTGTTGTCCTTACCGTGACGGATGAAGCAGGATTGACGGATACTTGTAGTTCAACAATTGTTATAGAAGATAATATTAATCCTGTCGCTAATTGCCAAGACAGAACAGTTGAACTTAATGCCAATGGAAATGGATTGGTTACAGCAAATCAAGTCAATGATGGCTCAACTGATGAGTGTGGCGTCTTTATGGTGTCTTTAGATAATATGTCTTTCGATTGTGACGATATAGTTGCTGTTCAGACAGTTGTTTTGACAGTTACTGACAATAATGGAAACACAGATACATGTGAAGCAAGTATAACAGTTGAAGATAATGAAGATCCTACGGTAACTTGTGAGGCTCCATTCGATGTGATATTAGATGATATGGGAATGGCCACTGTTACGGTTGATGAATATATTGTGAGCAGCGATGATAATTGTGGAATTGTATCAATGACTGCCAGTCAAACAATGTTTGATTGTTCGGATGTTGATTTATCTCCAATAACGATTTCAGTCATAGTTCAGGATGCATCTATGAATGCAGATACATGTATGACGACAGTAAACATAATAGATAATCAGAATCCTTCATGTACGCTTGCACCTTTAACTGGTGATGTGGCTGCACTTTCAACAATAACGCTTGAAGAATTAGGATATTCTGGTAGTGATAATTGTGCAACTACGGCAGAGTTAGAGGTAAATGCTACAATAGATCCAATAATGTTTGGATGTAACTTTGTAGGTATGACGAGAACAGTTACCGTAACTGTAACTGATGGATCAGGAAATACGTCAACTTGTGAAGCCAGCGTGGATATTATAGATGTGACAACACCAGAATGTATATCTCAGGATATTACAGTTTCATTAGATGAAACAGGCAATGCATCAATCACTCCGGAAGATGTTGATAATGGCAGTACGTCAGGTTGTGATGATATGCCAATGTTAACTGTTATTCCAAGTATGTTTGATTGTATGGATGCTGGAACTGATGTCACAGTAACATTAACGATATCTACAAGCAATGGAGAATCTGATTCTTGTGATGCCTTAGTTACAGTTGAGGATAATATGCCACCTGAATTATCTTGTGCAATTGATACAATGTTCTCAGTTGGTGATGATTTATTTGTACTGTCACCTATGGATATAGTTTATAGTTCTACTGATAATTGTGATATTATGTCACTAACAGCTGATATGGCTATGTTTACATGTGATGATATTGATCAGGTTACAACGGTTACAGTTACTGCAACAGATGTTAATGGAAATTCGACGACTTGTCAAACGGATGTGACTGTTGTAGATGATATCGATCCTGAGTGTACGCTTATGGGCGGAACATTCCCTCCAGATGTTGAGATTACTTTAGCTCAGATATTAGATTCATCTGATGATAATTGTGATGATAACCTTGATTTTAGTATTGATCAGAATATATTTGATTGTACAGAATTAGGTGTCAATACTATAACAGTTACCGTTACGGATGATTCTGGTAATACAGGAACTTGTTTTGTAGATGTAACAATTGAAGATATTCCTGAACCAGTTTGTAATTCATTCTCAGATATCACTGTTTTCCTTGATGCAATAGGTGAAATCACAATTTTACCTTCAGATGTTGACTCAATGAGTTTTGCAGGATGTGCAGGAATAGCTAATTTAGAAGTTACTCCGGATTTCTTTGCTTGTAATGATGCAGGTGGTTTTAATACAACAACATTAACGGTAACAGATGGAAATGGACTGACAGCTACATGTACAACTAATGTAACAGTTCTTGATACTATAAGCCCAGTAATTTCTTGTCCAACGGATGTAACGATTGAGTTAGATGCTGATGGTAATGTTGATCTTGATGCTATGCTAGATCTTAATATAAGTGCTACTGATGGTTGTGATATTGAATCAATACTGCTAGACATTAATAGTGTAGATTGTTCAGACAAACCAGGACCAGTTGTGATTACTGCTACTGCGACAGATGAAAATGGCAATACAGATACTTGTGCAGTTAATGTAACTGTAGAAGATAATATGGCGCCAACGTGTACGTTATTAGAAAACCTTGTTTTACCTCCAAATGTAATAATTACACCAGCGACAGTATTAGACCAATTTACTGATAACTGTGCCACAGCTTCGTCTTTGACAACTGTAGTTCCAAATGAATTTGATTGTACACAATTAGGCGTACAAACAATTACAGTTACGGTTACTGATGATTGTGATAATACAGGAACTTGTGATGTTGAGATTACAATTGAAGATAATTCAATGCCTATATGTGTTTCTCAAGATATCACAGTAAGTTTAAATAGTTCAGGAATAGTAATGATTGATGCAGAAGATGTTGATGGTGGAAGTTCTGCTGCTTGTGGTAGTTCAGTCACATTAAGTGTTACACCAGATATATTTTCTTGTGATGATATAGGAGATAATATTGTTGAATTAACTGTAACAGCTTCAGGAGGTGATTCTGATTCTTGTACAGCTACAGTTACCGTTGTTGATGACATACCACCAACAATAGTTTGTCCGGCAGATATGACTTTACCTTGTGATTCAGATATATCTAACTTAGATGCATTTGGTGATCCAACGGTATCGGATAACTGTGATATGAATATTGATGTTGTGGAAACAAATATAATCGACGTTAACGGTTGTAATGTGGGTACTGTATTAAGAACATTCACCGCAACAGATGATGAAGGTAATACTTCATCCTGTATGCAAACCATAACCATTGATGCGGGGGCTAATCCAATAGTTGAAGCGGATATTACTTGGCCAACATCGCCGTTTGTTTTAACAGGATGTATTCCAGATGCAAACAATATTGATTCTGGTATGCCAATAGTTGATACTTCTAATGCAGAATGTTTTGATATAACAATTTCTTTTGAAGATTTTGGAAACACAGGTAATAACTGTAATAATACATTTACAAGAACATGGACAGTGGTCGATTCTTGTCAGACGAATGGTACTTTTACGTTTAATCAGATTATCGACATCGATGATCAAATTGGTCCAGACGTTTCAGGTCCAGCGGATATGGTGATTATCTTGCCAGGTGGTGTTTGTGATACTTTCTTAAACTTACCTGCAACAGTAACTGATTGTACATCAGGATTTACAGCGGTTAATGATTCTCCGCATGCAGATAGTAATGCTACAGCAGATGCTTCTGGTACTTATCCAGTAGGTTTTACAAGTATCAATGTGACAGCAACTGACGCTTGTGGAAATGATAGTATTTATAATTACACAGTAAGTATAATTGATACAACAGTATTCTTTGTAGACTGTGCTAAAATTATTGATAATATTGAGTCCAATATGATGGTGACAATTCCGATATCGGCTGCCATGCCAACCGTTGACGGTAGTTGTGGAACCAGTGCAACTTATGATTTCTCATTTAGTGCGACAGATCCAACGGTCGATATAATTATTGCAGACTGTTCTTTCGTAGGATTCCAAGATTATACCATATACTTATTTGTGGGAACTACTTTAGTAGATAGTTGTACAAACTTATTGCAGATTGTGGATCCATCAGGATTCTGTACGGCTCCAATTGCTGGAACTGTTACAGGTGATGTATTTACACCGGACAATAGAATGGTAGATGAAGTCAGCGTAGCTCTTGTAGGAAGTCCATTTGAAGATCAAATGACAGATACTGAAGGAAAGTATGCCTTCCCTGAAATGCCTTTCGGTGGCACTTATATGGTTGAACCTAGAAAAGATATTGATTATCTCAACGGGGTTTCAACGCTGGATTTAATTGAAATACAAAAGCATGTGCTTGGTATTAGGCAGTTAGATTCACCATACAAATTGATTGCAGCAGATGTTAACAGATCTGGTGATGTAACGACTGCAGATTTACTCGAATTAAGAAGATTGATTCTAGGTGTTTATGATGAGTTACCAAATAATACATCTTGGAGAATGATTGACAGTGAGTACAAATTTGTTGATGCTCAAGATCCATTTACTTATGAATTACCTGAATACTATGAGATATTCAATTTTGAAGAAGCTATGAAGGTTGACTTCGTAGGTGTGAAAATTGGAGATGTCAATAATTCAGTGGTAGCGAATGCGCTTGATAAGTCACTGGAACCACGATCAGGAAATGTATTTAAGTATGATGTTGTTGAAGCAAAACATAAAGCAGGTACAATTATCAACTTGAAGTTTTCTTCAGAACAATTAAACAGCATTAAAGGAATACAACACACACTTTCAATCAATTCTGAATTTGGTGAGTTAATTTCATTTGAACCTATTACTGATGGGTTATCGATGAAGAATGTCAATAAAGATCTGTTTGGATTTGGATTGCTAAACTTAAGTTGGCATAAATCAGCAGATTGGTCTTCTGAAGATACAAATGAAATGTTTGAGTTATCTGTAAGAATTAAGAAAAATGTTTATACAAGTGATCTTGTTCAAGTAAGTCAAAAAGGTATTAAACCTGAAGCTTACTATGGTTCAAATATCGCAAATGTAGACATTGACTTCAGATCAATTGATGAAATAGAAGGTGTTATTTCTCTTTACCAGAATGTTCCGAATCCATGGAATGAAAGTACGGAGATCAAGTTCTACATGCCTAGTGACGACAAAGTAGTATTGAACGTTTATGATGTCAACGGAAAGCGTATATATCAGCAAAAGACTGATGCTAAAATTGGGGTAAATAAAATCCGCCTCAATGAAGTTGAATTCAAAACGACAGGCATTTTATATTATGAATTAATCTCTGGTAGTACACGATTAATGAATAAGATGCTTCTTATTAAGTAAACTAAATGATGAGGAGAAATGACATCCCCATTTCTCCTCTATTTTCTAATTATATTTTTTTAATTTCTAAAATTTTGTGATATGTCACAGGTCGTAGACTTTACTATTGAAGGGTGTTTTTTGTTTAAATTAAAATCTAAAACTAAAAACATTCAAATTATATAGAGGCCATCCCAGACCGTTATTATTTTTACCGATTTTTATTGATATTATTTTTGGATTTATAATTTTTCGACAAACGGAAAACTGTCTTGTATAGAGATTGAAGGAGGATTTGTAATAAAAAAATAATTTTTCAAGTTCTGAATTTTAATATTTAGAAGTTGTTTGAAAGCCAAAACGTTTATCGTTTTGGCTTTCTTCGCATTTAGGTATTTCTTATATCTTGCACAAGATTATATTCTATAACAACTACATGAAAGTCGATGCGTAGTAATAAGTTTTAAATGGACAGCAGACTGACAGTAAACTATAATATTAGGCATAAGGCTATTCAACAGTTATTCAATGATAACCTTCATGAGTTCCTAGAAGAAAGCATTGCATTTGAAGCACTTGGTTTTGATGTAAATTTATTTAAAGCCAATAATGCATCTTTACAATTATCGGGTCAAGAAGTAATGACTAAAATTCCACTAAGAATCATACTTAAACGAAATGCTCTGCTATCCCAAATAAAAGTTAATGGCATTTTAGAAGTCACATTTTTAACTAAATTAAATATTGATGAGTCAGGCAAACTATCACCTGAAACGACTTTAGAAGATTATGATTGGATAAATCCGCCTAAGCTCAGTCTCGGCCAAATAAATTTTGGAGTTAAATCTCTAGCAAATAGTATTATTGAAAAAAGCAGAGATAAGTTATTATCAAATATCGACTTGGCAATTGAAAAACAACTAAATCATAAACAGCAGTTTTATAATTACTTAATTGAGGCCCAAAAAATAAAATTGATCAACAATGAATTATCACTTTGGCTCAATCTTGATATTTCTGAAATTAACATTGCACCATTTAGAAACAATAATAATTTTTTAACTGGAAACATATCTACTTCGGGAAGTATAGGATTTGAAAATCAGTCTGATTTAAAATCTGGATTGGCCAACCCGTCTTTGCCAATAATTAAATGGAAAGACAACATTGATGAGAATTCCAAAATCAGACTTAACGTTTCATTCAATTTTAATAGATTAAGCTCATTTTGCAATCAACAATTCGGAAATAAAAACTATAACCTTGGAGGAAAAAAATTAGAGTTTGAAAATATAAAGATTTCTTCTTCTCAATCTTTTATTAAAATCGAAGCTGATCTGAAAGGCGATATAAAGGGGCAATTTCTTTTCGAAGGAAGACCTAACTTTAATAAGGATAAACAAATATTCAAGTTTGATGATCTGGATATAAACATAAAAACGAAAAACATACTCCAAAAAGCTGTTATTTGGGCATTTAAAGGAAAAATGAAAAATGATTTGTCCAAAGCATTAAATTTTACCATTCATGATAAGATCTCAATCCTTCAAAATTTGATTGATATTGAAACTCAAAAGAGGTTAAAACCGCTAAAAATAAACTTGCAATGCCTCATTAATGACATTATATTCTATGATATTGCCATTTCAAATGATGATGTCAGCATTGATCTTGTCCTCCGCCTTTATATCGAAATGACAATAAATAAACTAGATCAAATCCCTTTGGTTTAAAAGACAATAGGTGGAGTATAATTTATTCTAATTAAAAAATTGTCAATTGTTTATATATTACAAATATTTTTAATATGTTTGTAGTCACATCCATCCCAAAACTTAATTATTTATATAATCGTAGTACCGATTTATCCATTTGGTGCTATATAAAGGGTGTTGATTTATGCACATTAGTAACAAAAACCGATTCCAGATAAGCTCACTTATTGGCTTTTCTTTCCTATTATTTAGTATTAACCTTTTCTCGAGTAATACTAATTACGATGCAACCATTTCATGTCATCCAAATATCAATATATCATTGAATGATGATTGTGAAAGTACATTAGAAGCTTCTGATATACTGACGGTTCCACCTCACCCTGCAGAGCCCCATGTTTTGATTTTAACTGACAGATATGGTCATGTAGTTGATGGTAATTTGGTAACTGAAGAGTACCTATGGACCGAATTGACAGCAAAAGTTATGAACACGGTAACAGGAAATTCATGCTGGGGAAAGATCAGTGTTGAAGATAAAAATGCGCCTGAGATTGAGTGTTCTGATGTAACAATATCATGTTCAGATGCAGGGGAATATTTGCCAGTTCACTCTGACAATTGCACCTCTTCTTCATTAGATATGATCTTTGAAGTAAAGGTTCCCAATTCATGTGGTCGTAATATTATTAAAGTCATTCAACGAGAATGGGTGGCTGAAGATGAATATGGTAACAGATCAGAACCTTGTATGCAAACTATTTCTTTGGAGAGATTGGTTTTTGATGATATAGAATTTCCAGCAGATCTTGAATTAAGCATGAACACCAACTTAACATGTAACAATGTTAAATACGATGAAAATGGATTTCCTTTGGTTGATTCAACTGGAGTGCCTACGTATAATGGAGTTCCGCTTTATCCAGCTGGTGATTTGTATTGCAGCATAGGCGTCGACTACGAAGATTTTGTTATTTCAAATACAGGTTGTGTTCAGAAATTTATGAGAACATGGCGTGTCTATGAAGGATTTTGCATGGGCGCTGGCAATTTTGCAGTGAACCCACAAACCATAGAAATTGCTGATACTGAATTACCGACAATTGTGTGTCCACCAAATAAAACGATCAGTACCAGTGGTGGTCCTTCTTGTTCTGGCGTAACAACGCTTGATTTGCCGACAATTACAGATGATTGTTCTGAATTGGTAGAATTAGATATAAGTTATACTGGACCTTTCTTAAATGATGTTAAAACACCACCAACTGTGACATTAAACTCAGGAGTACATCCTATTAATTATACAGTGTACGATGCGTGTGAAAATTCGGCTACTTGTAGTTCGAGTATTACTGTAATGGATGATACGAACCCTACAGCTGTATGTGATAAGACAACTGTTGTTTCATTGCGTTCATCAGGAACAGCTTTGGCACCAGCAACAAGTTTTGATTCCGGTAGTTTTGATGATTGTGATTTTCACAAAACACTTATTAAGAAATCGAACGATGTCTGCGAATGTGCTTTGCCTGTTTATAATGATATGAGATATATGGGCGAAAGAGAGGGTTCATACTACTATATGTCCACAATAAAAAGGTATGGGTTTGAAGCTTTTTCTTATTCGACAGCATATGGAGGAAGCATATTTATAGCAGACTCAGAAGAGGAATATGATTGGGTTGTAGAACAAGCTAAAGACATATCTGTAGATTCATTTATAATTGGATTAAAAAATAAAACAGGCTCAACTTTTGATTGGGCAGATCACAGTTATTTGACATTTACACGTTGGGATGTTTTTCAACCAGATGGTTTGGGTCCTAATGTTATTGCAAATGAAAATGGGTTGTGGGAAACATTTGATGGTTCTATGGAACGTGCTTACTTTGTAATGGAGCTTTCAGATAAATGTAATTTTAGTGACTTCGTTCACTTCTGTTGCCAAGATGCAATGGAAGATCCAGAAATAGTATTAAGAGCTATTGATAGATTTGGAAGAGTGAATGATTGTATCATGAAGGTAGAGATTCAAGATAAAGTGGCTCCTGTTATTTCTTGTCCTCCGCATTTAAATATTGATTGTGACACAAATATTGATTTTAATAATCTAGACATTTACGGTGTTGCATCTGCGACCGATGAATGTCTAGATAATATAACCTCATCATATGAAGAAGATATTTCAAATTGTGGTGTAGGCGAAATAATTAGAACATTTACAGCTTCTGATCCAACAGGAGAAAGTACTTGTCAACAAGTCATTACGTTAAACCAAAGTTTTGCAGGCGGTGTAGCTCCTGTAAAATGGCCTGAAGATTATGCAACCGCTGATGGCTGTGCAGCAGGGGATTTATTGCCAGAAAATTTACCTCCACCTAATGGCTTCCCTGATTTTAGTGGCGCAGATTGCTCCGCATTAACAGCTACATACAAAGATGATATATATTCTTTTGCTCAATCCAGCAGTGATGCTTGTTTGAAGATTTTAAGATCTTGGACAGTTACTGATGAATGTTTGGAGGGTTCACCAGGATATGAACCACAGACCTATCAACAAACAATTAAGGTGAACAACGATATTGCACCAACAATTCAATCAGGTTGTGATGAAGAAATCGTCGTAACGACTGATTGCTTAGAAGAGGAAGTGACTCTAAATATCGAAGCAGAAGATGATTGTACAATTGGCAAAGCATTAAAAGGATTTTTAAGCATTGATTTTAATAGTGATGGTGGCGGAACATTTGATGTAGAAGATTCAAAATTTGATTCCGTGGTTTACTTCACAGGAGATTTTCCAGTAGGGGAGAGTTTTGCCCTTGTGGAATTCAGAGACGAATGTGGTAACAGATCATCTTGTACTAAAATAATCAAAGTTCAAAACAGCATCGATCCGACTGCTTTGTGTGTGCCAGGATTATCGTCTGTCATTCAACCAATGGATACAAATGGCGACGGAAAAGCAGATACAAATATGACAATGATATTTGCACGTATGTTGGATCGTGCCAACGATAGTGCAATGGAGACAGGCAGTTTTCATGAATGTGGAACTGATGTAAGATTCAGCTTTTCCAGTGACTTATCTGACACAATATCAATTTTTGATTGTGATGATGTGGGTAATACAAATTCACTTGACCTTTGGGTTACCGATACTGATGGAAATACAGACATTTGCTCGACAGTCATAGATATTCAAGATGATAATAATTGGTGTGATTCAAATGGTAATATGGTTGAAATATCAGGGGCTGTATTAACAGAACATCACGAACCAATTGAATCCGTACAAATGTCATTGGATGGCAGTGCATTTGAATCATTGATGACTAATCCTGAAGGATTGTATGCTTTTCCAGAAATGAACTCTGGCGGTAGTTATATTTTGGTCCCATCCAAAAATGTTGATCCACTTAATGGCGTCTCTACATTGGATTTAGTTAAAATTCAAAGACACATTTTAGGATTAGAAAAATTAGATTCTCCTTATAAATTAATTGCTGCAGATGTAAATAATTCAGGATCAATAACAGCAATTGATATGATTGAATTAAGGAAATTAATTCTTGGTGTTTATGACGAATTTCCTGAAAATGAATCTTGGAGAATGATAAGTGGCGATTATAACTTCATTGATGCACAAAATCCGTTTACGCATACTTTCCCTGAGGAATATGATATCTATGGTATAAATGCTTCTATGAATCTTGACTTCATCGGAGTGAAGGTTGGTGATGTTGATAACTCAGCGCAGTTAAATAGCCATGAGGCCATCAACACAAGATCAAATGATAAAAGTATTTCTTTATTAACTGAAGAGGTTCTCTTAACGAAAGGATCATCTAAAGAAGTTTACCTGAGCCTAGAAGGCTTAGATAAAATCGATGGATTTCAATTTGAACTGAATATTGATATTAATAAAGTTGAAATATCAGGACTGAAGCCAATTTTAGATCATTTCTCTACTGCAAATATGAATGTGCAGAAATTAGACGAAGGTCAGATTTTTATCAGTTGGAATCAAAATGATTACGCAGTTGAAAAATCTGAAGCTTTATTTTCAATTATTCTAAAAGCAAAAGAAGATGTCTACGTAAGTGATATACTTCAAATTCAAAAACAAGATGCAAAAATAACGCCTGAGCTTTATACCGAAGGTCAAGTTTTACCAATAGAATTGGACTACTTTTTTAATGAATTAAAAGAAGATCAATTTAAACTGTATCAAAATGTACCAAACCCTTGGGCAACTTATACTGAGATCAAGTTTTTTGCTCCAGAAAAGAAGCCATACACATTTAGCGTATATGATGTAAATGGTAAAGTTATTTACAGACAATTGGATGTTTCAGATAGCGGAATTAATAAAATAGACCTGGATAAATCCACAATTAATCAAACAGGAGTTTTGTATTACGAAATTATTATAGATCATAAGAGGATGTTGGATAAGATGATTATTCTTAACTAATTACTAATTATGGACGAGCAAAAAGCTAACTATGACTACAACTCGAAGAAAGTATCTGATATCTTTCTCTGGGAAACTTTAAAATTTAACATAGGTTTTTATGTAAAAAGACAATCTAGTTTACTTAATAAACAAGTTAAAAAACTAATTTTGGCGCTGTTTTAGGATTTTCTAGAGCAAGGCCATAAAAATTAGGTACATGTTTAATTACTTTTTAGGGAACAGCCCCAAATGGTTTAAGTACACAATGCTAGGATTTCTAGTTTTAAATGTATTGTGCTATTTCACTGTGGGCCCAAAAATAACGGCTTGGATGTTCATCGCAGAGTTTATTTTTACTCTAGCTATGGCATTAAAATGTTATCCACTTCAATCTGGCGGATTAATAGCAATACAAGCCCTATTGCTGAATCTGACATCGCCTGAAGCTACTTACCACGAAATCGAGAACAACTTAGAGGTTGTTTTGCTTTTGGTATTCATGGTAGCTGGTATATACTTTATGAAGCCTTTATTGATGTATATATTCAGTAAAGTATTTACAAAGATCAGATCTAAAATGCTTCTCTCACTATTATTCGTTATTCTATCAGCAGTATTATCTGCGTTTTTAGATGCCTTGACCGTAACTGCCGTTCTAATCAGCGTTGCTATCGGATTCTATGGTGTTTATCATAAAATACATTCCAGTTCGTCAGATTATGATGGCAGTGGTGTTTTGGATAGAAAAGAATTAAGTGGTGAAACATTAGAAAAATTCAGAAGTTTCCTTCGAAGTTTGGTCATGCATGGTGTTGTAGGTACCGCCTTAGGTGGTGTTTGTACATTAGTGGGTGAACCTCAAAACTTGTTGATCGGTGAAAGAATGGGATGGGACTTTATTGAATTCTTCCAAGCAATGGCACCGGTAACAATTCCCGTTTTCTTTGCTGGTATCATTACCACTGTTTTCTTAGAGAAAACCAAACTGTTTGGCTATGGTGAAGAACTTCCAGAAGTAGCCAGAAATATTATTGAAAGCTACACTGATGAAACGGATAAAAACAGATCTGATAAAGAAAAATATGGTCTGATTGTTCAAGCTGTATCTGCTGTTTTATTAATAATTGGATTGGCACTTCATTTGGCTCCAGTAGGTATTATTGGATTAGGAATTATCATTATCCAAACGGCATTTATGGGCATCATCGAAGAGCATTCTTTAGGGAAAGCATTTGAAGAAGCATTGCCATTTACAGGATTATTAGTTGTGTTTTTTGTGATTGTGGCTATGATTGAAGATCAGCACTTATTTAAGCCGATTATCGATTGGGCTTTATCGCTTGAACCAAGCCAACAACCATCTATGTTTTATTTGGCCAATGGTATCTTATCTATGATCAGTGATAATGTGTTTGTGGCAACGGTGTACATTGGAGAAGTGAAGGAAGTTTTTGATAGCGGCGCATTGACAAGGGATCAATTTGAAAAATTAGCGATTGCGATTAATACTGGAACAAATTTACCAAGTGTGGCAACACCTAATGGTCAAGCAGCCTTTTTGTTTTTACTGACTTCGACTTTAGCACCGGTTATTAATTTATCTTATGGTAAGATGGTGAAAATGGCTTTCCCATATACTATCGTTTTAGGTATTATGGGATTGATTGGCGTTATGTATTTCCTTTAGATTATAAAAGTATTCTGGATATAAAATAAAAAAGGAAGTCAATTGTTGACTTCCTTTTTTTTGTTATCGTAATAAAAATTACCCTTCAATCCAACTGATAATTTTTTTATCATCTGGCTTGGTTTGTGGACTTATGCTTTTAACCAAATAACCTTCTTCATCAATTAAGTATTTTTGAAAATTCCACTTAACTGTTGATCCAGCAACACCATTTTCCTTTATATCAGTTAAAAACTTATAAATAGCATGTTTATTTTTTCCAGCTACAGATATTTTGGACATCATTGGAAAATCTACTCCATAATTTTTTTGGCAAAAAGATGCTATCTCCGAATCTGTTCCAGGTTCTTGTGACATAAAGTTGTTAGCAGGAAATCCTACAATAACAAAGTTGTCATCCTTGTACTTTTCATAAAGCGCTTGTAACTGCTTGTATTGAGGCGTAAGGCCACATTTAGAAGCTGTGTTTACAATCATAACTTTTTTACCTTTTAAAGTTGAAAAGTCAAAGTCGTTGCCTGAAATATCTTTTACGGTAAACTTATGAATAGAAACCTTTTCTAATAAAGATGTGTCTGTTGTCTTACTTCCGAATAATCCGAAAAATGCCATAAATACTAATGCGTTTAATTTTAAAATCATGTTTTTATTGTTTATCCTACTTTAACATCACTTTTCTATAAAAAGTTTAGACAAACAGCTTACAATTCTTACAACAAGGTACATTTTTTATCTCATCAATAGACTTGTACATTCTCAAAATACATTAGTACCTTTGTGCCATGGTTAAAATTGGCAATTTAGAACTAGGTGATTTTCCGCTGTTATTAGCGCCTATGGAAGACGTTAGTGATCCGCCATTTCGTGCTTTGTGTAAAAAGAATGGTTGTGATATGATGTACACAGAATTTATTTCTGTGGAAGGACTGATACGTGATGCTGATAAGAGTGTTCAGAAATTGGATATTTATGACTATGAACGACCAATAGGTATTCAAATCTTTGGTGCCAAGTTAGATTCCATGCAAAGAGCAGCAGAAATCGTTGAAGAGGCGCAACCAGAAGTTTTGGATATCAATTTTGGATGTCCTGTTAAGAAAGTTGTTTGCAGAATGGCTGGCGCTGGTATTTTGCAAGATATTCCAAGAATGGTCAAATTAACTGAAGCAATAGTAAAATCGACTTCTTTGCCAGTGACAGTGAAGACCAGATTAGGTTGGGATGATGATACTATTTTTATCGAAGATGTCGCTGAGCGATTGCAAGATGTCGGTATCAAGGCCTTGTCTATTCACGGAAGGACAAGAAAACAAATGTATAAAGGAGAAGCCGATTGGACTAAAATTGGTAAGATTAAAGAAAACCCTAGAATTCACATTCCAATATTTGGAAATGGCGATATCAACAGTCCTCAAAAAGCGCTCGAATACAAAGAACGATATGGTGTGGATGGTATCATGATAGGCAGAGCAAGTATTGGTTACCCTTGGATTTTTAGAGAAATCAAAGCATTTTTGGAAAGAGGAGAAATTATTGACGGTCCCACACTGGATGAACGTATAGAAGCCGTCAAAGAACATTTGCAGCGATCTTTAGAGTGGAAAGGTGAAAGATTGGGGATTGTAGAAATGAGAAGACATTATACCAACTACTTTAGAGGTTTGCCAGGCATTAAAAAATACAGAGCGCGTTTGGTTACAGAATATGATCCATCTGTTATACATGAAATCCTTGAAGAAATCAGACATAAATATTCTCAGGCTGAAGTATTTTCATAATGCAATTTAATTTTACCAAACAAGAATTATTAATTGCACAATCTATATCTAAAGTATCACAGCAATTAAATTATCCAAGTTATTTCGTTGGCGGAATTGTGCGTGACAGATTGTTAGGCAGGCCATCTAAGGATGTGGATGTTGTCTGTGTCGGTGATGGCATTCGTTTAGCTGAAGCTGTTGGAAAAGATTTAGATATCCAACAGGCTGTCGTGGTATTTAAACGGTTTGGAACAGCAATGATCAAATTTGAAGATATCGAACTTGAATTTGTTGGTGCCCGAAAAGAATCCTATTCTATTGATTCTAGAAAACCCGATGTTTCTGCAGGCACCTTAGAAGACGATCAAAACAGAAGAGATTTTACGATTAACGCAATGGCAGCATCCTTAAATGCCGACAACTTTGGAAAGATTATTGACCCTTTTAATGGGATTGGTGATTTGGAATCAAAGACTATCAAAACACCATTAGATCCTGATAAAACTTTTTCTGATGATCCTCTCAGAATGATGCGTGGGATTCGTTTCGCCACGCAATTAGGATTCAATATTGATGAAATTACCAAAGAAGGCATCAAAAGGAATTCAGAACGATTAAAAATTATATCTGCTGAAAGAATAACTCAAGAACTCAACAAAATTATCCTCTCAGATAAACCCTCAATTGGATTTAATTTGCTTTCTGAAACCAACCTGCTAAATATATTTTTTCCTGAATTCGAAGCATTGCGTGGGGTAGAGGTCAGAAACAATCAAAGGCATAAAGATAACTATTATCATACTTTAAAAGTCCTTGATAATTTATGTGAAGACAGTGATGATCTTTGGTTACGATGGGCTGCGATCTTACACGATATCGCCAAACCTGCAACCAAGCGTTTTTCAAAAGATCATGGTTGGACTTTTCATGGTCATGAAGTCGTCGGTGCACGTATGGTACCTAAAATATTTAAAAGATTTAAGCTTCCTTTAGATCATAAAATGAAGTTCGTTGAGAAAATGGTTCGACTTCACTTAAGACCAATAAGTTTGACAAAGGAAGATATTACCGATTCAGCAATGCGCCGTTTGTTGTTTGATGCAGGTGAAGATTTGGATGAATTAATGCTTTTATGTAAAGCTGACATAACTTCAAAAAATGCCCAAAAGGTAGCCACCATAAAAGCCAACTATAAAATTGTAAAGCAAAAATTATTAGAAGTCGAAGAAAAAGATCAAATCAGATATTGGCAACCGCCCATATCAGGAGATTTGATAATGGAGACTTTTAAAATTAAGCCTTCGCGAACTGTCGGCATTATAAAAGATGCAATCAGGGAAGCTATCTTAGATGGTGATATACCTAATGATTATGATGCAGCATATGCGTTCATGTTAGAAAAAGCTGCCAGCCTCGGATTAGAAATAACTTCTAATTAATCACATGGCTAATTTCAAAGAAAGAATATTAAGCAATGTATTTATCAAAAGGTTGACTCATTTCTTTGGATGGAAAACATCTTATTTTCCAAAGGGACATTTTCACAGCGTGGTACCGAGCAAAGAGCAGCAATCAAGTTCGTTAAGATTTGATTATGCAGATATAAACATGGATTTTGATGCGCAATTTTTAACACTCCAAAAGATTGCTAAACACTATTCAAAAATTCCATTTAAAAAAGAAAAACAAGAAGGACTCCAATATTATTTTCAAAATAAATTCTTTTCATTTTCTGATGGCGTCATTTTATGGTGTTTAATTTCTGAATACAAACCAAAGCTTATAATTGAAATTGGATCTGGTTTTTCGACAGCATGTATGTTAGATACAATAAAGGCAAATCAGTTGTCAAGCAAATTGATAAGTATCGATCCATCACAGCATCGCTCAGAGAAATTGATTCCCACAATCGAAAATTCATTTTATGAACAGATAAATAAGCGCGTTTCGGACTTGGACATGTTGATATTTAATTCATTAAAAGAAAATGACATTTTATTTATAGATACTTCACACACCAGTAAAAAAGGAAGTGAAATCCATTATTTATTATTTAAGGTATTTCCTATTTTAGAATCAGGGGTAATTATCCACTTTCATGATGTGTTTAGACATTTTGAATATCCACAACCTTGGACAGATGAAGGCATTTATTGGAATGAACAATATTTGCTGAGAGCATTCCTACAGAATAACGATGACTATGAAGTGTTGGTTTTCAGTGATGAATTAGAACATCGATATGAAAGTTGGTACAAAGGGAATATGCCTCTTTGTTTGAACCCTCACGAAAAATATACAATTGGCTCTAAGAGGGGAGAATGGATTTCTGAAATTCGCGGCCAAAGTTTATGGCTTCGCAAAAAATAAGTTAAGCTTTATTTTTTGAGTCTTCTTCTGAGCTTTCTTTATTCAACTCTTTCAACACAACAAAAGATCCTATTATAGCAGGAATAAAGATGAGCAGGCTTCTTTGCAACACAGTAAATGTACCAATGTAATCTTCAGAAATAACCCCAGCCATTAATCCAGCGATGCTGAGCTCTGCTATGCCACTTCCTCCTGGACTAGGAGCAAAATAAAGCAGTAAATAAATAATTGCCTGAATGGCTAATATTACAAATAAATTTGCTTTCGCACCAAGCGCAAGTACAATGATGTAAGCAAGGAAAAATTTATTGAGGTAAAGCAGAATTGTAATGAGAAAACTGAATAACATCAATTGCGGTTTGCGTTTTAGTAGGCTCACACACTTTGTTCTGTAATCAATCATTGATGTCTTTGCTTTAAGACCAAAGCCTGATATTTTATCTGACCATTTTTCACTCACCTTTCTAATAAGTTCTCCTAGTTTGATGATAAGCTCGCCAACAAGATGAGGAAAAAATAATGCGACTAAAACAACTGTAATCAAAATCGTGAAAATACTAAACCCAAATTGAGCCAAATAAGTAATGAAGCCAGGAGGAATGTTATCTTTTATTATAAAGTAAGATATGATTCCAGCGATTGGAAAAAACAGTAAAGTTGATATCCAATTGATAAAGCTTAACGTTATAGCATCAGGAAGTTTGACGCCATTTTTATAAAATATATAAAACTGTGCAATGCCGCCACCTGATTGCGATGGTGTTACAGCTCCCATAAATATATTAGCTAAGTTGGCTTTAAAACTAATCCAAAAGGATCCGCCTGGCTTAAACTCCTTAACAAATATGTGGTTTCTAAAGGCACCTAAAAACAAATCATTCGCAACAAACACTAGCGTTAATAAAAGATAAAGCGGATGAATTTGCTTCCATACTTCTAATGTTTTGCCAGAATTGGTATATAAGAAAATAGCGACAAGAGAAATAACAGATATACTCAAAAAATAAACAACCCCTTTTTTTATAATCTTAGGGTTGAAAACCTTATTTATTTTGAGATCCTTATTTTGTTCTTGTTGATCCATTCTAACTGTCTAAATAGTCTTTGATAATTTTAAAAACCTCCGTTGAACGAACAGGCTTATCAAGTCCTTTTTTATTCAATAGAATTGGAATATGAATATGTTCTCGATGTAATGAACCATGAGACCCTTTGTGCTCTGGTATCTCCCAAAAATCTCTCAAGTCATATCCGACGTTGGCTGATACAATAATATCTCCGCTTCTTTTGCTGTCAAATAATTGTTTTATTTGATAGAGTGAATCTGGATATTCTGATTCATAAGTAAAATCAAAAGCTTCTTGAAAATTAAGTGTCGTATCATGGTCATTTAATCCCAAAGGATTTGCAGTGATTGATTTGTATCCTAAAAGATTATTATTAAAACTTATTTCAGCTTCGCCTTCTTGATTTAAAACAGTCAGCGCACTTTCATTTTTTCTAAAAGCAATAAAATCGATAGCACTTTCATTTACAAACTTAGTTAAGACAGTCCCATGTTTTTCCATCAGTTCTTTTTGGAAGTAAGCGGTTTTATGATCTAAAAAAGATACCGATGCAAATGAATTTCCAGAAATGAAAACAGCCACCTTTGGAAATAATGTCCAAATTGTAGGATATTCTAAAACGCGATATTTATTTTTTTTAAAAAATTTACCAACATCAAGATGAGTATGAGTTGAAGTCAATCCGTGGTCGCTTGCCATGACGATTAATGTATTCTCATAATCACCCTGCTTCTTAAGTTTATTGACAACGGCTTCCAAACTGCGATCAACAATGCGGTATGCTTCAATCGTCTTTTCATCTTCATAATGGAAGTAGTGAGAGTCCCAGTCAATGCTTGGAAAGACGGCATAGATAAAGTCGAAGTCTTTTTCAACAGCTTCTAATAATCTTTCATGTCCTTTCTCATCTACAGGATGATGAATCTGTTTAAAATGGGCATCAAAATAAAGTTTGGATTTTCCTTCTTTTGTGAGATCGTTTTCTTCCTTAACACCTTTAGTCACCATGTTATAAATGTTATATCCTTCTGGATATAATTCAAACAAGGAAGGGTAGTTTGGATTCATGTCATCATTGAAATACTTGGCTTCATAACCACAATAACTGCGCATTGCGTTTCGACCCCATCTGCCTTTAAAGTATTCTTCTTTGTCAAACCATCGGATGCCTGTTATATGATGATCGCCAGGAGAAGCTCCCGTCAAGAAAGGTAAATATGCGGGTCCTGTCGTTGAAGGCAAACAAGTAGTTCCTTTAACAAATGATCCTTGGGAAACCAGATTCTCTTTAATTGAAGGAAGTTCGTCTTGATCAAGTAATTTATTAAGCACATCAGGTCTCGCACCATCGATGAGATAAAATATAACTTTTTTCTTCTGACTCATAACGGCGAAAGTAGGAAATTTTAATGGGTGGTAATAATTTGATTAAATGGTATTAAAATTCAACTTTTATTCGACCTCTTAATCCGAGCCCTTTGACATTAAATAAGTTCTCAATGTTTGGTCTGTCTAAGTAAGTTACCCGCTTAACCAAATCTAATCTGATAAATCTGAAAATGTTATACATACCTACACTGTATTCCACAAATGGTGTTTTACCATCAAATGTTGAGGTCAAATAATTGCCATCAGCATCTCTGTTAAATTGAATAAGATCAGGATTTATCCTAGGATCATTGGCATCATCCAAACCACCGTGAATCACTTTGAAACCGATGACTTCCTTTAATTTAAGTTTTTTGATCAACGGAATTCGATTAAAAATATACCCATCAAAATAGTGCTGATAATTTACTCTGGCATATTTGTCAGTAACAAATTCTATAAAGTTCATTGTATTAAAAGAAGTGGGTTGAAAAGAGTATGCTTGATTTGATTTTGGTATATATAATAATACAAAAGGTAAACCTTTTCCAAATACACGGCCTACTTCAATTTGAATATCACCTCTTCCCAATACGGACATTGGGACTTGTTTTTTCATTTGAAGAGAAATATTATGATAAGAAAAATCTCCCCCTGCTGCCTTAAATCCTGCTCTATAACTTAATTGAAATCGTGGATGTTCAGACTTAATTGGTGTCCTAATTTCACGACCTTGAATAAATGCGGTATTTGGAGAAAACTCACCGGCAAAACTAATTTCTGATGTTGTCACATCTGGAACTGATTGATTGGGTTGATCATTCCTAAATGCTTCAAACACCATAGTGCCATAAGGTTGTCTCTTTCTGTGTTCTAATCCAATTTTAAAAAAACCTACACCACTTTCATTTACATAATCAAGATTCCAAGAATCTAATAGTAACATTTGATTAGCATCTCCTCTTCTAAATGATGTCAATAAATTGGCTTCTTCAATAAATTCAAGTTTCAATCCTGGAAAGACAACATCATGCCGATAAAGGCCTTTTATATAATGCCTTGGGTTCTCAATAAAGTCATCATTGAATGACCATAAAAATGATCCACTGTATTTCAATTTTTTATCCCTCAATCCATAAGCCAAATAAGTTTTAGCTTGATATTTTCTCCCTCTTCTAAAGGCAGATTCTAATCCTAATCTGAATCTTGTTCCTTCTGTCGGATTGAAAGTATACATAGTAGATATTTGACCTATATCGATAGGCCCTGCAGGAATATATCCCGTTGTAATCACTCTGGTAAACCAAATAAATTTCTTATAAGCAGGAACAGTTCGAAGGGTGTCAATCATATTATAAATCCCTTCCTGTTTTTCATCTAAAGGATTCAGCCTGTTATTAGCCCAGTAAAAATCAGCTTGTTCATAAGCACCATCAAGAGTGGTAATCTCTTCCGTATAATTAAAAACGGACGGGTCGTCGGGAGGGGTAAACTTATGATTTTTGGTTGTATTACTCCGAGAGGCATACATACCAATGCCTCCTTTCGATAATGCAATATCCAAAGTAATATCGTCACGTGTTAATATATATACACTGTCAACTTCATCATATTCCTGCACAACCTTAATGTCTCTGACAAAGTTCATGCTGATATCTTTTGTGATTCCAAGTACGGCTTTCAATAAAGAATATCTTCCGTCATTTGAAATATAAACATCTCCAGTAAATCCAATGAAGGCTTTGTTTCTTGGAATAAAAGCCAAATGAATAGCTTCCTTATTATTTACATATGTTGTATCTAAAATATAAAAGCGATAATAATTTAAAGCCCAAGGTGCCATAGGACTTAAAAAATCATTGTCTAATAAGTTGACATTATTATCATATAAATCTATATCCTGATAAAGAAGATCAATGATACTGGTAATACTTTGTTCATCTAAAGCCTCATCAAAAGTTGTCATTTTGATGGCTTCCCGAACTTCTTTTTTCTCATTGCCATCTTTTTTGTAATAAACTTTTGCTAAGATTTCTCTCAGATAGACGGGAAGGTAGACTCTTCCGTTAACAGTCGAAGTATCCAGATATTCCCAGAGGAACTCAAAATTTCTAAATGCTTTTTTTTGTTTAAATTCTTCAGTTATGTTATTGAGATCTAATTCAAGTTTTTCGTGCTTGTCATATTGATAAAAATCTTTTGACTCAATTTTATTTTTATCTCTGTTAGCAATAACCTTTCTCATCAAGTCTACGGCGGGATTATTTTTCTTTCTGTATTTACCTTTCTTGGCTAATATGGTTACAGATTCCAATTGATAACCTTCTTCCTCCATATAAAAGTCGATGGTTTGCTTTTCTTCTTGTTTAATCCTTTGAGAAATGGTTTTATAACTTAAAAAAGAACATTCGATCGTGTCTGATGGATTCCTTGTTTGAATGAGATATTGTCCATCTAAATCAGTAGAAACACCGATATAGGTTCCTTTGAGAGTAACATCAACAAATGGAAGAGGTTGCTTGGTTTTTGCATCAAAAACACGTCCTTTTATTGTTGTTAGTTTTTGAGCAGTAATGGTATTTGCATAAGAAAAGAGAAGCAAAAAGAATGCGTACTTTAAAATAGCAGATGATTTATCAGAAATAAAGGTCATGATCTTTAAATGATTATGTTACTTGGCTTTAAAAAGCACGTAAATGTATTTGGTTTCAATTTTATATGCCATTAAATGAAAGGCAAATTTCTCTATAATAATGCATGAGACCCAGCTTTGGTTGTATGTTTTCGACTATTCTTTCATGGAATACTACAAGTTAACAATAAAACAGGCTTTCATAGTATCTTAAAATGGGAAAAATCGGTGGTAAAAAATGCTAATCAGCATAGTATTGTGCGAACCCAGACGAATTATGGCTGTCGATTTCACCCTTTTCATTTCTGAAAAACAAACAGGCTTCAACATCTTGTAATTTTTCGACTAATTTTTTCGACTTTTCTAACCCCATAACCATAAAAGCCGTCGCATATGCGTCAGCTGTCATACATTCGGAAGCAATTATAGTTGTGCCTAATAGTTGATTGATTTCAGGATAACCGGTTTTAGGATTGATTTCATGACCATAAGTCTTGCCATCTACTTCATAATAATTGCGATAATTTCCTGATGACGCCATGCCTTTTCCTTGCAAATGAACTATAGCTTGAAAATCATTAAACTGTGCCGTAATCTCAGGCCGACTCAGTCCAATTGTCCAAGGCATTCCTTTTTGGTTTGTTCCTTTTGCAAAGACTTCTCCTCCAATTTCAACCATATAGTTTTGAATACTTTGAGATTCAAGAAAGGAAGCTAAAAAATCCACAGCATATCCTTTTGCAATACCACTAAAATCAAGTGAAGCATCAATTGGTTTGTCTATGCGCAGTTGATCCTCACTCACTGTCATTTTCCATTTATCAAAACCGACTGATTTTAAGATCAAACTAACTTCTGAACTGTCAATTTCGGTGACAGCTTTCTTTTTGGTATAACCAAACCCCCAATAATTAACCAATGGCATTACAGTCGGATCAAAATAGTTTGATGTTTCTTGATAGATAATCTTCGAGGCATCAAAGTTTTTAATATAGTGGCTATCTGTTGCTACTACGTAATTGATCTGCTCATTGCCTTGATTGCTTGAAAAATTATTGATTTTAGAAATGGTTGAAGAAGGAATGTAAGTAGACACACTTTGATTGATTGCGATCAAAATACTATCAACAGATGGTTTTAAATTTAATCCACTCTTGTAAGAAATGTTGTATGTGGTACCCATTGTTTCACCAGATATTTTAGAAAAAATATTTAAATCTTTATCTGATTTACAGCTGGAAATTACTAGGGTAGTAACAATAATTATGAAATACGAAGCTTTACATTTGAACATCACCTTCTGATTGAAAATTATAAAAAAAGCCGATGATTTAAATCGGCTTTAAGTTGTTATCTTAATCAAACAAATTGGTATAATCTGATGAAGAGGAGTCTTCGGATCTGGATTGTTTTTCTGCTCGAGGAGAAGAGAGATCTAAGGTGTCTTCAACTTTTTCACTGCCTCCTAACAACATCAATGTACTTTGTTGCTCATATTGCTCAAGCATTTGCATGCCTTTCTCTTCAAAGATGCCATTTTGCAAATCGATTGAGTTCATGAAGTCTGATGACATTTCCATAAATCTTTCCATTTCACCTACTTTATTAGCGACATCTTCTGCAATTCCTTCCATTGCTTGATCAAACATTGCTCGTTTATCAGGATCTCCTTTAATGATACTCATTGCTGATTTCATTGCAGAATGAGAAGCGCGAATGGCTTTTCTTTCTTGTTCTTTAACTCTAACCTGATCTTTGGTGTCTTCTAATAATATTTCAGAATTAGAATACATCTTCGTCAGCACACGGTATAATACTTTCAGTTTGGAATGTAATGCAGTGTACTTTCCGTTTGTTTCTTGAAGTCGAGCCGCTTTTCTAGTGCTCAATACCATTTGCTTTTCATTACTCATTTGTTTTGCTTTACGAGCAATGGCAAGGTTATTTTCAATATCCTTATTGTTATTTTCAACCATCATTTTTAAGTTGCGCATTTGACCTTTCAAACCGCCAATTTGCTTACCCATTTTTTTGAGGTTGCCTTCCAAATCAGATATGTAATTCTTTAGAATACCTATCGGATCAATTGTCACAAAAATTGAGGTGATTTTTCTCATCACACTCTGGTACATATATTTGAATAAGTTTCTTGTCCTAGAATCCAGGATCATATACAATACGACACCAAGTACTCCTAAGCCAACAGCTAAACCAATGCCTTTTGAGATGAATGCTAATATGGGGCCACTGAATTTAACAACGCCGTATCCTATCAGCCCTAAAATACCTAATAAAAAAATGGCACCAGTGGTTCCTTCTGGCCTGCTCCAAAAACCTTTCCCTGCATTTGAACTATTTTTATAATCAGTCATATATGTTGAGTTTAAATTTTATTTCAAATAATTATTAATAAGATCTATATCATTTGATATGTCTTTATGAATGACGTCATAAACTTCTAAGAAGTTATTTTTTACAGATTCAATTTTTTGTCTTGCTGCTTCAACATCGCTATCTACATTATCAATTCTAGATTGAAAAATCGCTATTTCTCTTTCCAATTCCTTAATCTTCAGTTTATGGCTTTCAATTTTTCTAGTCAGTTCAATGACTTCGTCCTTACGACCATCAATTTTAACTTTCTTTTGAGCCAGCAAAGATTCAGCAAATGATTCTCTTTCATTTTGAACTGAATATTTATACCCATTAGCAGATTTGATCAAGCTTTCTTTGGTTAATCCTAAGGTTGAAGCTGTAGCAAAAGCGGATTTATAAGCTATTTCAATGCTCATATCCATATTTTGAAGTGTCAATACTGATTGCTTGAATTTCAAATAATCAAATTGTCCATTTTTATGGTTTCTTTTGATTGCTTGTAGTAGGGCAGAGATGGATTTTTCATCCAACCCTTTCGTTTTTGGAAAGATATCTCTTAAATCTGTGGTCATCTATTATATAAATTGGTGTGTAAAATAAGTAAAAGTCTTATTCACATCCATTTTTATAGCTATAAATCTTAGAGTTTTAGATTAAAATATCACATTCTAATTTTTTTTGAGCTATAAAAAAATGTAAAGTATGTTTCATTTCCATTATGGAGATGTCGTAATATGGCATAAATTTTGACTCTTAGATATTTTAGAAATTGGAACACCTCTAATATTTTGACATATTATGACTTTTACTAATCTGTAAAGTCTTGTATTTCCTCCCTTTTACGTACAAATAGTTTGTTTTGACTGGTTAAGGTCAATACCTTCTATTATTGTTGTAATTCCAAAAAATTAATAAGTACACTGAAAAATTCATTTTAATGAAAAATTTAATATTGCTATTTATTTGTACAATATGTGTCATTGGCTTGGATGGAAATCTCAATGCAGAAAATTCGCCAATTGATTATTCATCAAGTAAAAAAGAGAGTAAAGTTGAGGAATCAATACCATTAGTCGGTTCCAATACTGTAACTAGTTATGCTGGTGGAGGATTTGTTTTCGGCGATGGAAACACATGGGCAGGAGCCAATAGTGCTGCTGGAGCCCCAAATGGCGTTGGCGCTGAGTCATTAGTGTTTGCGGGTAATACATCAGCATACTTATTAGTCAAGGATTTTAACTTTAATATTCCTTGTAATGCTACAATTGAAAGTATTACAATAGATATAACGAGAAGAAATGAAGCACCGAATCCAGTTGATGCGTTAGATGCAACGGTATCACTATTTAATCCAAATACTTTGTCAGTATCTACATTTAATAATGCAGATCCAAATGTTTGGTTGCAATCAACTACGAGTTGGGAAACAATTACTTATACTGATATGACATGGGGCGAGACGCTAACTCCTGAATTAATCAACAACGAAAGATTTGGATTGGTTATAGAGTCTACTAATGCTAGTGCATTTGGACGAATTGAATCAAATGTTGATGCAGTATTAATGACTGTTTGTTATGCTATTTCATCGCCACCATCAACAGCAATTGATTTTGATGTTACAACAGTCAATGCATGTTTTGATGAAGGTCAAATAATTATTGATGCTACAGGTGGAGAAGGAACATATGAATACACAATTGATACCGGTATGAATTGGCAATCTTCGAATACCTTCTCAAATCTTCCTATAGGAACATATACAGTGGGTGTTCGAAATGCAAGTAATAATACTTGTCAAACAGAATTTAGGTTTATCAGCTTAAGCGGCGATGAACGTGTGATTCAACCTGGAGATGCTTTAGTTACGTGTGCTACTTACCCAGGAAATAGTGTGACAGTTGCAATTGAAAAAATGCAATCTTCCTATGATTTATTTAGTATGGGAGAAACAGGTTATGATATTTCTCCACTAATTGCTAATCATCCATATGAGTGGACAGTGGCACAACTAGGCGGTGAAGTTTTTAGTACTGCCATAGATACATTTAGAAATATTTACACAGCAACATCTGCGTTATATGATATAACACCTGGTGCGGCCGTTCCATTAATAATTTCAAAAATAGACGCAGTTGATGCGAGTGTGACCCAGATAGCAAATATTCCGAGTACTGTAGGTGGTGCAGGTATAGAATACGATACTGTCTGTAACCAAATATATGTTGCCAACTTAGATGATGGAACAATTTATAGGTTGGATCCAGATACGGGTACAACACTAGAAACTTTTGATCCGTTAGTTGCAGATAATGGATCACCTTCATTTGCACCACTTGGTGAGAGAGTTATGGCTGTTACTAAAAATAACGGCAATGGCAGATTATACTATTCCATGTGGAATTCTGATTTTAATAGAACAGGAATAAGAAATACAATTAGGTCTGTTGCAATTGATCCAACAACTTGTGAAATTCTAGAAGCAACAGACAGATTAGAATTTGATTTACCGTGGACACAAGAATATGGAGATCCACTTAGGGCTGAAATTTTTAGTATGCCGGTTGCTGATATTGAATTCAGTCAAGATTGGCAAACTATGATAATGGGAGAATCTGGATTTGATTCTTCAGGACCAGTAGCAAGAGCTCATGAATCAAGAATGCTCAGATATATTTTTAACGGTGCTACATGGGATTTACAAACAACTGTTCCGGCAGGTAATCTTTACCTACAACATGAACTTGGAGAATTTAGTCAAGGTCTTAACGCTAGAGGTGGAGTGGCATTTGCCAATTCTGGATTTGATGGTTCACTTTGTGCAATTGATGCAGATGCTTTCGTAATGGCAACATCCGATGCATTGAGGGGTGCTGATTGTAATAGTTTGGGATGTTATTATGGATTACAATATTTGCCAATAGATGGAGGTAACCCTCTTGGTTCTATTTTGCTCGATATTGGAAGAGATCCGAGTAGTCAACAAAAAGGAATTTTTGGAGATGTTGATATATTGAAAGGTTGTTTGGCAGGTATTTATTGTTGTCCTGATGTGACAACAGCTGAACCAGATGTGACAATCTGTCCAGGAGATCCAGTCAACGATTTGATTTTTGATACTCAATCTGATTCATTGGTACTTGTTTATCATACAACAATTCCTGCGGATTCGATAGAAGTCTACGCAAATGGAATACCTATTGATTCTGCTTTGGTTATATCCAACCAAGCAACACTGTCAATGGCAGATTTGCCACTAGGGACGCCAGGAGTATATTATGTGTATGCGATTTCTCATCCATTACCTTTATCGGAATCTTGTAGGCCATATGATTCATTAATTGTGAATGTTAGAACATTACCAACTGTTAATATTACCGATCCTGCCGATCAATGTGTAGATGGTGCTAATATGAGTTTTACAGGAACACCTGCTCCTGGAGCTGGAACATCAGGTGTGTTTTCAACAACAGCTTTGGCAGGATTAACGGATAATAATGATGGCACAGCTATATTGAATGTGGCTGCAGCTACTCCAGGAACTTATGATGTAACCTATACCTATACGGATGCTTTTGGTTGTATAAATTCAGCTACAAGTTCTGTAACAATATATGATATACCAACTGTTGGATTAAATGATCCTGCTGATGTGTGTGTTGATGGTAGTGATTTAAATTATACAGGTAGTCCTTTACCTGTTGTTGGTACATCAGGTATGTTTACTACAACTGCTCCTGGTGGCTTGACTGACAATGGAGATGGTACTGCTGTTTTAGATATAGATGTTGCAGGTGTAGGAACATATGATGTGACTTATACATATACAGATGCTCAAGGTTGTGATAACAGTATTACTAATTCAGTAACTATTTTTGCTCTGCCAGTGGTGACAATCAATGATCCTGCAGATGAATGTTTGGTCGGAAGTCTTATGAACTTTTCAGGTACACCAGTGCCAGGAGCTGGTACATCGGGCGTATTCACCACGACTGCATTGGCGGGTCTGGTTGACAATGCAGATGGTACTGCTACTCTTGATCCAGATGCTGCTGGTCCAGGCATACATGATATGACATATACTTTTACAGATATAAACGGCTGTCAAGATTTTGCAACGTCTTCAGTTGAAGTTTTTGATACCTTACCAAACGTGATAACTTCAAACACAAGTATTTGTGGAAACCCTCTGTTTGGAACTAATGTCATTGACTTAAATACAACCATTGTCTCAGGTCCTTTAACGGGAACTTGGGCAGACACTGATGCTTCTGGTGGATTAAGTGGTTCGACTTTTACAGCAACACCTGCTATGGAAGGATCATCTTATGATTTTACTTATACTTTGACAGGTCCTGGGCCTGTAGGAACAAGTTGTCAAACAAGATCATTTGTTGTCACCATAGATGTCGTTTATTGTAATTTGGATGTCGCATTGATAAAAAATACAAGCGTAACCACTCCTGTTGATCTAAATCAGGTTGTTACTTTTGATTATACAATTTGTAATCAAGGATTTACAATTGTAGATAGTATAGAAATTACAGACTATGTTCCGCCATGTTATGGGTTTACTCCCAATAATGGTTGGGTTGCTTCTGGCAGCGATGCTGTGAGAACTTTGACAATAGCTAATGGAGGTATACCTTCAGGAGGAATACCAACACCTGCAAGTGCGCCCGCAAATTGTATTACAATTTCATTAGATTTGACAGTAATATGTGGAACGCCTGCTGATTTAATAAACTATGCTGAAATCACAGCACATCGAGATACAGCTGGAAATACAGAAGATATAGATAGTAGTCCAGGATCTGATAATGGCTTAGAAAGAAGTGTTTTACCAGGTGATCCGAATGATGACAGCTTTACTGATATTAACGAAGATGATCATGATCCTGCTGACGTACCACTTGTTGACGTCGCATTAAGAATGACAACTTCAGAAATACCTCCATTTAATTACGGTGATCAAATCGACTTCATAATCGAAGTTATAAATCAAGGTAATGTTGATTTGGCAAACGTTCAAATCTCTGATTATATACCTTGTGGATATATGTATGATCCAATAAATGATGGTACTTGGGCTGAAGCCGGTGGTATTGCAACAACAACTATTCCTAGCCTTGATGAAGGAGAAAACACATTTATAACGATAACCCTTGTATTACTTGAAAGAGGGCCCACTTGTGGATTTGATATTGCATGGAATAATGAAGCAGAGGTCAGTTTGATGTTTGACGATCTGGGGAATAATGTAAGTTTAGAAGATTTTGACAGTGTAGCTAACGGTGTCTTAGGTGATGATGCAGGTGGTGCTCCGAATACACCAAGTGACGACGCAATTGACGGTGATGGTTCAGGTCTTATAAATGGCATTGTAGCAGCAACGGATGAAGATGATCATGATCCAATGGAATTGGAATTCTATGATTTACAACTTACAAAATTAGAAACCAGCGTTGGACCTTATGGCCAAGACAGCATGGTAACTTATGCAATTCAAATAGAAAATCAAGGAAGTTTACCTGCAGCAAATATTGTGGTTGAAGATATTCCTGAACTGGGATTAAATTATGTATCAAGTGATGCTGGTCTTAACCCTAATGTAAATGAAACAGGAGTAGGAGAGTGGACTGTACTTGCACTAGCACCTGATGGAACAGAAACAATTAATGTAACATATATCGTTTCCAATACTTATCAAGGATTAATGTTGAGCAACTTCGCTCAAATTACATCAGATGATGGCGATGATTTAGATAGTGATCCTAATTCTGATGAGACAACAGATGAAGACGGTGATGGAGACCCTGATGATGATGACGAAGATTTTGTAACTATTGATTTGGTTCAATTTTATGATTTAACATTATCAAAAACTGAAGTAAGCACAGGTCCTTATGCTCAAGGTGATTTAATAACCTATGAGATAACTGTTCTTAATGAAGGAACTTTAAATGCAAGTAATATTTCAATACTTGATTCACCTGATCCAGGACTAGATTTTGTAAGTGATAACAGTGGATCTTTGGCAAATGTAAGTTCACCAAATCCAATGGAATATTTGATTAACACATTGGATTTTACCGATTCACAAGCAGTGCAATTAACTTTTAGAGTTAATGCAAGTTACCAAGGATTTACAATAACAAATTCAGCTCAAATAATAGCTGATGATGGTGATGATCGAGACAGTGACCCTAATACTGGACCTACTGTTGATGAAGACGGTGATTTAGATGGCGACGATGATGATGAAGATGCGATTACACTAGATGTTGAACAAATTTATGATCTTGCATTAGCAAAAACGGAAGTCAGTGCAGGGCCTTATGTTCAAGGTAGTTTAATCACATATAGCATAAGTGTTACCAATGAAGGATCATTGCACGCTTATAATGTTGAATTCGAAGATGTTGCTGGTGTTGGACTTACGTTTGTAAGCGATTCTTACGGTGCAAATGTGACAGAAGTTTCACCACAGAGATATCAAATCAATACGCTCAATTTCGGTACAACAGAAACAGTAAATCTGACTTATCAAGTTGACCCATTATATCAAGGATTTGACGTCACTAACAATGCTCAAATTTTAGTTGATGATGGTGACGATCAAGATAGTGATCCAAATACCGATGAGACAGTTGATGAAGATGGTGACCTAGATGGAGACGATGATGATGAAGATGTATTGGTGCTAGATATAGATCAAACCTATGATCTTGAGATTACCAAAACTTTATTAACTCCTGACCCAATATTTCCTGGTGATGATGTCACATTTTTAATCACTGTAAACAATACTGGATCGTTAAATGCTACAAATATTGAGATCACAGAATCTCCTGATCCAAACTTTACTTTTATTTCAAGTAATGCAGGAGCTAATGCAAATATTATTGTCGTAACAGATGATATTTATACGATTATAGATTTACCTTTTAATACTTCAGAGAGTTTCGAAATCACTTATAATATACCGTTGACTTACTTGATTCAAAATATAAGAAATGATGTTGAAATAACAGTTGATGATGGTGATGACCAGGATAGTGATCCGGACTTCAGTAATGATGTTGATGAAGATGGTGATGGCGATACTTATGACGATGATGAAGCTTTTTCTGATGTACCAGTCATTATAGGTTATGATTTAGGTGATTATGTATGGCATGATCTCGATGGTGATGGTATTCAGGAAGGAGGAGAACCTGGATTGGAAGGTTGGACAGTTACACTTTACAATCATTTAGGATTTATAGTTGATGTAACTCAAACTGATGCATCAGGTTATTACCTATTTGAAGAAGTTTATCCAGCAAATTATTATATCGGGCTTACCCTGCAAG
>JABDKX010000029.1 GCA_013001975.1 Saprospiraceae bacterium | reverse complement strand
GAAGGATTTATTTATGAAATAAATGATAAAGGAAATAAGACGCCGTTGATAGGAGCCAGTGTAAAATTGGGAGATACTAATGTTGGAACAACTACTGATTTGGTTGGCCATTTTAGAATTGACAACTCTGATGCACATGCTGATACAATCCAAGTATCTTATATAGGTTTTGAGACAAAAACGATCGCTTTAGAAGAAAAAGGCGTCGTAGAAATAACTTTAAATACAGGGCATAAATTGGAGACGGTTGAGGTAGTTTATAAAAAAAGAACGACCGAAGTTTCATTTATAAAGTCAATTAATTCTGAAACGATTACAAGAGAAGAATTGTGTAAAGCAGCTTGTTGTAACCTCTCGGAAAGTTTTGAAACCAACCCATCAGTAGATGTGTCCTTTCCCGACGCTATTACAGGAACCAGGCAAATACAAATGTTAGGTCTTGCTGGTCCTTATGTACAAATAACCAGAGAATTAATGCCAGACGTAAGAGCAATGTCAACGATATATGGTTTGTCAATGACACCTGGACCATGGATTCAAAGCATCCAATTAATAAAAGGTGCAGGTTCGGTTGTCAATGGCTTTGAAAGTTTAACTGGTCAAATAAATGTGGAATTAAAAAAGCCAGAACGCGGAGACAAGTTTTTTTTAAATGGCTATATGAATGCTGCAGGGAGAACAGAATTAAATAGTAATTATCGTCATGATGTTGGTGAGAATGTAGCCACAGGATTTTTGCTTCATGCCAAACAAATGACTGCTGTTCATGATAACAATGGTGATGGCTTTACAGATATGCCAAAGGAAAAGGATTTTATTATTGCGAATAGGTGGAAATTTAAACGCGCGAAAAATTTTGAAGGACAACTTGGGTTTAAATATTCTTCTCTTTCTCATCAAGGAGGAAGCCATGATCATTTCAGTGGCGCTAATCAAAATCATGAGGAGCATTGGAGAATGAATAATGATACAGATCGTTATGAAGCTTGGGCAAAAGTTGGATATGTAAATCCTGAAACCCCTAAGAGTAGTGTTGGTCTTCAGTTAAGTGCAGTGCGTCAAAACCAAAAATCTATGTTTGGCAATGATGTGTACGATAATGATCAAAATTCATTGTTTGCCAACTTGATTTTTCAACATATCCCTGATGAAAATAACATTATCAGGATGGGATTAACTTATCAATATGATGATATTTATGAACATGTTGGAAGAGCAGGTTTTTTCAATAGAGATGAATCTATTCCGGGCGCCTATTTTGAATATACATACAAGGACAATAAAAAATGGTCAGTTATTCCTGGAATTAGAGTTGACAAACACAATGTCTTTGGAGTGTTTGTAACGCCAAGGCTACATGCTAAATACAATTTTTCAGACAAGTCTATTGTTAGAATTTCAGGAGGAAGAGGTCAAAAAACAGCAAGTATATTTGCTGAAAACTTAGGTCTTTTTTCAAGTTCAAGAGAAGTTGTAATAAATGGAAACGGCTCGAACGACATGTATGGATTGGATGCTGAGGTGGCATGGAACTATGGTATTAATTATACCCAAGGTCTCGATATAGCTGATCGTGAATTGATAATAAGTTTTGATGCGTACAGAACCAGCTTCGAAAATCAAATAGTTGTTGATTTAGAAACACCAGGACGCATTTCATTTTATAACCTCGAAGGATCTTCATATTCTAATAGTGTACAATTAAAATTGGAATATCCAGTTTTAAAAAACTTAGATGTTAGAATGGCATATAGGATGTTTGATGTCAAAACAACTTATGGCAATGAGTTACTTGAAAAGCCTATGGTATCAAAGCATCGTTCATTTATTAACGTGGCTTATAAAACAGATAGTGATTGGCATTTTGATGCGACATTAAATTGGAATGGTCAAAAAAGATTGCCTAACACCTCATCTAATCCAATTGAATATCAAAGACCAGATAGATCGCCTGACTATTTTATCCTTAATGCACAAATTATGAAAAGATGGGGCAAGAAATGGGATGTTTACTTAGGAGCTGAAAACCTATTAAATTATCAACAAAGGGATGCCATCATCGCAGGGGATGATGCTTTTGGACAATATTTTGACGCATCAATTGTCTGGGCGCCACTATTTGGTGCAAATTTATATGTTGGTTTCAGATATACTTTAACAGAAGAATAGAAGTATAAATATTTAAAAAATCTGATCCCTATGATTTTGTCATAGGGATTTTTTATTTGTAACTATTAAAACAAATACTAAGTGTTTACATTCTGACTATATTTATCATATATAAATATGGAGAATAAGGAATTACAATATGCAGAAGACTTTGTCTTAAGCACACATAGGAATGTCTTTCTTACGGGGAAGGCGGGTACTGGAAAAACGACTTTCTTAAAATCTGTATTAAAGAAGACGCACAAAAATTCGGTAATTGTTGCCCCTACAGGTGTCGCTGCGATTAATGCAGGAGGCGTAACCATTCACTCAATGTTTCAATTGCCAACCACAGCTTTTATTCCAACACCCGATTATGTAAATCCATCTTTGGTTACCAATACAACGGAATTGGCTAAAACGCAAAAGTTAAGAACGGACAAAAGAAAGGTCATGCAAGAATTAGAATTGCTTGTCATTGATGAAATCAGTATGGTTCGTGCAGACTTGTTGGATGCTATTGACATGACCTTAAGACGAGTACGCAGATCCCCCAATCCTTTCGGCGGTGTTCAAGTTGTAGCTATTGGCGATTTGTTTCAACTCTCTCCTGTTGTAAAAGAAGACACCTGGAACATACTTGGGCACTTTTATAAAAGTCCATTTTTTTTCAGTGCGCATGCTTGGCAAAAATCCAACCCCATTGCGATAGAATTAAAAAATGTATACAGGCAATCTGATCAAACATTTGTTGACCTCTTAAACCGCGTTAGGAATGG
>JABDKX010000095.1 GCA_013001975.1 Saprospiraceae bacterium | reverse complement strand
GCTTTTTCTTCACTAGGATTATCTCCTGGTTCGTAAAAAGTCGTACCGCTGATATCTTCTGGTAGGTATTCTTGCTGGACAAAATTATTTTCGAAATCATGGGCATAGCCGTAGTCTTTCCCATAATTCAAAGATTTCATTAATTCTGTTGGCGCATTTCTAAGATGAAGAGGGATACTTAAATCTCCCGATTGTTTGACAAGTTGTTGTGCTTTTTTAATAGCCATATAACTGGCATTGCTCTTTGGAGATTGTGCCAAATAGATTGCACATTGAGACATAACAATGCGACCTTCTGGCATGCCAATGTGATGAACTGCTTGAAAGCAATTGTTAGCTAAAAGTAAAGCATTCGGATTTGCCAGCCCAATATCTTCTGCGGCTGAGATGATCATCCTTCGGCAAATAAACCTGGGATCTTCGCCACCTTCAATCATTCTTGCAAGGTAGTATGTTGCTGCGTTAGGATCACTTCCTCGAATAGATTTTATAAATGCAGAAATGATGTCGTAATGATATTCTCCTGATTTATCATAAGAAGCAATATTGTTTTTAACCAGAGTCTCTACCAAGGCATTATCGATAACGATATCTTCATCATTGAATGTATTGACTATTAATTCCAGAAGGTTATATAACTTACGACCATCGCCTGAACTGTATTTTAATATGGCCTCATATTCTTTAATCTTAATCGGCAATTTTGAAAGTGTATCATCTTTGGTGATTGCATTGTCAAGCATTTTGATGAGATCGTCTTTGTTTAAGTTGTTAAGCACATAAACTTGACATCTCGACCTTAATGCAGGAATCACTTCAAAAGAAGGATTTTCAGTTGTTGCACCGATGAGCGTGACAATACCTTTTTCTACTGCGCCTAGTAATGCATCTTGTTGCGATTTACTGAATCTGTGAATCTCATCAATAAATAAAATGGGGGAGGGTGTGTCGAAAAATTTCTGTCCTTCCGCTTTTTTAATCGCTTCTCTAACATCTTTAACACCTGAGTTAACGGCGCTCAACTGGTAGAATGGTCTTTTAGATGTTTGCGCGATTATATTAGCTAAGGTGGTTTTACCAACACCTGGAGGACCCCAAAGAATCATAGATGGAACTCGGCCATTTATAATAACCTTAGACAGCGAACCATTCGGACCTAATAATTCATCCTGACCAATATAGTCTTCCAATTGGTTAGGACGCATTCGTTCGGCGAGTGGCTGCATATTGTCAATTCTTGTTTGTTAGCACAAAATACGACATTTAAAATTTGATTAAAACCAGGGATAATAAAAATGGCTTGGATATTCCTTCAAGTCATTTGTAGTGGCATAAAAAAAGCAGAAAGAATTATTCTTTCTGCTTTTGTCTAATTTATCGTATATGATAATCTATTCTATAAACAGCTTATCATTGATTAATATATTTCCTGAAGTATCTAAAACTTGAATGATGTAAATGCCAGATTCAAGATTTGAAATTTCGTTGGTTGCATTCAATTTTAAGTTATTAAGTTTCTTCCCAGTGATGTCGATTAAAGAAATAATTAATCCCTCAGGATTTGACGTTTCAATCCGAATAAAGTCTGAAGCAGGATTTGGGTAAATAGATACCGTTCTGTCTCCTAGATCAAAATTGCTTGAAAGCATACCACAAGTACAATCATCTAAAATAACATCATTTGAAGTGGTAGAGTCACCATCATCACAACTTGCACCTATTGGTGATTCACCGTTGCAATAGTTTTGAAAATCTCCAGACCATGGTAATTTTGGATTGTTTGTTAAATCATATCCTTCGCCTAACTTGAAGTTGTATGTTGCGCTATTGTTATAGGTAACCAATGTGTCATTTGGGTTGTAAACTAAATTACATAAGCTGTCCAGATCCATAGCACATCCTTCAAAATTATTGCCGTCTAGATAAAGCTCATCAAGATCTTCAAAATTATTAAGGCTACTTGATAGTTCGCCTGATAAATTATTATCCCTTAAGCTTAATTCCGAGAGTCCTGCAGAAGCATATATTGAATTTGGAATTTCTCCTTCTAACTGATTTCCGTCTAACCGAAGTCCAAAAATAGA
>JABDKX010000239.1 GCA_013001975.1 Saprospiraceae bacterium | reverse complement strand
TGTACCTGATTACTTCGTCATTTCTTGGTAGCTTCTCTTTATAAGTGAATCCATCGGTAATTGGGTTGTTTATTACAAGGAACTTGGATTCATCAATTTCCATGGATTTCTTGAAATCTTGGATCATGTCATTCGACTGACATATTATAGAATCGAGTATTCTAAAACTTCTTTTTGACAGAAATGAGAAAATACGCATCTCTTTCTCATCAAATTTAGATCTTGTGCTTTTTACATTGGCCTCTCTACCGACAAATTTAATGTTCCTGAAAAAAGGAGATATCAATGACATTATTGTGTTCGTATGGCTAATTGAACTTATGACCACATTGGGTTTATATTTAATTAAAGTCTTGATTATATCAATTATTGACCTACTTACTCTATTATTGTTAAGGTAAATTTCATTGACATCTGGGCTTATCTCATAAACCTTGTCTTTACGAAAACCGATTATCAGTAAATAAGGTTCAAAGGAAGAAATATCTAAGTTAGAGGCAATGTATGACATCACCCTTTCAGCACCTCCGGCTCTTAAAGATGGGAGAACGAACATAATTCTCAATTTTTCAGGCTTCATTCAATAGTTGTTTTGGGTATTCAAGACCTTTGTTCTTTTCATATTGATAATGAATTGTGATTAGCATAAGCACCATATAGACCGTATAGTCAGAATAAAAAAGAAAATTGTTGTGAAAAGTTGCGTTAATGATATAGGCTATATAAAAAGTGTTAAAAATAATTCGATAATTCTTGCTCAATGGTTTGGTTCTTTTATAAATGAAAATGCAAAAGCCAATCATTAAGAAATACCCAATAACCGTATAATTAAATGCTGTATTGATGAAGCCGTTATGACTTGGCATATACAGGACGGTTAAAGAGCCAGTGATATAATACATTTCTTTCCGAACCTCTGCATACTGTTCTTTAGAAATGCCAAAGGGATGTTTGGCAATTGCGTACATACCTGTAATCCAGAGTAACTCTCTTCTATCATTGAATTTTGTCATACGTGAAGACTCTCCTGTCTGAACCGATGAGCTTGGCCTATTAACATATAGTACGGCCAATGCCAATACAGTAATCACAATACCAACTTTATAAGTATTTATTCTTTTGTTGTTTATAAATACCCAAAATATCATTATCATGACAACCTCGGCCAATATCAAAGACCTGGTTTGACTCATAAATGAACACAACAGAATTATCGATAAATTAAAAAGGTATATTTTTTTATTACTCCTTAAATACATATAAAGGTTCAAGAAAAGAGCACTTAATAAAAAATACGCAAAAGGAATTGGAGATGGAAATGGCCCTGACATTCTGAATCTATTGCTTATTCCCTCTTGGATATATCTATCTTGGCCTGTTAATTTTTTTGAGAGACCTTCGTTGCCTTCAACACCTTTGTATAATGAAGTTTTTATTTGATGAACTTGAGAAGATAAAGGAGAAATCGGATGATGAAGAAGGCCAAATACACAAATACCAAGATGTATGGCTATTATAATATTAAGATACTTGGTATTCTCTTTAACAATTAACAGGAATAAATAAGAAAACACTATATAGGAAAAGCATTTAACGAAACTTACATAAATAATTTTCGTTTCGGCGCCATTGAACATAACAAGTTTAATGTTCATCAAGAACTGAACAATTGCGAAAAGAATTATGTATAAATTGTATTTTCTAAAAAAAGAATTTTCACGTAATTCAGTTATATATGATTTGAAGAACAGGAAGAACAAACCAAACTCCAACAATCTGTCATAACTGAGATTTCCAATCCTAAAATTGATGAAAATATTGTTTACAGCTAAAAGAACCGCAATTAATATGAAAAGCGCAGGTTTCATTTCACAAGATTTAACTTACGTGCAAATCTCTTGACTATTCCAGGAGAATTATTAACGAATTGGTTGAACATTAAAGAGTTGTGAGCGTCATAAAATATGCTTTTTTTGTTTTTGACTGGTATTAGCAGCAGTGGTAGAATCACCGCAATCGAAATTATTATAGAATTGGCTATGCTGCCATAACCAAAAAACAAGGTCAGGGTAACAACTATAACTATTGGCAGAAAATTAATGAAAGCATTAGCATGAAGCATTAGAAAATATTTATACTTGAAATCCAATAACTTTTGGATCCTGAATGAAACTTGAAGATAATTCATTACTGTTGCAAATAAAACCCCGAGTGCAACACCAACAAGTCCAAATAAATAAACACCCATTAAACAACTAGAAATCATTAGTACTGCAAAAATAAATTGGTATAATGCACCATGATAAACGAGGCCTAAGGATTTTAAAAAAGATTTATTTATTCTCGTGCCAAACCTAAATGCAAAGCCAATGATCAGGACTTGAAATGGCTCGATTACATCCAACCATTGGTCCCCCAAAAGAACCCTTACAATCAATTCAGCATTAAAAAGCAATATTATTGATATTGGAAATAAGATAATTAGGCAAAAGGAAATGCTAAATATATAAAACGAAGTCAACTTTGCTTTATCATCTTGTTTATTCGATAAAACTGGAAAGAGGACCTTATCGTATATTTTTCCGAAAAAACTTGCTGGCAGTGCAAGAAACTGAAATGCTCTTGAATAGATACCCAAACTTGCTGCCCCTAGGACTTTACCAACTATTATATTATCTGAGTTCTCGGCAAAAAAATTAAAATTGGTGTCTAAAGTGTATCCTGAACCAAAGACCATTAGTTCCTTTAAAATAGACTTATTTGATATTATGGAAAAAGAAGGTTTTTGATAATACCAAAGCATTACCGTTTCTACAATTAAAATAGCTAATTGACCATAAATCAATGACCACAGCCCATAGCCTAGAAAAGCCAAGGTAATTGAAGTCAGTCCGTATCCCAGCAGATAGGAAATCGTATTGGTCTTAACAATCGCAGGGAATCGGAGTTTTCGTTGTAATATGGATGTACTTATACCATTAAAGCTTTTGAAAGGAAACAGAAAAGAAAAGAATCGAATTGGTCCTTCAAGGTCTGTCAAATTAAAAAAAGTACCGATGTATGGTGCTAAAAAATAAAAAAGAACCCCAATTAAAATTCCTAATATTATGGATAGGGTATAGCTTTGAGAAATATGCTGTTCGGTAATTGTTTTAAGCTGGACAAGTGCTGTCCCAATTCCCATTTGAGTGAAAATATTAGAAAAATTAACGAAAATGAGTATAATACCTATAACGCCAAAATCCTCAGGAGTTAACAATCTAGCCAAGATACCAAGAATCAATAATTGAGAAAAAACATTGAATGAATTACCAAAAAACATCCAGATCAAGCCAATAATACTGGATTTGGTTTTTGATGAGTTTCCTTCCATATGGAGTTATAATAGAATTTGGACTATAGGTTTTAATAGCATACGAATATAATGTTATTTCTAACAGATTGTTCATAAAATAGTTCAATGGCATAAAACAAGGTTAATTTTCAAATCGCACCAATTTATTCACTTTTATTAATCTGGTTATCAATGTATTAAGCAATATGAAATTTTGCAAGTAATCCAAGGGTTATGAACATTTACCTGTTGATATCTTTTAGATGAAATTAAGAACTAAAAATGACCTGATCAACGTATATTAAACATCCAAATCTCCGAGCAAGCCGTATATATAAAACTGGGAATCATAAATTGGATAAAAACAAAAATAAACGTTGAAATGCAAAATAAAACTTTTAAAAGTTCATTTAATAGGAAAAAACGCACAAAAAATGTGTATTTCATCGAAAAATTTATTTAATTATTCTTTTTAGTCTCATTTTTTTTAGATTCGCCTTGATTAATAGCAAATTAAAATATTTAACCCCAAACTTACATTAAAATGATAATCCCCAGCTCATTTTCTTGTTTACGCAAGAAATCGCACTTAACCGTCTTAAAATTTATAAGTTTTTCAGTTTTATTCTTAATGACTTCGAATTCATTTTCGCAGTCGGAACAGTTAGCTTTTCCTGGAGCCATAGGTCATGCAAAATATGCATCTGGCGGTAGAGGAGGAGTTGTTCTTAAGGTGACCAATTTGAATAATGATGGACCCGGTAGTCTTCGAGCTGCTGTTGAGGCCTCTGGTCCGAGAACTGTCGTATTCGAAGTTAGTGGTAATATTAACTTAACCTCAGGACTCAAGATTAACAATCCCGATATCACCATAGCTGGTCAAACTGCACCAGGTGATGGAATTTGTATTGCTAAGCAAAAATTAACGATTAGTGCTAGCAATGTTATTATTCGCCATGTACGTTTTAGATTAGGTGATGGTGGCTATAAGGATATTAATGGAAATGTTGTTGGCCCGAACGGTCCGGATTCTGATACCATACTAATTATTACGGATGGTTCTGAAACCGTTGAGAATATAATTATTGACCATTGCTCTGTTAGTTGGAGTATTGATGAGATTATCGGTATGTTTGGCGGCAATGGCCTTATTAATAAAGTTAGTGTAACAAATAATTTTATTACTCATGGCTTAAATGCATCGCATCATGGTGATGGGGCACATTCAATGGGAACATTGGTTAATTACAACTCAAGAAACATTAGTTACATTAAGAATTTCTTTCATGGTAGTAAAGAGAGGCATGTACGAATGAATGCAGGTGTTACTCTAGAATGGCATAATAATGTGATAAATGGTTTTAAGTATGCAGCGGTTATTGGATATGGAGCCAAATTTGATGCCGAGAATAACTTTTACAAAGAAGGAGCTTATGACCTTGCTGCTACCACTTCGCATTTATTTAAATTAACAAGCTCAATTTATACAACTGAAGACGTAACATATACCTTGACCGATTCAAGAATTCATCATTCAGGAAATGATACGGATGCAACATACCCGACTTCTTCTGGACAAACTGATGTTGGAATTGCGAAATCACCTTATGGAACAACAGTTCCGAATGAAAATACACGTATACTTGATTCTGGATATGAGACACAACCTGTAGATTCGAATATAATTGATGTTGTTAACAACTCTGGGGCAACATTGCCTTCTCGAGATAGTTATGATTCCCAACTAGTTTCAGATTTCATGAACGATGTGAAGGCCCAGTTGATAGATACGCAACTTCAAGTAGGTGGTTTTCCTGTATTGAATTCATTACCAGCTCCTGCAGATACAGATGAAGATGGTATGCCAGATGCTTGGGAAATAGAACAAGGATTGGATATTAATAATCCAGACGATCGAAATATTGTTAATTCTAATGGATATACAAATCTTGAAGTATACATAAATAATATGGGTACAGGAACAACAGCTTCTGTAGATCCAACAGGAGTATCGGTTTCGCCTCAATCAGTAACGATCAACATACCAGAAACAATAACACTGTCAACAACCTTTACGCCTTCAAATGCCACAGACCAATCAGGTGAGTGGTCATCAGCAAACGAGGCGATAGCTACTGTTGATGCTAATGGAG
>JABDKX010000233.1 GCA_013001975.1 Saprospiraceae bacterium | reverse complement strand
GTTCTGCGAATTGACTTTACTTGTTCAATCAAAAATTGATGATAAAGTTCTTCAGAAAAATTCGACAAAATCTATTGATTGAAAATAAGTTGAGCAAATATTTACTATATGCCATCGGTGAGATAATTCTGGTGGTTATCGGTATTTTAATTGCATTACAGATTAACAATAATAACGAGACAGCTAAGATACGTGCTAAAGAACTGCATTATCTTAAGAATGTAAAAGCCGATTTAACGTTGACTATTCAAGAGTTAGAGCAGTTCATCAACACAAGGAACAGTCAAATAAAATCAGCAAATAATGTTATAGAACACTACAATGGCAAACCCATAAGCAACCTAAATTCGTTTAATAGTGATGTTATAAATGTATATACTTGGACACGTTTCTTTCAAATAAACAACACCTTTCAAGAACTTACATATTCTGGAAATCTTGCAATAATATCAAACGATTCAATTAAAAACGGTTTGCTGAATCTAGAAGCACTTTATAAGAAGATCAAATACCTCGAAGATCATTTTAGATATGACGCCGAGGTAAATTTGTATAACCCTTCCTATGACATCTTGGATATTAATCCCATGGGAGAAAATTATCTGTATAAAATAACCAATGGTGAATTGGGATCTCAGGCTGAATTGGATAAATCACGATTCGAGGAAATGTTATTGGATATAAGACAGAAAAATGGATTTGCCTTCGCAGTGATAGAGTTCTCCAAAATGAATATCCAACTTATATCCATGAAGAATCTTGCTTCAAATCTTGTTAAGACAATAGATAACGAATTGAATTATTAATTCTAAAATCAAATAAAATGAATGGTAATATTTTAGTAATTGGAGGTACTGGGACAACAGGCCGAACACTAGTTGAAATTTTGCACAATGCCGATGTAGATTTTAAAGTTATGGTGAGAAGTCAAGAAAAAGCAGATGAGTTAAATAAGAAAGGTGTTAACCCAATTCTGGGAGAGTTGGGCGATTGGCCATCCGTTAAAAAAGCGCTGAAAAATGTAGATTCTGTATTTCTTCTATCAAGCCCGTCGTTTACCAAAGTAGCTGAACAGAATGGACTGATAGATCTCGCCAAGGAAGAGGGAGTTCGCAAGATCGTTAAACTATCTGCAGTAATTGCCGATAGTGGGTCCAAGATACACTTGGCAGATTGGCACGGTCTAATTGAAGATCATTTAAAATCAAGCGGACTTGATTACATAAATCTTCGAGCGCATTCATTTATGCAAAACATGTTGATGCTTCATTCAATAACCATAAAGAATGATAACCGTATTTATGAATCTATGGGAGATACAAAAATTCCTATGATCGATACTAGAGATGTTGCCCAAGCATCATATGAATGTCTTACGCGAGATGACTTGAATAATGAAACCTATACTATCACCGGACCAAATCCTATAAGCTATGGCGATGTTGCTGAATCCTTGTCAAAAGCAACTAATCGTAAAATTGAGTATGTCAGAATTTCTCCAGAGGACCATAATAAGGGATTGAAAAATGCTGGAGTACCTGGATGGTTAGCTGACGATTTGACTATTATGAGTCGTGAATGGGCCATTTCGCCTAAACATGAACCTACATCGGATTTTAATAGAATCTCGAGTAAAAAACAGTTTGATATCAATGATTTTGCGAAAGATTATGCCAATTACTTTAACTAGGTAATTAAAATCATATGGGCATTATCCCAAACATGTAGGCCGAATAATATGTTTTCCTGATCGATCAAAATCTAAACGATTATCTTTGCAACTTGTTTAGATTACCTATGCGAATTGATATCATTACCGTTGTACCAGAATTGCTTAAAAGTCCGTTTGAGGCATCCATCCTCAAACGTGCCATAGATGCTGGCCTGGTAGAAGTCCATTTACATAATCTGCGGGACTATACAACCGATAACTATAAATCGATAGACGATTACCAATTTGGCGGTGGTGCAGGTATGGTGATGCTTATCGAACCAATTGATAAATGCATTTCTGGATTGAAGTCAGAGCGCGACTACGACGAGATAATTTACATGACACCAGATGGCGAACAATTGGATCAGGGTATTGCCAACCAGATATCGCTCAAGCAAAACCTCATTATTCTTTGCGGGCATTACAAAGGCGTTGACCAGCGCGTTCGTGATCATTTCATTACACAAGAGATCTCCATAGGTGACTATGTACTTTCTGGGGGTGAACTTGGTGCAGCTGTACTTTGTGATGCGGTTATCCGTTTGATTCCTGGAGTACTAGGCAATGAAACCTCTGCCCTGACCGACTCCTATCAAGACGGATTATTGGCACCGCCGATCTACACGCGCCCAAGGGACTATAAAGGCTGGAAAGTACCAGAAGTATTATTTAGCGGCAATTTTCCGGAAATAGAGAAATGGCGCGAAGAAGAAGCATATAAAAGAACTAAGGACAGGCGGCCAGACCTTTTAAAAGATGAATGATTGATGAATCCCAGAATAGTTGAGCTTGATCCAAAACTACTCGTTGG
>JABDKX010000201.1 GCA_013001975.1 Saprospiraceae bacterium | reverse complement strand
ACCTTTAAAAAAACCAACTTGGTTTGCATTGACCTTCGACGCAACATCAATAAATGTCCCATTCTTTTGATTCAAGAAAAGCTCACACGGATGCTGCAAGTTTCCTTTAGTTTCATTTGCAATTACCAGGTCCAAATAGCCATCCTGATTAAAATCTGCCCAAGCAGAAGATTGTGTTGGGTGTTTCGAAAAAAGACCTGACGCTATGGTCACATCTGTAAAAGTGCCGTCGCCATTGTTGCGCATCAATGAGTTGGGATGATCTCCCGGTTCCAACCAAGCGCCTCTCATTATAAAGAAATCTAAATGTCCATCGTTGTTGTAATCGCAATGGTTGAGATTTAGCCCACCGGTAATTCCTGCCAATCCGGCTTCCTTATATTTATTTATAAATGACCCTTTTCCATCATTCTCATAATAATAAACAGAGTGATTGAGGTCCCAAGAGCTTACGATTATATCTAAAAAGCCATCATCATTGAAATCATCAACGACGACACCGCCAGAAAGCCTGTTATCATCCAAACCCAAAGAAGAAGAAACATTGGAAAACTTTGGAAACATCTTTTTATTCTCCTTAGCTGCAAGCGGAACTTTATACTTCTTATTCATTCCATTCGAATATTGCCCAAGATTCATATGAGCTACATTAAGTAACCACTTACTATTTAAGTCTTTTGGATTACTATTAATCAACTCCGTCAGATAGGTTATAGCTTGTCGACTTGATTCTTTGTTGACATAAAGCGCATTTTGATCTAATGGTAAAATGCAAGATCCTGCTTGATGGTTGTCAATACAATTCTCTTGCTCCCCTAGTCTAAAATATGCTAAAGCCAAAAATGATTTCATTGTATTCATCGCAGCAGCTTTATTGGGAATATTCAAACTGCTCATGGCAGTCATTAACTCTTGATAAATTTTTATGGCTTCTTTAGTTTTTCCAGCTAGAAGAAATTCATTGGCCGCTAGATTTTTTAGATTTAATTTTTGAGCTTGCGGCGCATTTCGTGCTGCTTGCATTGCCATTTGTGCTCTTCCTAAATTTTTATAACTTGACTGTTGCGGACTAAGGTTTGCATTAATCGTTTTTAACATTCTAGCCATCTCATCGTTAGACTTCAATTTGTCACTTACTTGCCCAGATAAATTGGAATTATTGTTTTGAGATTTTGAAGCTTGAGGCTTGGTGGTTTTTTGTTCTTGGTTTGAACAATTGGTTAGAAAAAAGCCTATGATTATGCAAATCATAAACATGCAAATTCTGTGCATGGTGGTGTAAAATTGATTTAATTAAATGTATGGCTTTATTTACATATAGACAAATACAGGTTAAATTATGACATTAAAAAAAGACCCAGCTTAACTGAGCCTAGTAATTGTAATTTGATCAATAATTCAAATTATTTACCAAGTCCAAATTTATTTAACCTGAATATTCTGGTAGCTTCGATTCTTAGTATTGGTGCTTTCCTCTTGACCAACCGTTTTTTCCTAAATATTTATTGCCATCATCTGCCGCTGGCTCCTCTAATTGTGTCCCCATGCTATCATTCCATCTGTTGAGGTATCCAAACAAAGCAACAACACCAAGAATTTCGACAATCTCTCCATCATCCCAATGCTTTCTTAAATTGTCTGCAATTTCATCATTTACACCATTAGGTAATGAACTGGCAGCAATGGCAAAATCGAAGACAGCTCTTTCAGCATCATTGAAAGCACCATACGTTTTATATTCCCATATGTTATTCAGCTTGTCTTGTTCAGAACCATATCTTTCGGCTGCACGAATGGCATGTGCCTCACAATATCTGCATCCTGCTGTCATACTAGAAAGGTAGGCCAACTGTCTTTTCAAGGCACTTGTGACGCGTCCTTTGTTTTCCATTACAGCTTGGTTCATTTCTAAGAATGCGCGAGCAATGCGGGGTCTTCGCATCATGGTAAACAAACTGTTAGGAGTAAACCCTAAAGTTTCTTCATAAAATTTAGCCATTTCCACAGTTTCCTCACTTGAATTTTTATCTATTGGTGTAACAAGCGGTTTGTTCATATCTTTAAGTTTTATGCCTCGAAGATATATTTCCTTAATCAAATATCATGCATTAACTAAGCACTTTGTCTGACTTGTTCCTTTTCCAATAGAAAACTTATAAGATGATTATAATTCACAAGCTCAATCAAACTGTTAGATATTTCTGTTGAAGCCGTTAATTCATTTAAATCATAAGGTTTATCAGTCATTATTTGAGTAATGATTTTTATAAATAATGCCGTACGTTTAAATTTCTTATGCTTTAAAACTCTGTAAGCATATTGA
>JABDKX010000185.1 GCA_013001975.1 Saprospiraceae bacterium | reverse complement strand
AAGTTACGAATGGTCCCCATTGTGCATCCGCTGCATCACAAACCGGACTTCTTCTAACTTCTAATGTGATATCTGTACAACCATCATAACTTCCGTTATCGATATCTTCTGCATATATCTTAGCAAATCCTTGGAACTCATCTACTGTGTTGCCAACGTTTGTTAAACTAATTACGATAAATTCTTTACTTACTGCTACTGGACCTGTTTGATCAACAACCGTTACTTGCATAGTTGCTGTTCCAACATTACCACAGCAATCTTCAGATAGATATTCTATTGTGTGTGTACCCAATGGCACATCATGTAACATGTAGCCAGTTTCTGCATTTCCGGTTACTGAATAACCGCCTGTATTTCCTATGTAATATGTAATGTTTGCATCACAATCATCAGCAATGTGTTCTGGCGCTGGTAAATAAATCATCGCATTACAATTCCATGGGTCTACACTTGCTGAAGTATTTGGTACACTTAACTGTGGTCCTGCTGTATCTTGAGACTTGATGATCTGTTGGTATTCTATGAATTGTCCAGTACACCAATCTAATATTAACCAGCTTCTTAATAATTTTCTATTGCCAGCACAACCTTCTGCACATGCTTCTATTTCTGTATCTGTATAGCCTGAAATTAAACTACATACTTCATTATCTACTTTTTGTGCATGTGGTCCACCTGATCCTACGCCATCTTGGTAGTAGTGAGGGTATCCCCATGCATAACCTTCATTGTTCTCTACAACCAGATCTACATCTAATTCATCTGGATCAACACTATTGTCATCTGTATCTCTATCTACAGTTAATGGAGAATCGAAAAAGGCTGCGATACCGGCAGGTGAAATATCAACACCACATGGTAATGAAATACTAGCTGGTGGTAATACCAAAGTATCTTCTATTGGCTCTATGATATATTGACCTGTTAATGGATCTTGATCATATTCTCTTGCTGTTGATAAAGCAATTGGAGCAAAGAAATATTCTCTAGTACAACTAACTGATCCTTTCGAACCGTCAGCTTTAGTAAAACCAACTGTCCATGTTCTTTTTAATCTGGTACCTTCACAAGCTCCTAAAGATTCATAAGAATCGTAAAAACTTACTTCATTTTCATTCCAATTATTACAGTTATCTGACATTGCATCATCAGCAAAATCTTCATAATCTTCTTGGATAAGATCATCTCTTAATCTATCATCATATCTTAATTGAAGAATTGGTTGTTCATAACATAATAGCAAACATTCTTCATCATATTGACTTGCATCTGTTCCATTTATCTCTGGACAAATCTCACAATCAATTGTTGGATCGTTCTTGTCTTCGACATTGATCGTTCCCCAACATGAATTTGGACCACAAGGGCCAGTAACACTCACTTGCAATTCTTGACCTAGTGCACCAGACAAATCAACAGTTACTCCCCCATTATTATCATTATTAGTTAATGGTAGAGGGTTTCCTAAAAAGTCATAAAGAACAATATCAAAAAGGCTAGGGAACGCGATATCTCCTAAGCAATCTGAATCTACACCTTCCAATAACATATCAGCTGTTAAATCAACTTCGCAACTTGGGTTAACAGTAATATTGATATTATTATTACAAGTAAACGAACTGCATGCTTGTAAGTAACAATCCAATGGGAAGTTAGTACAATCATTAGAGCATGGTGATTCTGGCGTTGTATATTCATCTGCTTCGGCGCTATCATCCGTTAAATCTGTAATAGTGATATCAGTTCCATTTGGACCTAACCCGGAAGCAGAAATTTCTGCTTGGTTACACATTGATGCAGGCGCACAATCTAGTGTTGGATTTATTTCTATAGTGAACGTGATCGTAAAGGATTCATTGCATTCTAATGTTCCACCTCCTGTTATCAGATTATTGATATTCATACCATTAAAACCAGTTCCAATTCCAGGATTACTCGTTGCTGATGAACTAACCAAGCTTGGAGCTTCGACTACACCTACAAATGCACAACCAAATAGTGCACTTGAAGAAACGGGATCAGTTGCTGTAATATTTGAAAGCGTTACATTACCTGTATTCATTACAGTCATTTCGTATGTGATATCAACATTACCTTGTACACCACTAGATGCTGGTGAAATATCTGTCATCTGTTTGGTTGAGTTGACATTAGCCAGTGGGAAAGGTGTTGGATCATCTGACGTTCCTAAATCACCCGGCTCTCCTGGGTTTGTTGTATTTCCATTGTCACCAGAATCAGATATATCATCGACTGTAATGGTTATTTCATCAAACTGAATGCCATCAGCCGTACCAGAGGCCTGATTAAATGGTAATTTGTCTGCTCCGACAGCATTAGGATTTAAAGAAACAGTTACCAAAACAGCAAAACTTTCATTTGGTTTTAAATATCCAGATGTTCCATTTAAAATACCCGTGAAAGTTTCTCCATTATATCCTGGTGCTAAACCCGGTAGTGCAGTTGCATTTTCAGGGCTTATCTTCACATCAACTACTTCATAAAAAGCAGTTCCAAATTCTGTAGCTAAATCATCTGTCAGTGTCAAGTTAGTTAAATCTGAACTTCCTGTATTTAACATTCGAATTCTGAAAGAAGCGTTTACATTTCCTACAGGATTACAAGGCGTTTGAATGATACTTACAAAGTTCTTTGTTATATCAACTCTTGGAATATAAAGTGGAGAAGGATCATTACTTCCACTGGTTCCACCTGGCGCATTTGGATTATTTCCATTTGGATCAGTTCCGCTATCTGAATCATCCATAACGGTAACAGTTGAGCCATCAGGATACATCAATGGTCCCCCTGTACTTGGATCGATTGCATCTGCAGAAGCAGTTGCTTGGTTATTAATCGGATTAGTACTTGAAGCGTTTGGATCTATTTCAATTATAAATTGAATTGTAATAACTTGTCCTGGTTCTAACAATCCAGAAGTCCCATTAAAAATGTCTGTTGATGACGAACCATCGAAGCTTCCATTTAAGGTTGGGTCAGTAGTAGCTGTTGATGAGGTTATACTTGGCAGTGTAACTACATTTACAAACGCGCCTGTTAATTGTGTATTCAGATCATCAATTAGACTAAGGTTATTCAAATCTAAATTTCCAGTATTTTGAATTACAATTTGTACTGTTGCATCATAGTTACCTAAAGTTCCAGAACTTGCAGCAGTTACATTTATAAAAGCTTTTGCAGCATTAATCGCTGGGAAATACAAAGGGGTTCCTGCTCCTCCTGCTCCTGTAGGATCACCATTATTTGATGGATCGCCATCTCCATCCGGATCAGGATCCAGACCTGCCACAGAGTCGTCTAGCAAAAGCACACCTCCACCTGGCGGTGTACCACCTCCTTGCGCAACATTCACTTCATTTGGATCAGCAGAAGACGCGTCAAATTCAATTACTACTTCTACACATAATGCTTCACCGTCACTTAAACTTCCAGAACTGCCATTTAAAAGATTACCATTTCCATTAAATCCAGCATTCACAATAGCTGGAGTAAGACCTTCATCTAAAGTAATCATAGGGCCAGTAGTGACACCTTCATAGCCCGAAAGTGCGGTAAAGTTATCTTGGATCACAAGATTCTCCATTTCTGCACCTCCATAATTGATTAAAGTAAACTTATATGTTACATCAACATTTCCTGGTATACCACTTGCTGCTGCTGAAACATCTGTAACTGCTTTCGCCAAACCAGGAATGACACAAATAGAACAAACTCCTTGAGGATCTGTAAATGATGCATCACCACACAATGCAGTTGACATATCACAAGTCGAAACAAATATTAAATCAAAAGCATCTGTTAATCCTGTTATATCTGAAGGCCAAGTATTGCTGTTGTAATCAAAATAATTATCATTAAAATCTTTCACAACTGTAACTGGTGTTGCACCTGGACAGTCGGCATAACCCAAAGAAACTGGATTAACAGAACTTATATACTGACAATCAAGTGTTCTCAAAGCACCACCTGGAGCATCCCATCTTATAATATTTTCATAAAACATTGACCCTGAACCATCATATTCGTAAATCAGTCTTGCTGCAACGACCACATCTCCACATGGCGTTGTAGCTCCTCCAGTGCAAGGAATTGCACCACAAAAACTTACAGATAGGTTATCAGACTCTCCGAGCATAACCAAATCAGCATGTGTTGTTCCTATCGAAATACTTCTATAGCCAATATTTGAAAGATTCGCTAATCTCATATTCCAACAATCAACACCTCCAGGAATAACCAACCAAAAATCATGTATATATGTACCTGCACCTGGTTCTTCAGGATTAGCAATGACTGTAGCTGTACCATAACTGCAATCTGTTTGTAAACATTGAGGAACTATTTCGAAAACTTCTAGTGGGCATTCTGGAACAGCAGTTCCAAAAGGCGTAGCTGTTGCATCAGGTGCATCACAATCTTCTACGTAAAACCAGTTGTTATTTGGTTCATATTGATCTTCTAGAATTAAGCAAAAATCAATTGGCAGACATGATGAAGGTGGAAGGTCATCCATTTCGAATAAATAACCAGCATTAGATGCTTTTGGTCCTCCATTATTATCACAATCATACATAGAACCGTTAGCATCAACCCAAACAGGAATAGATTGTGATGGTGTTTCCATAATATATTTATCCCAAGGACACATTTCTGTTCTTAACGCTGGATCCTCAACGCACACACCTAATCTGAATCCTACATAGTCATAACGACAATCTTCTCCCCAAATCAGATCGTATGCTGAATCATCATTTGATGTGCCTGTTTCTGGGTTATTATATTTAAAATACAAACAATCTGTTGTTATAGAACCACCGATTAATCCACCCGATGTATTTGTAAAATTATACGTTGCATTAGGATTGGCGCCACAACCTGGACCATCAGTTTTAACAAAGTTATTCCAACTATTATTAGGATTAGTGGAAGGTCCCATTCTACCAGAAGGATCTGCACAGGTTACCAAATCTAATCCACCCAATACAGCCGTTTTACCGCTACCAGAAATTGTTGTTCCAATTTCAATTTCGGAATCAACTTCTAGGTTTCTTACATCTACTTCTTGAATAGTGATTGGTGCGCAGAAACTAACCTTCATAATCATTGTACCTCCGTCATTATCAAATCCACCAAATACAGTTCCGTGCACATCAGTTCTGTAATCTAAATCAGAATATAATAATTCAATTGTTCCTACATTACCGCCTGGCAAAATAGCTTCTCCACTTTTAAAATTAATATAATCAAAAGAAGTACCGATTGGACAATCTGTAGCTGCACAAACAGGAACTGGAACACAGACTTCACAATCGATGAGAGGGACAATCATTGCGCAAGGACTTACCGCAATTGTTTGCTGTGGTGTTGTAGGTAAAGTTGTCGGACAAGTATTGTCATTGAACCAATTACCCATACCATCTCTGATGTAATTATTAACATTTCCTGCAGCATCTGTAACTTCATATAATGTCAATGGGCATGTTGGTATTACCATATTTAAATCTGGAACACATGCTGCTAATTTGAAGCCTACATAATCAAAAGAACATCCTCCAACAGGATTATGATATTTAAAATACAATTCGCTTACTTCCATCGGATCTATCTGGTAGCTACCATTAGGATTGGCTCCACAACCAGGACCGTCAGTAATGACTTCATTAGGAGCAGGACCAACCCCCATTCTTGAGGAACCAGCACATTGAGTCAAAGTCATCCCGCCTAAAATTGCGCTTGCTCCAGATCCTGAGATGGTTGTTCCGATTGAAACTTCCGATTCTACTTCCAGATTTCTAATGGCTAATTCTTCAAAGGATATTGGCTCACAAAAAGAAAGTTTCATTAAGAATGTTCCTCCATCATTATCGAAACCGCCAAACGTAGTTCCCGCAAAGTCCTCTCTTATATCTAGATCAGAGAATAATAATTCTGAAGTTCCAACTAAGACATTATTCAATTCTACTTCACCGGTCATTGTTGTCATATCAAAATTTTTCAAATTGATATATTCATAAGTAGAACCGACATCACAAGTATTACACGGAGGTACTGGAGTACAAACAGTACATTCTTGCTCATCTACAACTTCGGCACATGGGCTCACTAAAACTGGATTACTTGCACTTGTTGGAATTGATGAAGGACAAGATGTCATGTTAAAATAGACACCATTTGCATCTCTCATATAGGTATCGGAATTTGCCGGAGCATCTGGATTGGCAATATAAGCATCGATATCATTTGTAAACGTCACCAATGTAAGAGGACATTGTGGTACTACAGGTGTATTGATATCTGGAACACAAGATCCTATTTTAAATCCAACATAATCGTAGGAACATCCTCCTGGAGGGTTATGATATTTGAAATACAGTTCTGAAACCATCGAATTATCCAAAGTATATGAACCATTAGGGTTTGAACTACAACCTGGACCATCCGTAATTACCTCATTCGGTGCTGGTCCTACTTGCATTCGATTAGATCCTGCACATTGTGTTAATGCTAAGCCAGATAACACGGCAGAAGCTCCTGAACCGCTGATGGCTGTTCCTATAGAAACTTCTGATTCAACTTCCAGATTAATGATATCAAATTGTTGAACACTGATAGGTTCACAAAAAGTCAATTTCAATAAATACGTTCCACCATCATTGTCAAAACCACCAAAAGTTGTTCCTGCAAGGTCTTCATTTATATCAAGATCTGAAAACAACACTTCTGCACTTCCAACTAGAATATTATCTAATTCAACATCTGCTGTTGCGCCAGTACCAGAGCCCATTTTGTTTTTTAAACTTATGTATTTGAAATCGTTATTTGGAGCACAAGTAACACAAGGTGGAAATGGATCTGCTCCCAAGCAAGTTCCCGAAGAAATTGTATAAGCATCATTGCTTGTTAATATTTCAACAAATATATTTATACAATCATAGGTTCCCGTTAATTGGATTTTATAAGAAGGATCTCCTGAATATCCTACTCCAGGAACATAGGTAAGACTAGTTCCACAACTTGCAATACAAGTCCCCATTAATTCGTTTCCATCACAATCTTTGATAAGAACATTGGTGTTCGTTCTTAATCCTCCAAAATCAAATACTGGATTTGTCAAAGCAGTACCATAGGAAAACGTCCATGTATCAGTAGATATTCCTTGATTATTTGCACCTACTGATGTTCCAGAGAAATCTGGTCCGTTTGAATCCATTCCATCATATTCAACAAAGGCATCAATAGTAGTATTACAATTATTATCTGATGCTAATCCTTCGCCTCCAATGACATTACCACCAGCATCCATAAAAGGTGTGAATTGAAAAAGGTCCCAGCAATCTGCCCCACATTCTGCGTCTGAATCCGCTCCAGGTGGAGTGACTTGCGCATTTAAAGAAAAAGAAACAGTTGAGAACAAAACAAAAATGAAAATCCTTGTAAAAATATTCATGAGATTGGTTTATTATTAATAGGTATTAATAGAAAAAGAAGGCTATTCATTGAATAGTCATCTTAATTCTAATTTTTTTTATCGTCTTCCGTATAAAAATATGCAGTCTATTATATAATATTAATATATATATAAATTATGGTGATATAAGATTCAATATGGGTGAAGACACCCTAAATGCTTGATAGGATTTGTTGAAATACAGTTTTTTTTTTGAAGTAGTTAATGGATTATGAGAAAAGATTATTCTAATCTAATAACTCAATTATCTGAGTTGTAGGTAGTTTTGTTTAAATATTATTGAGGGACGATAAATAATCTCTCAATTCTTTGAAATAATTTTTACCAATAGATACAGATTGACCATTATTTAATAGCAGTTCTTTAGTACCAAATTTTACTTTTTCGATAAACTCTTTATTTACGATAAATCCTCTATGCACTTTCATAAAGTTATTTTGATCAATTGTGGACCAAATTTTTGTCAGTGATTTTTTCAGCACATACCTTTTTTGATTTGTATGAATGGTAGCATAATTGCCTTCAACTTCAATAAAAGAAATATTGTTATGTGGAACATTTATAAATGTTCCTCTTTCTTTTACAAGAATGGAATGCTTTCTGGAATTTGACTTTTCTGCATTTTGGGCTATTTTGTTTATTTCAAATTCTAAGGTCAATAAATTAACAGGTTTCGTTAAATAAGCAACAGCGTTTAATTCATTTGCTTCTAACATTGTTTGTTTTTGGGGAAACCCAGTAATTATAATAAATGGTATAAATAAATATTGAATTTTTGAAGCCAACTTAATACCTGATTCGCTCCTTTTTAACTGAAGATCCAAAATGATGAAATCAGGTTTATTTACTTTGATTGCATTTAAGCAATCACTACCCGTTTTGAAAGTGCCTATTAAATCAATTTTCATTTTTTTCAACAGCATCTCATATTCAAGTGCTATAGCAAAATCGTCCTCAACTATTATAGCTCTCATGGGTGTGTTTTCAATTTATTTACGAATCTAATCTAAAGTTAATGAATAATATAAATATGGTGACCAAGTAGCGAAAAACGATTACTAAGAAGCTAATTGAAACAAAAAGAACGTTTTAATAAAATATTTAAGACAATATTTGGCATTTTTAGTATAACAAAAATGGTCTATATTAAAATTAAAATAATTAAACTCAAGTATAATTGTTTGAGGCAAAATCATTCTTATTATTGTATTTAATTATGTCTAACATCAACAAACAAACTTTATTATTATTCATTTTATTGAGCCTCTGTAATTTATTGGTCTCAGCTCAAGATCAGATTTTTCAAATTCAACATTTGAGCATTCCTGAAGGCCTAGATTCCAAATATGCTTTTCGCACTCATAAAGACAAAAATGGATTCTTGTGGATACATACGAAAAATGGGATAAATAAGTATGATGGTTATCAGATAACAAATTTTCCAAACAATAATGATGCCTTACAAAGAAAGTTTTTTCAAACGAGTTTAATAGATGTTAATGGTTTAATTTGGCATGTTTACTGGAATTCTGAATTCGAAGCCTCAGATATTGATTTACAACAAATGGTTGTACATAATAAGTTAATAGAAATCTTTGACCCTATAACACAAACAACAACAAAGTTTGATAATTTTTTTAGTTCAGAAAATTTAAAGAGCTCAGAAATTCAAAATATTTACGATTCATCAATAGGGATTGTAATGGTCACTATTGAACATTTATACATTTATAATGGCGCATTTATAAAGAAGTCATTACCAGAAGAAATCAAAGGAAGATCATTCACATCCTCAATTTCAAAAGATGGCATAATTACATTTCTGACTCCAAGAGAATTTTTCATTTATAATTCAGACTTCAAGCTACTCAGATACGAAAAATTAAATGACAAACTGACATGGAGAGATATTCTAATATCAGACAATAATGCTATTTGGATATTAGCAACTGATAAGGAAGACCCGAAAAATAAGTTAAAGGTGTTTTTCATAAATAATCCAGATGCCAAAATTCGGAAAATTGAATTACCAGAAAAATTATTTTATTTTCCAATTAGAAGAATGTTGGAATTTGATTTTTTAGATAATAACAGAGGCCTTTTAAGAATTTGCGGTCAAATTTTCAAGATTAATTTAACATCTTTAGAGTCGACACCTCTTTCAGAATATATTCCTAGAATACAAACTCTACATAACAGTTTTAGAGACATATCTCATATAGATAACTTATTATATCTGTCTTCTTCAGAAGGAGTTTATATTGTAGAACCAAATGACAACATATTTGCTTCACATTTTAAAGGTTCACAAAGGGTTGCAGAAATGAGAGGAATGCTGGAGGTTGATAGAGGTGTTTTAGCCAACTCATATTTAGGTGTACAAACCATTGGCAAATTTAATCCAAATTTAATTTCAGATTTAAATACATTTAAGGGTGCTCTGAGTTTATATTATGATAAAGTTACTAATAGAATTTGGAAAGGTGGTCACGGTTCTATCATTCATTCTATATCGTACTACGCTAAAGAAAATATCAAAGAATATAATATAAAAAATAAGATTACAGAAATTTTTTCAATCTATAGATCAAAATACAATGGCGTCTTATATACAGCTACTACATCAGGACTTTACAAATTAAATGATAATGATAAATTTGAATTGATTCCATCTATCAATGATAAAGTAAATCAAGAGATTCCAAATATTAAACAAATAGTTGAACAAGAAGGAATTCTGTGGCTTCCAAGTTCAATAGGGCTAATTAAATATGATTTGAAAACAAATAAGATTTCAAATTATAGAATTGAAAACTCCAAACTACCTTTTAATGACTTAATCTATATTCATATTGAATCAGACTCCATTTTTTGGATTGGAAGTAGCCAAAATGGTTTGGTAAAATGGGATAGAAAAAACAATAGTGTAAAACAAATTACGACTCAAAATGGGTTGAGTAATAACGATGTCCATGCAATTATTCCTGACAGATCAAATCTTTGGGTTTCAACAAATTTCGGTTTAAATAAAATCAACAAGAAAGATGAAACTATTACATCTTATTATGAAGAAGATGGCCTAGTAAATAATGAGTTTAATCGTTTTTCCTATTTAAAAAAATCAGATGGAAATATCCTTTTTGGAACCATCAATGGTGTTACAGAAATTTTAGTTGACGAAGCAAGTTATTCAAATAAAGATACTATCAATATTAGTTCAATTGATGTGGAGATCAAACATAAAGATGATCAAATTACTCAATATAACTACAATCAAAAGTCTTCCATTAAATTTCTTCCATCTGACAAGAATTTAAAACTAAAAATTATTCCTTCTTCGCTTAATAATGTAAACAAGATAAAATTCTATTACAAAGTAAATAAACGAGATGTCGATTGGCAGACTACGAATCAAAATGAAATTAATTTTGCAAACTTGCCATATGGGTTTTCAAGCATTGATTTCAAAATTGAAAAATATGGATACAATTCATCATCGCAACCATTCACTATTAAAATATATGCTGACAAACCATTCTATTTAAAAGCGCATTATAGTTTGTTGTGTCTGTCATTTATTCTAGGAATGTTTTTAATCACCTTAAAACTTAGAAACGAATATTTTGAGAATAATCAAATTAAACTTAAGTCTATAATTGACGATAAAACGCATGAGTTAAGAGAAAGTAATGAATTAAAAAACAAGTTGTTTTCAATGTTAGCTCACGATCTTAGAAATCCTATCGCTTCCTTAAGTAATATAACTAATAAAATAAATTATTTAATTGCCAACGACAAATCACATCTTATCAATACGTTAACAGAAGAAATAGATAGCAAACTAAAAAGCTTAGATAACAATTTAAGCAACGTCCTTAATTGGGCATTGGTCGAAAGACAGAAACTACCATATAATCCAGAATTATTATCGGTAAACAACTATTTTTTAAATACGCTCAACTTATATTCAGAAACGATCAAACAGAAAAATATCAAAGTTTCTACTTTTTCTAATAATGATGACACCATTTATGTGGATGAAACTGCCTTACAAGCCATCTTAAGAAATATCATAAATAATGCCATCAAATTTGCTGAACCTGGAGCGAATATCGATATTGAATACCATGAAAAAAAAGATTACACATGTGAACTGATCATCAAAAACGAAGGTCCATTATTAGAAGAAAAACAACAGGAAAAGAAAGGACTTGGTTTGGGTCTGACGATCGTCAGAGAACTCATAAAAATTAACAAAGGCACTTTTCAAATTTACAACAGAGAAGACATGAAAGGCGTTATTGTAAAAATAGTACTCCCATCAAAGGAGCCTTCTTAGTTTATTTAAAATTCATCCTCAACGCCATTTTTCAGAATACCAATACCTGCTGCCTCAACTTCAACAATATCACCTGGCTTAAGGTAAATTGGTGGATCAAATCTGGCGCCTGCACCATTTGGTGTTCCTGTAGATATCATGTCACCAGGTTTCAAAGTCATGAATGTACTCAGGTAGGAAATGATAAAATCAAAAGGAAACATCAAATTTGAAGTATTATCATTTTGTCGAATCTCACCGTTCACCCTTGTTTGAATATCTAAGTTACTATAATCAATCACTTCATCAGCTGTCATCATCCAAGGACCAATAACACCTGATCTTTCAAAATTCTTTCCTTGGGTAACATTAAATTTCGCATGTCTGACCCAATCTCTCAAAGTGCCTTCATTCATTAAAGTCAATCCAGCAATATGATCCAGCGCTTCTTCTCTCGGAATTCTTCTTCCACCCTTCCCAATGATTATAACGATCTCACCTTCATAATCTAACTTATCAGATTCAGGTGGGCGTACCATGTTTTGATTATGACCAACAAAAGAATCTAAGTATCTCAAAAATACACTTGGATATTTTGGTAAAGCAGAATCATCTTTGTACTCGGCATTTCTATTGGCATAATTGACTCCAATACAAACTATCTTTTCGCCCATTAATATAGGGACTTGATAAGCGATATCTTGTTCTTTGTAAACTGGTTCCAGATTGGAAGCCAATTCTTTTAATTCATCCATTTTATTTGACTCGATCCAATGTGTCAAATCATGACCATTTTCAGCACCAACATCTGTAAACATTAAGCCATTTCCAGTTTCAACAACAGAACCGTATGTCAAAATATTATTTGCTATATATGTCGCGAATTTCATTTCTTTAATTTTACTTTTCGAATTTCTTCCTAATGTAATTCTTATTCAGATCAATTCCCTTTTTCAACTCTTTAATCTCCGTCGAAATTATAATATTCGTTTCTTCACAATCTTTTTGAAGGTATTTTTCTAAAAGTGACATGCCTATTTCTGAAAAATTAATGAGCACTTCTTCTGATCTCCCCTCTCTTAATCGATATAACAAATTGACCATTTTATAGTCTGGATTTCCATCAATAATATAAAATTGCTTACTTTTTACCATCCTGCATTTCATTCCCAACTTTGGCGCATGTCCTGTTTCAGTTAGCTGATGGCAAAGTTCGTCGAAAAATGCTTTAGCATCAATTTTTACATTTTTGGAACATTCTAGTGTAATATGCGGCATAATGAAGATTATGAATTATGGATTATGGATTAAAGATTATGAATTTTGAATTTTGAATTTTGAATTTAAGCTACGTCTTCATATCCAGCTACGATTGGATTCGATTCTATATTCGATTCTACAACATCCACTCCTTTGAAGACAGAACCATGTTCAAACCATGATTTTGGTGCGGGTGCTCCCCAAAGGGTTTGTCTTCTAGGATCTCTCAAATCCCAAGATAATGGTTCCCAATCTGTATCAACAGTTAGATAATCACAAGTGAATGGCTCCAATCGGTGACCATCTGGATCTAAGATGTAAAGAAAAAATGCATTTGAAATACCATGGCGTCCAGGCCCACGTTCAATATTTTCAACATAACCTTCAGAAGCCATTACATCTAGCAGATGAATGATGTTATTTATACTTGCTGTCCATATACCTGTATGATGCAATCTGGGTCCTTTCCCGTTGGTCAATGCCATATCATGAACATTTCCTTTTCTGTGTGTCCAAGCAGCCCACATATCGCCTTTTTCAGTTAAGGTGTATTCGGTTAATCTGAATCCAAGTTGTTGCACCATAAATTCATATGTTGATTGGCAATTGGGTGTAAAACAATTAATATGATCGAATCTTAAAGGAGACAAGCCTTTATACTTTGAATATGCCCGCATCATCGTTGGTACGCGTGTTTGCTTTGCATGAAATTCTAAAGGTAAGCCAAGTGGTGTACGGACTGCTAATGTACGCTCTTCACCATGTCGCTGAACTAATTGAGAAGGCAGATTTAATTGCTTAAAATGTTGGTCTAATAAATCTAAGTCTTTATCAAAAGCAACTTTAAATCCTAATGCTAAAACTTCAGCTTTTTCACCTTGCTTCAAGACATAACAATGGTGGTTCTTTTCTTCTAGCCCTCTGAGATAAAGTGTATCCTTTGTTCTTTCAGTCTCAATCATTCCAAGAATATCAACATAGAATTTTCTAGAAGCATCCAAATCTTTTACCGTACATGTTACATGACTGCATCTTTGGATGTTGAAAGGGAGATCGAAATTATGATTTACTAGTGCCATTGTATTTAATTAAAAATTCAAAATTAAAGATTCAAAATTATGTGCAAGAATTACAAATAACTATAGATTGAATGTTTACATTTTCAGTTTTATTTCATTAGGTTTGAAAAGAATCTATGCCAAAAAACAACTTGATCGTTAATTTAAGCATCGATTTTGCATTAAATTCCATTAAGCAATATAAAGTCTTAATCGAAAACAATGAATTTATTTTATCTAAGCAATTTCTTCGTTCCTCTACCAGCATTGGTGCAAACATTCATGAAGCCATTTCTGCTGAATCAACAAAAGACTTTATACATAAAATAAGTATTGCTTTAAAAGAGGCTCATGAAACCAAATATTGGCTAATTCTCCTTAGTAAAAGTGAGTATTTTAATGTGAATTTTGAAAAAATAAATTCGATTATTAAAATACTTTCTAAAATATTAATTTCTACCAAGAAAAATTGAATTAAACTTGAGTCTCAATCTTGAATTTTTAATTATTAACCATTAATCATTAATTACCGACCCCCAGTTTAGGAATAGCATGCGTACCATATGCTACAGAAATATTTTTCGTTTCCATATAAAATTCAAAACTATATTCGCCGCCATCGCGTCCGATGCCGCTGTATTTAACTCCTCCAAATGGAGTAGGTAAATGTCTTACATTTTGTGAATTGACCCACACCATTCCGGCATCTACATCTCTTGCAATTCTGTGTGCTCTTTCTACATCCTTTGTCCAGATATATGCTGTCAAACCGTATCTTACACTGTTTGCTATTTTTACAGCTTCAGCTTCATTTTTAAACTTCAGCACAGATAAAAAAGGTCCAAATACTTCTTCATTGGCAACTCTCATATCGGTTGTCACGCCATCTACTAAGATTGGGTTGACATAGCATCCATTTTTTAAGTTTCTTGGTTTATTGCCTCCAACCAATACTTTGGCGCCTTCTTCTTTAGCCAATTTCGCATAGCTTAAAACTTTCTCTTGATGAGAAGCATGAATTAACGGACCAATTTCTGTTTTGGGATCTAATGGATTACCAACTTTTATTTTAGAAACCCGTTTTTTAAGTTTAGCAATAAATTTATCATAGACTTTATCGTGAAGTAAAAGTCTGCTGGATGAAGTACATCTTTCTCCATTGAGGCTGTATTTCATAAAAATAACAGCATCCAATGCCCTCTCCATATCTGCATCATCGAAAACAAAAACAGGATTTTTACCGCCCAGCTCAAAGTGTACTCTTTTAAGCGTTTGAGCGCCTTGCCTCATAATGTGAGAACCTGTTGTTGTTTCTCCAACGAAGGCAATGGCTTTTATATCATCATGTTCAGTTAATGCTTTACCAGCAGTTTCTCCAAATCCATGCACAACATTCCAAACGCCTTTTGGCAATCCAGCTTCATGTGCTGCTCTTGCAAGAATATTTGCCGTTACAGGACTGAGCTCGGCTGGCTTATGAACTACAGTACAACCCGCTGCCAAAGCTGGAGCTATTTTCCAAGTACTCAACATAAAAGGTGCATTCCACGGTGTTATTATACCAACCGGACCAATTGGTTGCTTCATCGTGAAGTTTACATGGTGTGTATCCGGTGTTGACAAACCGTTCGCAGCATCGATCACTTTATCAGCAAAGAATCTGAAATTGGCAGCACCTCTGATTGCTGCTTTTTTTGTAAAGCGAATAGGTTGTCCTGTATCATAAGATTCACAAACAGCAATTTCTTCAGCATACTTCTCAATATTATCTGCAATGGCATGTAATATTTTTTTTCTTTCTTTATGTGGCACATTGCGCCACGTTTTAAAAGCTGTTGCTGCTGCTTTCGAAGCTTTGTCAATATCCTTATCTATGCCATATGCAACATCCCCTATCTTCTTGCCATCAACAGGAGAAAAATTTTCGAAAGTCTTTTTAGAAGCAGAATTTATTTCTTTACCATTAATTATATTCTTTATGCCACTTTTCTTCAACTTTCTCAATTCTGATCTTAACTTCTTTTCGTTTTTAGCCAACATATTAATCGAGGATTTTTTTAAAATTTAATCTGGAAATATGATTAATCTCCTAATTACATTTATAATATTAAAGAATATAATTGATACAATTTAGATTATCTAAGGTTCAAATTTATAGTCATCCAAAATCATTATTTTGCATAAAAATGTAATTATAGTTGGACAAAAATACAATTACTATAATATAATCTATCTATTTAATAGATTTGTTAGTAAGAAGTCGCATATGTTAACAGAGGAACAAATAAAACATCAAGCTAATCGGCATCATCAAGCTGAAAAAGAAAGAAAGCAAATCGAACCTGTCACCGTTGAACATCCTGACATGACGATTGCAGATGCCTATAAGATTCAGACTGCTTGGATGGAAATTAAAAAGAATGAGGGCAGAAAAGTTGCAGGATATAAAATTGGTTTGACATCCAGGGCCATGCAAAAGGCCATGTCTATCACGGAGCCAGATTATGGGACTCTTTTAGATGATATGGTTTTTGAAGAAGGAACAGAAATTGATGCTTCTGCTTTTTTAGATCCAAGAATTGAAGTTGAGTTGGCTTTCTTTTTAAATAAACCACTTTTTGGAGAAAACCTCAGTGTCATTGATGTGTTGAATGCAACAGATTATGTTGTACCAGCTTTAGAATTAATTGCAGCACGATCATTTAGGGTAAACCCAACTACTGGATATAAAAGAACGGTAAAAGATACCATTTCTGATAATGCTGCGAATGCCGGAATTATAATGGGTGGTTTGCCGGTCAGACCTGACAGTATTGACTTAAGGTGGGTAGGTGCTATGATGTCTCGAAATGGCATTATTGAAGAAAGTGGTGTTTCTGGCGCAGTGCTGAATCATCCTGCAAAAGGCATAGCCTGGTTAGCAAAAAAGTATGCGCAACACGGCATCAGTTTAGAGCCAGGACAAGTTATTTTAGCTGGTTCCTTTACGCGTCCTGTTCCTGTCAGATCCGGTGATACATTTATGGTAGACTATGGTGAATTAGGAACGATTTCCTGTTATTTTAAATAAGGACTCCATTCGAATATGAGCATAATTAATAAATTTAAAGCAAACTTAAGTCATTCTAAAATTCAGTATGGCATTTGGAACGGGATACCTCATTCTTATGTAGCTGAAATTCTTGGTGGGGCAGGATTTGACTTTATGGTCATTGACGCTGAGCACGGAACTTTTGATATCAATCAGATAGTAGCACAGCTTCAAGCTATTTCAAAATATGATTGCTCTCCAATAGTTAGAATTGCTTCTGATGATCCTGTTTTAATGAAGCGATTACTTGACGCTGGCGTACAGACATTCATAATTCCAATGGTCGAAAGTGCTGAGCAAGCAGACAGAATGGGCAAAGCGATGAGATATCCGCCAAATGGTTTTCGTGGCGTTGGTACGGCGTTAGCAAGAGCGGCGCAATGGAATCGCGTTAACAATTACTTTACAGAAGCTGATGACCATATGTGCCTAATCACCCAAATCGAATCCGTTAAAGGCGTTGAAGCTTTGAATGATATTCTAAATGTAGACACTGTAGATGTTGTATTTCTAGGACCTGCTGATCTTGCAGCCAGCATGGGCTACCTAGGTAATCCTGGTCATCCAGAAGTAAAGGCCAGTGTAAATGCATGTTTCGAAAAAATTATTGCCAGTGGAAAAATTGCAGCCATTCTAACCTCATCAGCAGAACTAATAGAAGAATATGCTGAAAAAGGAGCCACTATGATTGCTGTAGGTCTGGATACTATCATCCTTGCAAAGGCAACAAAATCGCTCGCAGAGAAATACAAACCTGAATTAGGAGATATTACAAGCAATACCACCTATTAAACATTACCTATCTGATCTTAATAACAACGCTAGGAATTTCATAGTCAGAATTAACAAGAATATCTTCAATAAATATTTTTGTTCCACTTTTCAAATAAGCTTGAGGTAAATCTTCCCTTAATATTTTACTGTTTTCTTGATTCATCATCCAAACTTTAGGATCACCTTCAGTTGGCACAACAACTGCTCTAAATGAATAAGATGCTACCTCATCACATTCTCCTCGCCTACCTGCTGTAAAAATACTTGCCTTTCCAAAAATAAACTTTTGGATCGTTTCCAATCTCATTTCTGTTGTTCCAGCAAAAGAAAAACTACCCCATAAGAAAGTGTAACATGGATTAGATCTGTTGACAATAGATACCGTTTCTTCATAAGTTTCTGAATCAAAAACGGTCAACGTATCCACTCCATAGGTTTTTACTTCTTTTTGACTTTGGCTGAGATGTACATCATACTCATTCTTACCATCTAATTTTTCAATTGGAACCAAAGTTTTGACAACCTCAACCGTTTCCTCATAAGTATCACTATCGAATATGACTGTTGTATCGAACCTTTCAACCGCATCTACTGTACGCTTTACAATCTGCGTTTCTTCCTCTCCAGTATCTGGATTAAAAATCAAAACAGTATCTGCAATTGTCATAGTCTTATAAGGTGAATCTTCAGTTTGGGCAGTGGTTGATTCTTTCTGTACAATATAATGGTCGCATGAAAAGAAAAATGTTAATAATCCAATCATGGGTATAATTAACAGATATCTCCATTTATTTTTTTCTTGGTGCTCTGATTTTTCTAACATAGTTATTCTTGATTTTATTTTAAATGAAAAATTGCTAACCAAGCTTACCGCTTGGTTAGTTGATATCGATTCTGATAAAAATTTCGCATAGTAATAAGGTGAATACTTTTGTGCTGCTGAGGCATCACAAATAAATTCATGATTTAATTTAATTTGATTTTGTAAAACATAGGCAATGGGATTAAACCAAAGTACAGCTTTCACCAATTCAGCTAAGATTATATCCAAGCTGTGCCATTGTTTTATATGAACCAATTCGTGAGCAATGACTTTGTCATCTATCTTTTGGGACTTTGGTGCAAATAAATATTTGAAAAAAGAAAATGTAAGATTATTATCATGCCTAACCAAAGTAAAATCAGGCGTCTTTGTTTTATTGCCAACTTTAACTTGGTTGATAATATTCCAGATGCTTAAAAATAACCTGATTATAAATAATGCGACTATAAAATAATATCCAATCATAAGCAAGGAAGATATATCTAATTGCATCAGCGTATTATTTTCATTGGCAACTTGACTTTCAGTTTCTGGGATACTGCTGCTTTTTACTTGTTCAATAAAAATGGGGAAAACCTTAAGTGAAACAGCTGGAATAAGAAAACTTAAGAAGTAAATAAGCAAAAAGTAAAACCTATTGTATTCAAATGAAATCAAGTTTTTCAAAATGAAATAATAAAATGCATAAAAGATAATCAAGCAAGCAGAAGCTTCTAATAGATATGTAAATAAGATTGGCATGATTTATTTGTTTTTAAACTTCTTTAGAATGTCTTCAATTTCTTTAGGATCAACTTTTTCTTCTTCCATAAAAAAAGACAATAGTTGCTCTTTCGATCCCCCGAAAAAATTTGAAAATAAATTTTTAAATAATGATTGGCTATAGGTCCTTTTATTTACTAATGGATAATATTGATGGGAACGACCAAACTTATTGAAAGCTAAAAAGCCATCCGTTTCTAGTTTTCTAATGGTCGATAAAAATGTATTGTAAGGCATCGGTTGTTTAAATAGTGCCAGGACTTCTTTAGGAAAGCCCTTCCCTATTTTCCACAAAATTTGCATTATCTCCTCTTCTGTTGCTGTTAATTTACGCATGATTAAGTATTAAAATACCAAATTATTAATTTATAACGACATTTTCGTTATAATAACGATAAAATAATTACTTAATTGTATCCTCCCACAATTAAATCTGAGTTTCCATAAATTATAGGTTAAATTTACGCCATGAAAAATGAGCAATCACAGCCAAATAATCCACTGCATGGAATTAAACTAGCAGACATAGTCAATGAGCTGGTTGAACAATTTGGTTGGGAAACATTAGGACAAAAAATAAAGATTAAATGTTTCAATAATAACCCTTCTATAAAATCTAGTTTGACCTTCCTTAGAAAAACAGATTGGGCTAGAAAGGAAGTAGAAGCTTTATATCTTAAGACAATAATCAAAAATAATAATAATTCTAACAGACCAACTCAATCAAAAGCCGCCCAATCAAATATATCTTCCAAAGGGTCTGCTAGAAAATTCGGACGCAAATAAACTATTGAAGTATCGTTATTCTTTCTTTTATTTCAGCCGTAAACTCGCTTAAGTAATTTGGAATGTTTTCATCTGCGTAATCTACCAACCAAACGCGAGATTTAGTACCTACGACGATACCACCCCAGTCTCCTGCATCAGGCATACCTATCGTGATTTCATTTTCATTAAGTAATTCATCAGGAAATAAATCAACCAAATCCTTTGCTTGTTGATACAAATCATCATCTAATTTTTGCCAAGAATAATTATTTCCTGTTGCTGAAGGATATTGATCGAGCGTATCTTCAAATAACTCACCATCTTCAATTTTAAAAATTTCAACACATCCTTCACCACCACATTCGCCAAAGAAATGTCCAAAAATTAAAAAGTCTTCATTTTCAATTTTTTCATTCTTATTGCAACTTGCTATAGTTAAGATCGCTATGAAAGCAATTATTAAGTATTTCATATTCTAGCTTTTGTTGTTATAGACGAATCTCACACCATTTTCGTTGGAAAAACGTCCTTTTTTTACCACATTATACATTTATAATAAAACCATGCTAAATCAGATGCTCTTTTTGGTTTCGAGATGAATCTTAGCGATATTTGCAGTACCTAACACAGATGTAATATGAATCAAGTTGAAAAATATCAACCTAAACATAAGATAAGGATCGTAACGGCGGCTTCATTATTTGATGGTCACGATGCTGCAATTAATATCATGCGTCGAATTATCCAAGCAACTGGAGTGGAAGTTATTCATCTTGGTCATGATAGAAGTGTTGAAGAAGTCGTAAATACTGCCATCCAAGAAGATGTCCAAGCAATCGCTATGACCTCATATCAAGGAGGACATAATGAGTACTTCAAGTATATGTATGATTTATTAAAAGAAAGAGGGGCTGAGCATATAAAAATATTTGGTGGAGGAGGTGGTGTAATTTTACCTGAAGAAATCAAAGATTTGATGGATTATGGAATATGTCGCATTTACTCTCCGGATGATGGACGTGAACTGGGACTTCAAGGAATGATAAATGACTTAGTTCAAAAATGTGATTTTCCAATTGGTCAATCGTTGAACGGGCAAGTAGATACAATTTCTGAAAAAAATCCAGGTGAAATAGCAAGACTCATTTCTTCTGCTGAAAACTACCCGGAAGTAGCTAAAGAAAGTTTGGACATAATCCACAATCTGAATAAGGATAATACAATTCCTGTTTTAGGAATAACAGGAACTGGAGGATCTGGAAAATCATCGCTTGTAGACGAATTGGTAAGGCGTTTTCTTGTTGACTTCCAAGACAAAACAATTGGCGTTATTTCTGTTGACCCTTCAAAAAGAAAGACAGGCGGAGCACTTTTAGGAGATAGAATTCGAATGAATGCTATTAATAATCCAAGAGTTTATATGAGATCTTTGGCAACGCGACAAAGTAATCTGGCATTATCTAAATATGTTCACGAAGCCATTGAAGTTTTAAAAGCTGCCCGATATGATTTAATCATTTTGGAAACATCTGGAATTGGACAATCAGATACTGAAATTTTAGACCATTCAGATGTTGCTCTTTATGTAATGACTCCTGAATTTGGAGCGGCGACACAGTTGGAAAAAATTGACATGCTAGATTTCGCTGACATTGTAGCCATCAATAAATTTGACAAAAGAGGCGCCTTAGATGCACTCCGAGACGTCAAAAAACAATATCAAAGAAATCATAACCTGTGGGATACTGACCCTGCGACACTTCCCGTATATGGAACAATAGCATCACAATTTAATGACCCAGGCATGAACACTCTGTATAGTAAGGTCATGTCTAAAATTTCAGAAAAAACAGCTGCTAATCTTGAATCCAACTTTGCAAGTGAAAATGAATTATCCGAAAAGATATTCATCATTCCGCCAGCACGTGTCAGATATTTATCAGAAATATCAGAATCAAACCGAGCATATGATTTGAAATCATTAACTCAAGAAGAAGTGGCACAAAAACTTTATGGTATCTATAAAGTCATTGAATCGGTTACAGGAAAAGAACCAAAATTGAATAAGTCTGGAATCGAAGTAATTACATCCTCAGAGAACAATGACTTTTTGGGTTTACTATATAAGGAGTTTGACAGAGTTAAGATGGATCTTGATCCTTACAATTGGGAAATCATTTGTCATTGGTCAGAAAAAGTAGCGAGGTACAAAGCGCCTGTCTATACATTTAAAGTTAGAAATAAGGAGATTAATATTGATACGCATACAAAATCACTTTCACATTCTGACATTCCAAAAATTGCATTACCTAAATACAAAGCTTGGGGTGACATACTAAAATGGAACTTACAAGAGAACGTACCTGGTGAATTTCCTTATACAGCAGGTTTATATCCATTTAAAAGACAAGGAGAAGATCCTACCAGAATGTTTGCCGGCGAAGGTGGCCCTGAACGTACCAACAGGCGCTTTCATTATGTCAGTTTAGGATTGCCAGCCAAAAGATTATCGACAGCCTTTGATTCTGTTACACTTTATGGAAACGACCCAGATCTTCGTCCTGACATTTATGGTAAAATTGGTAATTCCGGTGTTTCAGTATGTTGTCTAGATGATGCTAAAAAGTTATACTCAGGATTTAACTTAGCAGATCCGATGACTTCTGTCAGCATGACAATTAATGGTCCAGCACCGATGTTGTTAGGCTTTTTTATGAATGCAGCCATAGATCAACAATGTGAAATATACATAAAAGAGAATGGCCTAGAAGATAGCGTAAATGCTAAAATCGATGCAATATATAAAGGCAAAACACGACCAAAATACAATGGTGAATTGCCAGAAGGAAATGATGGCTTAGGATTAATGCTTTTAGGTGTAACAGGTGACCAAGTCCTTCCTGATGACATTTATAATAAAATAAAAACAACCACCTTATCGCAAGTTAGAGGAACTGTACAAGCAGACATTCTGAAGGAAGACCAAGCTCAAAATACTTGCATTTTCTCTACTGAATTTGCGTTGCGATTGATGGGTGATGTGCAACAATATTTCATCGACAAGAATGTAAGAAATTTTTATTCGGTTTCTATTTCAGGATATCATATTGCTGAAGCAGGTGCCAATCCAATAAGCCAATTGGCATTTACATTAGCTAACGGCTTTACATACGTTGAATATTATTTGAGTCGCGGTATGGACATTAATAAATTTGGTCCTAACCTATCTTTTTTCTTTTCAAATGGTATTGATCCAGAATATGCAGTCATTGGCAGAGTAGCAAGAAGAATATGGGCTAAAGCACTTAAATTGAAATATGGCGCCAATGCACGAGCTCAAATGTTGAAATACCATATTCAAACTTCTGGTCGTTCATTGCATGCCCAGGAAATAGATTTCAATGATATAAGAACAACCCTTCAAGCATTGTATGCTATTTATGATAATTGTAATTCGTTGCATACCAACGCTTATGATGAAGCTATTACTACGCCAACTGAAGAGTCCGTTAGACGCGCAATGGCAATCCAACTTATAATTAATAGAGAGTTAGGATTAGCTAAAAATGAGAACCCAATCCAAGGTGCATTTATAATTGAAGAGTTGACAGATCTTGTGGAAGAAGCTGTTTTATCTGAATTTGACAGGTTAACGGAAAGAGGTGGTGTCTTAGGTGCTATGGAAACAATGTATCAGCGCTCAAGAATCCAAGAGGAAAGTATGTATTACGAACACTTAAAGCACAGCGGTGAATATCCTATCATTGGTGTGAATACTTTTTTAAGTTCTAAAGGGTCACCAACTATAACACCAAGTGAAGTCATCCGTGCTACAGAAGAAGAAAAGCAATATCAAATTAGTACTGTCGAGCAATTAAAATCCCAATATGAAAATGATGCCAAACAACTTTTAGAAGATTTGCAAAAAGCAGCGATAAATAATGAAAATATGTTTAACAAACTGATGGAAGTGTGTAAAAAATGTACGCTGGGTCAGATTACGCATTCATTATTCGAAGTAGGTGGTCAGTACAGAAGAAATATGTAAGACATTCTTTAATACATATTAATTAACTTAAAAAATGAAAATGAAAAAGTCTCTTTCATTAACTTTTATAATTTGTATCGTATCAATATCTTATGGACAATCTGTTATTGGAAAATGGTCAGGCACCTTAGATATCCAAGGTCAAAAACTAGCCATTGCTTTTAATGTAGAAGAAAATGGAGATGCATTAATAGCAACTTTAGACAGTCCAGATCAAGGTGCATTTGGCATACCTACTGATACATGCATTTTCGATGCTCATCAATTAAAGATTACAGCTAAGCAACTTCAACTCACTTTTGAAGGGAGGCTAACGAAAGATGGAGATAAAATAAATGGAAACTTTAATCAAGGTCCAATGTCTTTCCCGCTAGT
>JABDKX010000180.1 GCA_013001975.1 Saprospiraceae bacterium | reverse complement strand
ATGCGCCCGATGTAGATTTTCCAGATATGATTTCTGCTTGTCCAGGAGAAATTATTGATTTGGTCGTAGATGATCTGAATGCCACATTTATTTGGTCTTCAGAAGCAGATGGTGTTTTACCAAACATAACCAACTCTTTGTCGGTGACGACTTCAGGCACTTACTATGTAGCTGCCTCAAGCACTACTACATTCTGCCCAGCAAATGACACAATCGTAGTTAATTTTTCAGAAGTTCCAGAATTGGACTTAGGTGAAGATGTGACAGGATGTGAAGGTACTCCTGTCATATTGAGCAGTGAAACTAACGGCTTTATGGTCGATTGGTATTTTAATAATCAAATTATTGTTGGTGCAAACACATCTACTTTAGAAGTTACCCAAGCAGGTGAATATAGGATATCAATTGATGAAGGGGGAACTTGCGTTTCTGAAGATATTGTAAATGTTACTTTTGCTCCTTCTCCAACGGTTAATTTAGGAGATGATCGTTCGGCTTGTCCTGGGGATGTCGTTGTTTTAGACGCAGGAGATCCAAGTGCCACATATGTTTGGGAAAGTGCAGAAGATGGGATACTGCTTGAGACTTCAAATATATTGGAAGTGACTGAAGATGGTGTTTTTACCGTGACGGCTACTAAGGATGGTTGCTCTACCATAGATATGGTTGAAATTACGTTTACTGACTTACCAATTTTAGGATTAGGTTCTGATATCTCAAATTGTGAGGATGAAATCTACACCATAGTTGCTAATTCTGAAGGATTTGATTTAGAATGGTATTACAATGGAACTTTAATTGCAGGAGTCACGGATGATGAGATAGTCGCTGATCAATCTGGTGAATATATTGCAAAAGTAAATGCTGGACCAACTTGTTCGGTTTCGGATACTATAAATGTAACCTATAATTTATTTCCAACTCTTGATTTAGGAGATGATCGTTCTGCTTGCCCAGGAGATGTTATTGCATTAACAGTTGACGATTTGGGTCATACATATCAATGGCTAACCATCACAGATGGCATTTTATCAGAAACAAGTAATGTATTGGAAGTTACTGAATCAGGCACATACATTTGTAATGTAACAACCGATGATTTGTGTACAGTCACTGATACCGTTCGGATTGATTTTACACCTCTTCCAATTTTATCATTGGGGGCCGATGTAAATGTATGTCAAGGTGTTGATGTAACTTTAAGTGATCTTGCTTTAGGATTTGGAGTTGAATGGTTTTTCAATGGTACCGTTATAGCTGGAGAAGATCAAGAATCATTGTCAGTAACCGAGTCAGGTGAATACATTATGAAAGTTTCAGCCAGTGCAGATTGTTCTGTTAGTGACACAGTGAATGTTACCTTTTTCGACGCACCAGTCGTTGACCTTGGTGAAGATCGTTCTGCTTGTCCAGAAGATGATGTTTTTCTAGATGGTGGAGATGCTTCCAATGTTTTTGTTTGGTCTGCAGAAAGCCAAGGCGCTTTATCTACTGATACCAATCTGTTAGAGGTCAGCATGTCTGATATATATTATGTGGAAGTGACCAATGCAGGGAATTGTACAACACTTGATACAGTACAAATAACTTTTACAGAATTGCCGACTTTGGATCTGGGTCAAGATATCAATGATGTTTGTGAAGGTGCAGACTTAGTTTTAAATGTAGACGCGAATGGATTTGCAACTTCATGGACTTTAGATAATGAGATTATTGTAGGCGCTGATGATGAAATGTTACAAGTAACTCAATCAGGAACTTATATAGTAACAGCAGAAGCAAATGCCAGTTGTTCTACAAGCGATACTATTGAAGTTAATTTAGTGCCAGCACCGCAAATTGATATGTTGTCAAATGAAGTGGGTTGTGAAGGCACAACGGTGACACTTACAGTAGGCAATGATGGTGACTATCAATTTATTTGGCAAAATGAGACTGGCATCCTTCAAGATAGTGATGTGGCAAGTTTAGAAGTCAGTGCTTCTGGTATTTATACAGTTGAAGCAATTGATGGAAATAATTGTGTCAGTCGCGATACGAGTGAAGTTACATTTATCGCACAGCCAGAAATTGAATTAGATTCTACCCTTTCGTTTTGTAGAGGAGGTTCTGCGATAGTTCTTGCGACTTCTAATGTGACAGTCATTGAATGGTACCAAGATGGATATTTAATTGAATTTCAAGATGACACTTCACTTGACATAGAAGTTGGAGGTGAATACGTTGCAGTTGTTGGATCTGGAACAGCATGTGAAGCCAGAGATACGATTGTTGTAACAACTATAAATGATCCAGTTTTTTCAATTGTTGGTAATGAATCATATTGTTCAGACGAATTGCCAGCTACCATATCAATTTTTCTAGATGCTGATGAAACAGTGCAATGGTTTAATGGCAGCACAGAAATACCTTCCGCTACTAACCCATCATTAGAAATAACAGAAAGTGGAGAATATATTGCAGTCGTCACAAATACAGTTGCGGGATGCTTTTCATCGCAAACATTAGAAGTTGCGGTGGAAGACTATTCAACCAATACACCTATTCCAATTCCTACTCTTTGTGAGGGTGAAACGTTTACAATGGAATTTACAACAACCGGTACATCATTCGAATGGCGAGATGAATCAGGAGCCGTATTAAATGATTCGGATTTATCTTTGGATATTGTAGCGTCAGGCGAATATGCTTTTGTAAGCTTTAACAGCATTGGTTGTGAAACAGTATCAGAATTTGAAGTGACATTCCGATCTTTACCAGAAGTAGAATTGGGAGAAGATCAAACAGCTTGTGCTGGTACTGATATTGTGTTTGAAATCGATCACACAATTGGATATACATATACATGGTCAAGAAATAACAGTGTAATTGTAGGAGAAAATTCAAGTACATTAACTGTCTCTGAAAGTGGTGATTATAGTGTTGAAGTTCGAACCAGTATCGGATGTACTTCAACGGACGAAGTGACAGTAACATTTTTTGATCCTCCAGAATTGGTAGTGCCCAATGAACAGAATTTCTGTACAGGAACATCTGCAACAATATCTATATCGACAAATGCTGATATTATCAGATGGAATCTCAATGGCAATATAGTTGCAAATGATATCACGACTTTTGATGTTTTAACACCGGGCACTTATATTATCGAAGTTGAATCTGATGATGGATGTATCGTTTCTGAAGAAGTCGTAGTTAATGAAGTTTCTAACCCGATTATTTCTATTAATGATATTGAATTGTGTCCTGGTGAATCGGAAGAAATTAATATTGATGCAAATTTTGAATCATATTTCTGGGATGGAATAACTGCATCGGGACCTAATGTCACAATAGGTTTTCAATCATTTACATCGATTACAACAGAAAACGCATCTTTAACTGTTGAGGATCAATTCGGTTGTTCGGCTACTGAAGAATTTACTATTACATATTTCCCTCCTATTAACGCAATGGTATTAGCGGATAGAGTGAATGTTTGTCAGGGTGAATCAGTTACTTTAGAGGCCAGTGGTGGATTGTTTTATAATTGGACAGATGTTAATGGGACATTATCAGCTACAAATGTGGCAACGCCTATTGCAAGCCCATCAGCTAATACAACTTACACGGTCCAAGTCAGTGACAATTGCCCGGGTAATGTAGCTGATTTATCGGTGGAAGTCATTGTGAATGATTTACCGGAGGCTGATGCAGGTCAAGATACTTGCGCCATAGCAGGATTAAGTTTTGAATTATTAGCCTCAGGAGGTACGAGCTACAGTTGGGATAATACGGACTTGATCGTAGGATCATCTAATATTCCAAATCCAATCATAGAGTTAACTACTGAAGCTACATTTACCGTAACCGTGACAGATGAAAACGGATGTCGCGATACAGATGATGTTGAAATTTGTATCCTTGAAGATCCAACAGAAGTCTTGAAGCCCGTAACATTAATTACGCCTAATGGTGATTCATTTAATGATGCATTAGAATTCAGAGGATTGGAAGCTTATCCAGATAATGTGCTTACTGTCTTTAACAGATGGGGGAATATTATATTTAAAAAGAGAGGATATCAAAATGATGAACTGAGATGGGATGGTACTCGAGATGGTGTTGAATTGCCAGCTGATACCTATTATTATATACTCGAGTTTTCAAATTTCAAAATCAAAAAGAGCATCACTTTACTAAGAAACTAACCATGAAAAAATTACTATATATATTCGTTCTAATAGGATTTGTGAGCGTATTGAAAGCGCAACAATTGCCTTTTACAACCCCTACGCAAGATTTGGCGCATTTTTGGAATCCTGCTTTTACGGCGCCTGGTACTGATATGATGTACACTGGTTTTTTTAGAAAGCAATGGGTTGGATTTGATAATGCGCCTAATACAGCTTTTGTATCATTGCAATATCCTTTTGTGGATATGAATATGAGTGCAGGTGCTGCTATTGTTTCAGATAAAACAGGCCCTGTTTCAAAGTTGGGATTACAATTAAATTATGCTTATAAATTAAAAGAGGTTTTGAAAGATGATGATCACCTAGCGCTAGGCGTGAGTGGTTATTTTTATCAATATCGATTTAATCCTAATGGTGAACTGGTAAATCAATCAGGAGATCCTTTATTTGGCATGCAAACAGAATCTAAGTTTAACCCAAGTGTAGGATTAGGCTTTGCATACTTTTCAAGTACAAAAGAATTTGCAAGAGAAAACATTTTTTATTTTGGAATGTCTACAATGCAGTTTTTATCAGGTAAGTTATTATTGGAATCGGGTGATGCACAGCGAGTGCGTCATTACTTTGGTAATATAGGACTTAAGTTTTTCAATTATGACTCCTATATAGAACCAAGCATTCAATTAAGCTTTGTAAATCCTGAACTGATTGACATTGTTGTTGGTATGAAGTATGAAATGGAAGAAACATTTTGGGCTGGATTAAACTATTCTACAATTAGTGACCTATCATTTTCTGGTGGTGTCATCATGAAGGATGTTGGTGGTCGTTATACTTCTTTGCGGTTAGGAATTCTAGCAGCATTTAATGCTGGAGATTTATTACAAGCGGGTCCAAGTTTAGAGTTTTTTGCTGCTTATAGGTTTGACGTAGATTAGTATTTTAGATATGGTATCTGCGCTTATTTTGAGCAAAATTCATTTCTAAAATTTGTATATATTTGCCATCCGAAAAAAATGGCCGCGTAGCTCAATTGGATAGAGTACCTGATTACGGCTCAGGAGGTTGGGGGTTCGACTCCTCCCGCGGTCACTAATTTTTTCAAGAAGTCTTATAAATCTTATTTATAAGACTTTTTTTATGTTTAGAAAATCATTTATAGTATAAATTGCTGAGCTTATCACTTCAATAAAGTTTAGACTTGAAAATATCTAGCATAATTAATACCTTTCTATTACGTTTAAATTATAGATTATTTATAGAACTTCTTTAGACTTTATTAATTATGAAACAGCTATTATTAGTAACTACCTTGTTTTTATTGGGTATAAACATTAGTGCTCAGGCAACTTGGGCTCCAGCAACACCTTCCGATATTACTCTAGAATGCGACGATATTGAAAATAATCAAGAAGTCCTAGATTATTTGAACAGTTTTTCTGCGACTTTTGCTGGATGTGCAAACCCAGCAATTATTGGTTGGGATTATAGTGATCCAGGCAATTTCAGTTGTGATGATATCATAGCCATTGATATCTGGGCAGAGGATGTTTGTGCTGTAGAACCGGATGATATTGTGTCAATCACTGTGACGATTGAAGATACCACTCCTCCAACTTTAAATAATCCGGCAGAGGATGATATTATTGAATGTGATGTTGCAACAAATGCAGCCCAACTTATGGCTTGGGTTAACAATCATGCTAATGCAACCTTTTTAGATGATTGTGCAAATATTTCAGAATTGACCTGGTACACCAATCCTGATCCAGTTGATATTATGGATCTTATGTATAATTGCGGATCAGGAAGCGAAAGTGGCGAAATAACCGTTGACTTTTGGGTTGAAGATGAGTGTGGTAATTCTTCAATTTCTACTACTGCAACTTTTATTATTGAAGATAACACTGAACCCACTATTGACACGCCTCCATCAGATTTAACAGTAGCATGTGATCCTGCTACAATAGATACAGAAATTGCGAACTGGTTAGACGCTGTAGGCAATACCGTGTTTTCAGATAATTGTACATCTAATCAATCAGACTTTGTAATAACGAATGATTGGGCTGGAAATACAGATTGTGATCAATCGGAAATAGTTACATTCACCATTGAAGATTTATGCGGTAATGTAACAGATGTTACTGCAAATCTTATTATTCTACCTGGAACTACAGTTTCTTTTTTATCAAATGCGACAATGGTTCAAGAGGATTATATTCCAGCCATTGATGTTTGTGTTGAGATTTCAAACCCAAGCGCGACTGCAAGCACAAGTTTTGATGTAGAACTTGATCCTACGAGTACCATTACTAATGGTGTTGATATTGTGGCTATAAATCCGTTAGAATCGTTCACATTCCCAGCTAATTCAACAGCTAATATCTGTTTTGATATTCAATTGATTGATGATTCTGATATTGAGCCAAACGAAACGCTGATCTTTAATATTATAAATGTTTCTGGTGGGATCGATGCAGAAATAGGTGCTGTTGGTACACACACGTTAACAGTCAATGATGATGACGATGACGATGGGGATGGCGTGGAAAATTCAGTTGATAACTGCCCTTTAAATCCTAATCCCACTCAAGAAGATATTGATAATGATGGCATTGGTGATGTATGTGATTCCAATAATGTAGTAGATGAATTAATGCATATTGAAAACAATATCTTTTTGGATAATCTATACTCTGGAATAATCGTTAGGTCACCCGATGGCAATTGTTGGATGATTACTGTTATTAATGATGGAACAGTACAAAGTGTTAATGTTACATGCCCCTAGTTAGGATTCATTTTTAATTGAAACATATTAAGCCAAATAAATGACTAAGACATTTATTGCACTTCTTGGATTGTCTGCCACATTATGTTTGTTAAATAATAAGTTTTTAAAACTACCTGATACCATTGGGGTAATGATTGTCTCCTTGCGGATCTCAATACTTTTTGGCCTTATTTCATTGACGAATCATTTTTTATGTTGACCTCTATTCAAGATTGACAGGATTTGACTTTAAAACATTTTTTATTCGATTTCGTTCGGGCTTGCTTTCAATTCTAATTGCCTTGATTATAATTTGTATGAAACTTCATTAAAAGGAAAAACAGGTAAGTATAAACTTTATGAAATCAAATAGAATTATTTTTTTAATAAAAAAGTTAATAGCTTTCTCGTTAACATGTGGTTTTTTAACATTGATATCAAACGATATTTATATTTTCTACTACCAACTTAGGCGTTCGATCCATTTTAAATAATCCCCAATGTTTTTCTGGTTCAAGAGGATGTGCAGATCCTTTCCAAGTTTCATCAAAAGCTTCGAAAACGAAACATAGTATTTGTTCTTTATCAGTCCACTCCATCAAATCATTATAGTAAACTTTCTGCAGTTCTTCATTAACATTATGTGGTTGAATTCCACGTCCATTTGAATTAGTTGCCCATCCTGCTTCAGTGATAACAACAGGTTTTTCAGGATACATATGTGCCACTACATTGTAGTTGTCTTTTGTGTATTCTAGAGCCTCGTGAATATGCTTATATTCCCAAACAGGATAAGTGTGAACTGATATGAAGTCAACTTCCTCAACCAAGGGTTTTAGTTTATTGAGCCAAGGAACGTAATTTTCACAAAACGTTACTGGCTGAGAAGCGCTCTTTTTTATCATTTTTACGTATTCAATTACATGCTCAACAGGAACGTAATGGTCTGTCCAATCTACGCATGCTTCATTGCCAGTAGACAAAGAACATATTATGTCAGGATATTGATTGGCAAGCTTAATAAGCTTTTTTATTCTTGTTAAGTTATAATTCCTATTAGCTTTCAATTGCTCTTCGCTATAAGTGCCACCTCCCCATGGGCAACCAAAATTGTTCATTTCAGCTATTATATAAGCTCCCAGCATTACTTTGAAATCTAACTTTTCATTTTTTATAACTTCTAGAACAGTTTCGGCATGCTGATCACAATCGTAAAGTCTTAAGTACTGCCATTCATTATGTAGTATTAATAAATCTTCTTTAATCTGCTCATAACTTGGGCAAATTCCTCCAGGCTGCTGTCCCTCTCTAAATCCAGAATAGCAAATGGCTCGGCCATAAGTAAATGGCATATTTAAATTTCTCATTATCGTTTGTAGATATTAATTAGGTTAGAATTTTAGTTTTTCATGTTTGTCCCATAAGCCCCAATAGGCTCCAACATCTCCTTCGGGTCCCACTTTCCATGATTCATCAAATGAAGAAAAATAGAACATTTCTATATCTTCTTTTGCAGACCAAACTTGACTATTAATAAAATATTTCATTGCATTTTCACAAGACGGAAAAGCCTCGTTTAAGTTTGTTCCTTGACTTGGCCAACCAGTTTCAGTGATTATTACTTTTTTACCATTACCAGCACTTTTGGCCTGATGATACATTTGTTTCATGTGAAGTAATGAATAGTCAAAATGGCAACTTTCCCAATATGGATAGCAATTTGCTAAAATGACATCACATGCTTCAGTAATATTAGGTCTAGCGGAAAATTCATAGTAAGCATCTACATATCCAACAGGTATATTTTGAGGAATACTTGTTTTTACTTCCTTTATAAAATTCAATAATTCTTCTTCTGTCAAATCCCTTCTGTACATGACCTCATTTCCTACTGCTGCAATATCTACATATCCTTCATTGGCTAACTTTATGAGTCCATTAATTTCTCGCTCATTAATCTCCGGATCATCTCCTAACCAGGCTCCTACTAATGTTTTAATGCCATATTCATGTGCTATTTTTGGAATAAATTCATTTCCTTCAGTACATGAAAAAGATCTTACCCATTTTGTATAAGGTTTTATAATTTCCATTCTCCTTCGGACTTGTTCTTCAGTAATATCATTACCAGGACCTTGTCCGTCTTCATAAAGACTAAAGCAAAGCCCGTGCATTCCGCTGTTTAAGGTGCTCCTCCAGAGCGCTTTCAAATCATCTAATGAATGCTTTCCAAAGTCAACGCCACGGCTTTCTGATAAATCTATATTTTTTAAAGAAAATTGATGTCCTTCCCTATACGACATTGTTATAATTTAATTTTGCTACAATATAAGTAATCTATTGAAATGAGAATATTATTAATATTTTATTTTTTCATTTTTGTCCCATAATCCCCATCGTTCTCCAACATCACCTTCATGATGTACTTTCCAAGATTCGTCAAAAGATGAGAAATAGAACAAATAAATATCATCTTGATTTGCCCATCTACTTGTGTTGATAAAATATTTCATGGCATTACCATTTGAAGGCTCTGCACTATTTGTATTATCACCTTTATTTGGCCAACCTGTTTCTGTAATAATGACAGGTTTACCTTTAGCTGCAGCTTGAGTTACTGCAAACATTTGTCTTAAATAACCTGATGCCTGATCAATATTACAACCTTCCCAAAAAGGATAGCAATTCGCCAATACTAAATCACAAGCTTCTACGAGGCTAGGTCTTTCAAGAAATTGATAATAGGCATCAACATAACCAATAGGTAAGTTAGGTATTGCAGCTTTTACCTTTTTTATATATCCTAAAAGTTCTTCCTCAGAAAGTTCGTTTCGAAGAAGTACCTCATTTCCAACAACTGCAATATCGACATAACCAAGTTTTGCTAGGTTAATTAAAGCATTTATTTCTTTTTCATTTTGGTCTTTATTACTTCCTATCCAAGCACCAACCATTGTCTTTAGTCCTTTTTCATGCGCTACCTTAGGTATAAATTCATTTCCTTCTGTGCAAGAAAATGAACGGATCCATTTTGTATATGGCGCAATAATATCCATTCGCCTGATAATTTGCGTTTCTGATAATTGATCTCCAATATTTTGTCCTTCTAAGTATGGACTGAAACAAAGACCGTGCATTCCTTTATTCAAAGTTTCAGAAAATACATTCTTTATTTGGTCTATTGACATTGGACTAAAGTCAATATCAGATTCAGACTCTAAGCTGAAGTCTTTGCCTATTAACGATAATAGTTTATCAGTTTGATAATAAGAAGAAAGTTTTGGTTCTATATTTTTTCTTCTATCTAATTCAGCTCTAATTTCATTTGCTCTTTCTTCACTTACACTGTAATCACGCATTACCCACATGGCTATCATTGTACCCAGCATAGGAACACCAGAGTAAAATAATCGCAGCCCAACAAGTGCTTCCTCTGACTGAACAGCAATATTAGAATCAAAACCAACAAAAGATAGTATTGCGCCACTTAAACCACCAGCAATGGCAAAACCAAATTTAACCATCCACCAATAAATGGCTCCAAATATACCTTCCCTACGTTGACCAAAATTTAATTCATCGAGATCAATTACGTCGGCTGTCATTGACATCATTAATGTAAATAAGCTGCCAATTCCAAATGAGAAAAATGGTAAAGCAAAAATAAACATGTATGGTTTACCTGGAATAAATAGAAACCACAACATAATATATCCAATTAATGATATTCCTTGAGATAGCAGGAATGCATTTTTTTTGCCCATTACTTTTGACATTTTAGCCACAATTGGTATGACTAAGAATGTTGTAACTATCGCTCCAAGGCTCCCAAAAAGTGTAGGCCATAAACCAGCTGCTGCAGCATCACCACTGAATAAGTAATAGACAACTATGAAGAATGAAAATGCTGCTATAGTATTAAATGCATTGAATATAAAAAAGGTAGCAATACACAATTTTCTAAATGGGATACATTTAAATGCTTCAGCAAATCCTTGGAAAATTTCCTTTAAGCTACTTCCTATGTTCTGAAAGGTTAATGGAGAATAATCTTCATTATCTAATGTTGATTCACTCTTTATAAATATGGCTGGTACCATCGCGAATATCATACAAATTATTCCAACCCAAATTGCGAGTTCTCGTGTAGCCATTTCTGCGGATGGAAACCATTCTGGATCATACATTATAACCCAAAACCAAGGAGCAATAACCCATGCCCATTGTCCAATCCATTGAGCAACTGCCATGATGTTGGTGCGTTCATGAAAGTCGTTACTCATCTCATATCCCATTGCAACATATGGAACACTAAAAATGGTTATGCCAAGATAAAATACAAATGACCAAAGTATGAAGTATGTAAAATTATACTCAATACTATTTTCCTTGTACAACTGCCACATTATTATAAATGCCACGCCCATGATGATAGCACCAAGAAAGACATATTGTCTTCTACGTCCCCATCGAGATCTTGTGTTATCAGAAATGAATCCCATAATTGGGTCAGTAATTGAATCAAATATTCTTGGGAAAAAATAGATAACACCCCACATCCATCCTGGAAATCCAAGATCCTTAACCAATACTACCATAAAGATTCCTAAAACAGCTGGGAACATTTGATTAGCAAGCATTCCAACTCCAAATGCGACCTTCTGACTAAGTGGAACTTTGGTTGTGGCAGTTGACATATTTATATATTTTTATTCTTTGGTATTAAAATCGTTTGAATCGATTGAGGGCTGATAGCAATGTTTGCTTGTTTATCATCCAAAGAAAGAGAAGTGCTTTTCTTATTTTCTCCTTCATTAAAGATAACTACAACAATAGAACCATCAGTATTTTCGACAGCAGTTACCATTATATCTGAATCAGAATTTTCGAATCCTATTCTCCTAGCTTCAGGTCTAATATATTTACTGAAATGTACCATGACATAATAAATAGGTGTTAAGTAAACTTCGTCCTGATCAGGATCTACAATAATAGGAGCAACGCACCAATTTTTAAACCAGTTTGGACCCCCTTGTCTGTCTAGGACCATATTCCAATCAACCCAACCATCTACCCAATTATTCATACAACCAATAATATCTCGTGCATAACGATTGACAGGTGCATATTTGGGATGTAAATGTTTATCTTCTTCAGGAGCCCAATCCCATCCCCAATCTGTTGCTTCTTTTGACCAGTACCAATTGTCGTCTTGCCATTTTGGAATTTCAGCATCTACACATCCTTCAGACTGAATTAAATGTTTGTCAGGAGCTTTACTGTGTGCATATTGTAATGACTCACCAAAATAATCGTATGTACTAGCATACCAATGAACAGCAGTACCATCAAAATATTTAGAGGTCTCATCATTTCTGTACATTGATTCAACCCATTCATTTAATTCATGCCCGCGATTTTGATCATAGCCAAATATCTTTACATTATGACCATCAGATTCTAATTTTGGCCCAAGGAAGTTTTGAACAAATGCAGTCATCTCATCAGGTGTATAATGCATGCTTTCCCAATTGTTGTTGTTGCCAAGTGGTTCATTCTCAACTGTACATCCCCAAATGTCAATACCCTCTGCTGAATAAGCTTCTATATATTTTGAAAAAAACAATGCCCATGTTTCGTAGTATTCGGGAAGTAATTTTCCTCCACGCCAATCCTTATTATCTTTCATCCAAGGAGGTGCAGTCCATGGTGAACTTATGATTTTAAAACCATCTGTGGAAATAGACATGGCATCCTTGATCATTGGAATCAGATCATCACGATCTTCTTCTATATTAAAACTTGTCAATTCAATATCATTTTCCTTAGGAGCATAGGAATAGTTACTTAAAGAGAAGTCACAAGAATTCATGTGTGTTCTGGTTAATGAATATCTTGCACCATTATCACCGAAATAAGCTTCCAATATTTTTTCTCTATTCTGTAAGCTAAGTTTGTTTAGCAAATAAGCGGATGCCTCAGTAAATGATCCACCAAAGCCAGTCATAGTTTGAAACTTTTCTTCAGGTAAAATTTTAATTACATTCTCTGTTTTTCCAGTAGGAAATTCAGTAATAGGCTTAAGCTTGTCACCACTTGCAGAAGTCTCATATGCTTCAATATTTAATGTTGGTTGTTTTTCATTACAACTTATCATAGTGCAAAAAAGAATAGTTAAGATTAAATATTTCGTTTGATTCATCTTGTATTATTTTTCTATTCATTATTATTTATTGCCTTCACGATTTGCAGATATCTGCTTGGCAGTTGGTGGAACCAACACATTTTTCATCATAGCGTCGGTGTCGCCATTATAAGTTTTAGATATGGCATTTCCTTCCCTGGTAAGGCCATTAAAAATACCATCATCTACTAAATTCCATAAAGCATATTTTGCTTGCCCGTCAGTTGTAAATAAGCCAAAATGGTTTTCAGATCCATTTTTATTGTGAGCATCTTTCCATGGTTCATTAAAAGCTTCAAAATAGAAACATGAAATACTATTAGCATTTGTCCACTCTCTCATTAATTTATAATACAGTCCTTCCTTATATTCATCAGTTGCTTTCGAACCTTTAGGTCCATAATATCCATTTGAAGTTGTTGCCCATCCTGTTTCACCAATATGTATTGGTTTGTCTATACCAATACTTTTCATATAATTTGTAACATTATTAAATTGATTTTTTGCAAAATCTCTAGCACGAAACATCGCTGCATCTATTTTTTGTATCTCTGTTAATTCTTCTTCATTTTCTGGTACTCCCCAAAATTCTGGGTTATAATGTGTATTATGATATGGATAAGTATGCATAGAGATATAATCCACAGCATGATATAATTTTTCTAAGTCTTTTGTATGGTATTCTCCACCACCACCTCCCCAAGAAGCAAAGTCATCGGAACTTGTAACCCATAGATCTTTAGGTAGTTTATTTGACTTTTTTAGTTCTTGTAAGTGATTGACCCATTTTAAAATAACTTCAGGTTGAACATAGTAAGATTCAGCCCATTTAACCATAGCTTCGTTGCCAACTGCAATAATTTTGACAATATCTGGGTGTTTATTAACAAGTCTTACAGCTTCTTCGATTTGAGGCTTGTTCATTTCGCTTTCTGTATCGTGATCTGGAGCGATATCTGTCCAAGCATTCTTGCAATCTATCCAAGCACCCAACATGACATACATTTCGAAATCATTATCTTCTTTTTTTAACTCAGAAATGGCTTTAAGTAAATTAGCAGCTTGAGGTAGATGGACCTTATAAGTTCTAACTATTCTAACACCCATCGCAAACAATATTTTCATATCATCTTTAAGCTCATCAATGGTAGGTTCAATATCATGATTCTTATTCCTATACCCACCATAGGACATTGCTAAGTAGTTAGGGTCACCTAAAATATCTTTTGCAGTCATTATTTTTTTTGATTCAGTATCGTTATTCTTTTTATGAGTACTGTTTTTACCACAGGAAGAAAAGAGCATCAAGACTAGTACCATAAAAGGTGTTGTAATAGAAATTGAATATTTAATTCTTTTCATAATTTAAAAATGATTTTGTGTTATCGTAAATCAGTTTTATTTAAATGTGCAATAACTTTTGTTACATCACCTGTCCTTTCAAATATCTTTTGGCTGGCTTCCAAATCAAGACTTAAATCATTTGATTTTGCAATTGAACCATCTTTGTAAATAACTTCTAAACTATTTTTATCTGAAATTTTGAATATAATTGGAACTTGGCAATATGTGAAACATAGTGAATTTTCTTCAAGATTAAATTCCTTGTGTTGAAAAGAAACATCTACATATTTAAAAACTTTTGAAGAATTAATAAATTCATCTTTTCTTAATAAACAAGGATTGAAATAAAGCTTACCATTTTTTACAAACACACCCAATTCTCCAAATCTTGACAGAATATCTTCTTTGACTTGACCTGTCATTCCGGGTTGTTGTGCACCTCTTCCTGCAGGTGTATGTGAGTAAGGATCTGTTGGGAATGCTCCATACAATGAAGGTGGTTTGTGTACACCAATACCTTCATTTATCTCATAGTAATGTTCAAGTAACCTGCCTATAATTTCTTCGCTTGCATTTAATTCAACAGCATTAAAACAACATTCTTGAACAGCCAACTGCAATTTAGAAACCATATGCCAGTATATTGATCCTAAGCCTTCGTAGCCATAAAATGTTCCTGATCTTCCAGTGAAAGCTTTGTGGTTAAAAACGCCTTCAAAAATATTAAGCACTTTACTGATTTCATTCGAAGTTAAAGAAGAATAATTTGAATGGGAAAGTGAATCTAAAATATCCTTTAAGTCATTGGCATTTTTAATATTTCCATTAAAATGATAATCGCCTGTTACGTCCTTATCAATGACTTGCTTGTTTTCACTTGCAATAAGTTGCATTAGTAATTCAGATTTTTCAACATCATCTTTTGGAATTGTGTTTTTATCCATAAATCGTGGCAAATTCTTGTTTGGATAGAGAACGTAACTGTATTGGTCATCTCTAAATAGTTTGCTTCTTTTCAGAGCATCTAAAACATAAAGAGCTTCTTGTGGAGATAAGTAGCCTGAACTGAGAACTGCTACTTGACCTTCTAGCATTTCACTTAAATACGAAATAGAGACATTGTTATCATCTTCAATTGTCATTAAATTATATGCATGATATAAATTGTCTTCTCTTTTGTTGGCATCAATGGTATGCTCTAAAAACTTCAAACTTAAATCTACAAATCGTTTTAAACCATTAATTGAGATTGTTCTTTTTTCGCCCCAAAACTTTTGCTTATAAATATGAGTTCGATAATCACTTCCAGCTTCACCCAACTCATCAAGAATCTGTTTGCGTTGTGTATTATTAATTTTTCCAGACAATAAATGTTGATTATCTTCAAACACTTTAACAACGCGTTTGTAAAATATAATAAGTTCATTTGAAATTTCAATCCGCTCCTTATTCGAATCGGCTAATTGCTTGTTGAAAAATATTAGAAATCTTCTTAAATAGTAAAGGGTGACCATCGATACACCATTTCCGACCAAAGCATTATTCGCATCATTCCATTCTGGACGTTGTGTATTCATCCAAATACCACCTTCAGGAATAAAGTTTGATAATTTTGCTAATAAGGTAGCCAGTATCTTTTCAACGAAGTTCACGGTATAAATGGAATGATTCTCGTCCATTAATAAAGAAGCGTCTGATCCTATTTCTTCTCTACCCTTTTCTATTTCATTATCAGAGTCAAAGTCAAATTCAATGGTATCTTTAGAGTTCTTTAGAATATCTTGATAGCTTTTAATACGATAAGGGACATTAGCATAGACAAAACAATCTTTGTCAAAATAACTTTCCAATCTTCCTGGTGATTTATTTTCAATAAATTCTAAGAATTTTAATAGATAAATAATTTGGTGATCTCCCCAATATCCAATATATGACCATGGATTATCTGGTTCAATTGTTTCCCAATCAAATCCACTCTTTGTTACGCGGTATGGGTTATAGCCTTCAAATGTTGTCGCATTCAAAAATTTATGAATCATACTTTCTATAAAATTAGGGAATGAATGCGCAAGGGCTTCCCAATTCTGAAAGATATCTCTCCAATTCCCTTCATAGTCCAAAATCTTAGAACCATCAATTTCACTTCGTGTATTTATAGAAAATTTGTTCCAAGGTCTGCTTGGATCACCATGTCTTCTGCTAAACTTAAGAGGCATATATTCTGAACACAATCTCTTAAAGTCTTTATTATCAGTCTGGTCAGCTATCTCCTTTAATTTAAACAAAGAAAACGATTCAGGAAGGCTATTTAAAAGTTCTGCACAATTTGCAAATACTTTTTTATTTGCAATCGATAAGTAGTTTTTAAGATCCCATTTTTCAATTTGATAATTATTATCAAAAACGCCTCCTCTCATGATATTAAAAAGTGAGTTAGCGAAATGCCTGGAGTCTCTAAATTTATCTGCTGAAAGTTGAATGCCATCTGATGTTGCATTCAGCTCAATTAAAAGCTTTGTTCCCTTATCAATATCTTTTTCTACAAGTTGATCAATTTGATTTACAGACCTTAAAGTTTCAGATAGCTTTACAATTGTTGAATGATTTTTATTAACATCTGCAGCGATCATCCATTTTTTTTCACCTTTAGCAGACAATAATAAGTTTGTCGTTATTAAATAAGCCCCTTTCTCTGCTTTAACATCAACTTCTTCTTGCACGCCTAACCTATTTCTAAAGTTTTTAAGTTGCAATGAAGACAATAATATTTTAGGGTTGTCAATTCCATATGACCAAACAATATTTGCTTTTAATGCTTCACTAGGTTCCGCTCTATCCACAATGATAGCACTCAGTGCATAAATGCCTAGGCCAATATCTTTAATGAGCTCACTTCTTTTGTAAGCATCAACAAGATTACTCGAAGCATTTTGTAAGTCGCTACCTACACCACAGGGTAATATATTTTGAATACCGTCTAATATTTGTAATTCAATATTTGATTCACTATTATTAATGAGAGCAGATTTCCTAACAAAACCAAACTTGTTACTTGAATTCCATTGATATCGAAATGTTAGCTCTAGGTCATGATTTATTTCTTCAAATAAAATCTTATTTCCATAAGTATTTTTATAGATATTTCTTGAAGTATTATAAATGCCATAGTAACGCTCAGAGAATGGTTCCCAAAGATGAGAATCATTGTTTTTATTTGCTAAAATTATTGTCTTGCTCCCTGTAATTTCAGAAGATTCAGTAATCTTATCATCAGTGTAGTATGGAAATAATGCGTTTTCTGCATTTTTTCTCCCAGCACTTAATCCTCCATTACTTGATATGAACATCCAATGATTTGAATCACTAACGATACTCATAAAGAATGGGCGCATCTCATCGTAATTGGAAATCTTGTAATAGTCTTCGTTGTCTATTTTTAGATCTTCTATTGTAATCTCTTTTTTATCTTGCACTTTTTTCTGTTCCTTCACATTTTTCATAACTGTTAATTCATTATTCATTTATTTCTTTCCTTTATTTCTTTATTTATTAATAAGTAAGATTTCTACTTCTTCAAGTGTTTTACCTTTTGTTTCTATGACATATTTATAGACAAACCAGATTGCACAAAATGACAAGAAAGCATAAATGGAAAAAGTGGTTGCGGGACCTAAATTCGACAATTCCCATGGGAAAACTTGTGTAACTGAAAAACTAATCAAAGAATTGAAAAAACCGACAACGGATACTGCTATTCCCTTAATTTTACTTGGGAAGATCTCTGAGATCAAAGTCCACATTACAGGTCCGAGCGAAATCGCAAATGCAGCTACATAAAGCAAAATAGCGATCAAGACCAATGTTGAATTAATTGAAATTAAATTTGTGATTTCATTCCTTTTAAATTGCATAAATTGGTCTTCGCTTAATTTGTTTTTTATTTCGTTAAATAATATTGTTTGACTGGCAAATGATTGTCCATCTAGCGATGTTAATTTGTTTTTTATTTCTTCATTTCCAATTTTGCTCAGCGTATCAGAATTGAAATTGTATGTGGCATTATAAAATGCAAAAGCAGCTAATAGTAAGGCGATAGTCATAAAGAAAGTTCCTATTAGTAGTAATGGTTTTCGTCCAATTCTATCAATAAGCCAAATAGCAACTAAGGTAAAAACCAAGTTTATTAATCCAACTACAATGGCTTGTAAAAATGATGAATCAGTACTGCCTCCTGCTTGTTCGAAAATGGTAGGTGCATAATAGAATATAGCATTGATGCCAGTAATTTGCTGAAAGAATGCAATTCCCAAGGCAATGGTCATGATCGTGGCATACTTGCTATTAAATAGATCAGAAAGTTTACCTTTAACTTCTTGCTTTTGCAATCCTCTGTGAATTTCCTCTACCGTAGATTTCGCATATTCATGACCACCAATTTTGTCAAGTGTTTTAAATGCGAGGTCTGATTTGTTTTGATTAAGAATTAACCACCTTGGACTTTTAGGAACAGTAAACAACGATAAAAAATATATAATGGCGGGTATTGCTTCAACCCCTAACATCCATCTCCAACTTTCGCTACCATAATTAACAAGAAAATAATTTGAAAAATAAGCAACAGAGATTCCAAGAACGATGTTTAATTGATTAAAAGAAACCAAGCTTCCTCGCAATTGAGGGGGAGCAATTTCTGCGATATAGATTGGGGCAATGAGAATAGCACCTCCAATGCCAACACCACCAATAATCCTTGCAATAATAAATTCTGTATATCCTGTAGCTAATGCTGACCAAGTTGCTGAGATTGTAAAGAGTGCAGCAACTATAATCAATACGTTTTTTCTTCCATATTTATCGGCTAGAGGACCTGCTAAAAGATTGCCAGCCATCGCGCCGAAAATTACACAGCCAACTGCGAATCCCAGCATAGCATCGGACATGCTAAAGAATTCATTTATACCTTTAACGGCACCTGAAATAACCGCACTATCAAATCCTAATAGAAAACCTCCAAGAGCAACAATCAGACTGATTCGTATTGAATAAGCTTTATTTGTAAAGTTGGTTTCAGTCTGCTTTTGCATAATTTGTTTTATCTACTATTTTATTTAAAATAGCACCCATTTAATATTGAGCGGTGTAAGTTAGTTTATCTCTTTAAAAACTTTTACAAAATCTACATACATTGTTTGCGGAAATGGTGTATTAGCAGCTGGAAAGCCAACATAGTTACCACCTACAGCAACATTTAAAAGAATATGAAAAGGTTGATCATAAACCCATTCTCCAGGTACATCATCTTTTGTAATGCGTTGATAAATAACATCATCAACGATATAATTGATTGAATTCTCATCCCATTCAATAGCAAAGTTATGGAACTCCAAATCAAATCGATCATTATTTAGACCATAACTTTTTGATATTGGATTTCCACCTGAATAACCTGGACCATGTAAAGAACCATGAATAACACTTGGCTCTTGTCCTTTTAATTCCAAAACATCAATTTCACCGCATTGAGGCCATCCTACAACATCAATATTAGAACCTAACATCCAGAATGCAGGCCATATTCCTTGACCATAAGGCAATTTAATTCTAGCTTCAAACCTACCGAAAGCCTGATCAAATAATCCCTTTGTTAGAATTCTGCCAGATGTAAATCCTCCATTGTTTCGTGCTGTGATCATTAGATTTCCTTGACCATCTAATGAAACGTTTTGAACATCATTGGTATATGTCTGAAGTTCTGCGTTACCCCAGCCATCTCCATTAGGACCTCTTCCTAAATCGTAACCCCAGTTATTGGTATTTATTTGTGTTCCTGCATCTCCATCAAAGTTGTCTTCCCAAACAAGATCCCAAGACCTTTCTTTTAATTCAGTAGTGTCTGTACAACTTCCAACTAAAAAGACTAAACAAATGAAAAAAGCAGATTTTATATATAAAGGACTATTGAATCTCATAAGTATTATATTTTTAAATTTATAAACAAAGACTTTCAGTAAGTCATTAATTTCCACTGAAAGTAATATTATCAAAATAAATCACATTATCTGAAGTTCTACCATTTAGATCAAAATCAGGGAATACAACAATTTGATCTTGACCAATTGTTGCGGGATGTCCAATTCTACTTGAAAAATCGAAAGTTAACTCCTCCCATTGATTGACAACCGTATTGGCAACTTTTATTTCTGGTAATGCTTCTCCACTTGGTAATGCAAACTTTAATCCAACGTCACTAATGACAGATTTATAAACCATAATCCTTACAATCGCATTGGATTCATCTAAGGTGAATGTTGTAAAATCGGAACCATGCATAGTTTCACATCCTACCCAAGGATTTCCTGTCTGTAGTGCCGTAATTTGAGCCACCGTCGAAGAAGTATTAATGCCTGATGGATCAGGATTAGACACAAATTCTACAGGTGGATTAGAATCGTTTTCAAAAACTGACCACGTCCAATTAGAACCATTGCCAGTTGTTTCAAAATCAATTGGTAAATCTATAGTATATCCAGAGTTGCTTGATGTCCCATGAAAATAAATGTTGTCTAAATAAATATCTCCATTTCCTTCAAATTTAAATTGAATAACGTCTGCTAAATCAACACCTGAAAATGCTGATAAAGGAATGTCTATACTACGCCAACCTGATGTTGGTACAGATAATGAGGCCGCGGTTTCATTTGGACCTGGGCTAATGAGAAAAACACTTAACATATCAGAATTTACTGACCAAAAGTCTAAATGTAAAAATCCTCTATCAGAGAAATCTTGTGGAACGCTTAACATAGTACCTTGATAATTTAATCCAGAATAAAGCAATGTGCTGTTTCCATCAATTTCGACTTCAGTAACAACTGTAGCTTGTCCCCAGTTAGGATTAAAATCAGTTCCTGGTATATCTATAAAAGCGTCACTATATATAGAGGTAACTTCGCCAGCATCTTGCAATGGTGTAGGCGCTGCTTGTGAAGGTTCAATTCCGCCGCCTCCAGAATCACCATAAAAGAATAGGTTGTCTAAATATATATCACCATCACCATCAAATTTTAATTGGATAATATCTCCTAAATCAACTCCAGGGAATTCAGATAGTTGTATGTCAATGCTCGACCAACCATTTGTTGGCACAGACAGAGAATATGCTGTTTCAGCAGGTCCAGAACTTATAAGTGAAACATTTAAAAGCTTAGAGTTCGCAGTCCAAATATCCACATGAAAAGATTCCTTAGATGAAACATCCTGAGGACTGCCTAATGTAATGCCTTGATAATTAAGTCCAATATATAATAATGTATTATTTCCTTGTATATCTAACTGAGAAACCTGAGTGGCTTGTCCCCAGTTTGGATTTAGATCAGTGTTTTCAATATTCTGATATGAATCACTAAAAACGGAAATAACATCAGCTTCATTTTGAGTTGGAACTGGTGCTGCTTGAGTAGGCATATCACCTCCACCATTACCCCCAGTACCATAAAAATATATATTGTCTAAATATACTTCGCCATCACCTTCAAACTTCATTTGGAAAACGTCGGATAGATCAACAGGTGTAAAATCTCCTAACGGTATATCAATAGATGACCAACCAGAAGTAGGAACAATAATTGGATATGCCTTCTCTACTGGCCCATTACTTATTAAAAATGTATTGAGTGATGTAGAATTTGCAGACCAAATATCTAAGTGTAAAAATTCCATTTCCTGTAAGTCCTGAGATCCGCCTAAATCCAAACCTTGGTAATTTAAACCTGAATATAGCATTGTAGTATTTCCATCAATTACAACTTCTGAAACTTGTGTAGCTTGTCCCCAATCAGGATTGATATTAATTCCATTTATATTCATATATGAGTCACTGTATACAGATATCACATTGCTTTCATCCTGAGTAGGCGTAGGTGCAGCTTGAGTTGGCATGTTCCCTGCACTTTCTTCTTTATAGAAATAAATATTGTCTAAAAATATGTTGCCGTTACCATCAAATTTCATTTGAATCAAATCCGCTAAGTTTACAGGAGAGAAGTCACCTAACGGTATGTCAACAGAAGACCATCCCGAAGTTGGCACTTGTAATGTCGACCCAGTTTCAATAGGTCCTGGTGATATTACAAATGTATTGAGTGCTGAAGAATTAGAAGTCCAATAGTCAAGATGTAAAAAATCCATTTCGGAAACATCTTGAGAGCTTCCTAATTCAATACCTTGATAGTTCAATCCAGTATATACCAATGTGTTATTCCCTTCTATTTCTTTTTCTGAAACAACAGTAGCTTGTCCCCAATCTGGATTTAGGTTTGTGCCATCAATATTAGTAAAGGCGTCACTAAAGATTGAAATTACGTTTTCTTGACTTGATGTGGGGATAGGAGCAGCCACAGTTGGCTCAGTATCCATCATTTCTCCACCTTCATTATAAAAGTAAATATTGTCTGCATAAAAACTTGTCAAATTAGAACCAAGGTTTTCAAAAATTATTTGTGCCAACTTATCTTTGCTTGATAGTCCATTGAGGCTAATATCAAGTCCTATCCAAGATTGAGCAACCAAAGGATTTGGGCTTGCATAAGTTGATAAAATACTAGGATCTGGATCTCCAAATGCAGCATCAGGACCTAAGTCAATAACACTTACAGCGAATTGATCTGAAGAATTTACTTCATTTGGAATATAAATGTCAACATGAAGATGTGTCATATTAGATGCATCTACTGTAGGCATTGTAAATTGCGTTCCTACAAAATTAAAGTTTGTATAGTTAAGGACATCATCTCCATCTACTTCGAAATCAGCCGATAATGTTGTTTGAAACGGAGCCCAATAACCATTATAATATTCGACTGGAACATTTGTGTAAGCATTACTAAAAATAGATATAACGTCATCACTGTTTACCATAGGTGTAGGAGCATGAACAAAATCTCCAGCGGATGTAACTGTTAGAGATCCTGTAGCATCTGCTTCTCCAAGTTTTGCTGTAATTACTGCAGAACCTTCACTTAAAACTGTAACTATCCCCGAATCATCGACAATTGCAACATTTGTATTTGATGAGTTGAATTCAAAGTATGCTGAACCCAATGAAATTGATTGGTCAACTCCATGTGGTAAATTAAAAGATGCACTCAAGCCGTCAATTGGAATTGTTGCGCCATTTACTGCTGATTCAGTAACATCTGAACCATTAAATATTTGAGGTGTTTTGTATGCGACTGTATTAAGTGTTTCAAATTTTACTTCGTCTACCCAGAATGTATAACCTAATTCATTGTCAGGAGTATCCACATAATAAAACAAACCTCTTTCAGGATTTAGTTTAGAAGCATCTGGAATTGGTATGTAATATTTAATCCATGCTGTGCTGACTTTTAAATTGTTGACAGATGTTTTAAATTTATCATCATCAAAAGTAAACCCAAATCCTAATTCATCGATTGAAGCAGCCTGACTCGCTTTAGCCCAAAATGTCAATGCAGTATAACTTGATAAATCACGGCCATCTTCTGTAAGGAAAATACCAGCAGCAAACCCGCCTGCTGGATCATCAGCATTAGGAATGTCAAATCTCATAGATGCAGATCCTTTATATTTTACTTGGTTATCCACTTCAAATGCTGTCACCTTGGATGTGCCAAAAGATTGGTATTGAAGTCCTGCGCTAAATCCATCTATAAAGACTTCCGCTGTGGAAGGAAAAGTAGCTAATTCCAAATCATCTGAATCTCGAGAACAACTCAAAAGAACAAACAAAAAAGAAGCAAATAGAAATGTCGCTAACGAATAATTATGTTTTTTATTTATCATGATTTTCTAATTCTTTGTTAATTAAAGATGTTTATCTGGAAGTATGTTTTTATTTCCCATTCATTTCCTAAGCCAAATCCAAAGGCTTCAGGATCACAAGTAGGAATTCCATTTGCATCGTAAATACTTGTTGGGCAATATCTAGGTGAATATTGATCTAGTGATCGCCATGTATATCTTATACCCATTCTCGTACTTGGAATATTAAGCCATTGAGGTTTTTCAACAGTGGTTGATACATCAAATACGAGTTGAAGTGGATAGGTTAAATTGAAATCTCTATGATAATCGAATGGTCCCCAATCATCAACCTTAACCATTGAAGAAATTTTTATTTTTTTATAGATGAGTCTAAGATCACCACCATATCTTTTAAGTAATCTTTCATCACTGCCATTAGCTTGTGCATTGCCTCCATATAAATTAGCAATAAAACCAAAATCAGGATTTATTTTTGATACAATTCTGGCATGTGCTTCCCAAAGGTCTTCTGCAGGAGCAGAATTTGGAAATGCGAAAGATGTCCTATTGCCTAAAAAACCAATTGCCGCATCTTGTGCTGTAGGATGATGACGATACACAAACCCTACGCTTGCTGCAAATTTGGCATCTTCTGCTAAGTCACTATCCCAATCGTACATCCACGTACCGGGAGTCGGATCAAATGTCAGCAATAATTCACCAGCCATAGTTTCTCTGTTCTGTCTAACAGCAAATGGATCATCTTGAATATTTCTTAATCTTCCAGGTGCTTGAACATCGTTAGGCATAGCATCTACAATTGGTTTTTGCCACAAAAAGTTTGGAGCAAATTGAAAATTTCCAGCCAATACAGTAAAACCAGTTAAAAAGTTTGTTTGATTACCACTTCCAGAATCCTTTAGTCTCCATCCAGTAAATGTTCTGGTATAATCACCACCGCCATTTGCAACCAATCCCATGGCTGCCGCTTGTGCATACCAATTAAAAGGACCTTTTGAAAAAGTGATTTTTGCTTTACCACCCCAATTATCTTTTGTATTAATTTGATCTTGAAAAACGGTATATTCTCCTGCATTCCCTTCAGCAATTTGGAAAGTTCTTCCATTGAGAGGTTGTCCACCCCAAATTCCACCTACTTCCAGACCAACTGGTCCAAATTCTCCTTTTAAATGAAGCGTCGCTCGTCTGGTTTTTGGAAGTGGAACTGCAAACGAAGAAATAGCTTGTGCTGCATCATCAATGTCTTCGTGGAATATTCCAGTAAATTCAAAATGTCCAAATTCGCGACGATATTTTACTAATACTGCTGGATTAGCACCCCACCATAATTGAGGACCAAAAGCAGCTTTTAATCCTTTTAAGCCTTTTTTTCCATCAATTTCAAAACCTAAAACTTCACCATTATATATATCTAAGTTTTCTCCATAATTAGCTTCTGGATATAGTCCAAAAAAATCTCCTTCGTATCCCCAATGGTAATGACCGGTACGATAGAATCCTCTTGCATCAAAGTTTTTTGCATTCCATTCAAACTCTGCATTATAAACCTGGACACCATTTAAATCTGTTAAATTCAGATCTCCTTGTGGCGTGGTCACTGAACGTACACGACCTCTGTTTTCATAGAATATTTCATTTATAGGGTTATTTGCAACATTGCCTAAAATATTAAAATTTACATTCGCTCGCATATTGGCAGTTGGGTTACCTTCGAAACCAACAAAATATGATTGCATATGATCAAAACCCAATTGATCTGGATATGTGTCTGGATTATCTGGGTCACTATCATTAGGAGTGGCAATTAAATTTCCTCCTGTATTAAAAGTGCTCAAATCTGCCCTTAAGTTACTTACCCTTATTTTTTTTTTACTTTGCAATGCAGCTTTGTCGCCTCTCGCTTTGAGAACAGCCTCCATAATTTGGATATTATCAAAATGCGTGTTTATAACATCTAGATTAACGCCTTCTTCATAAGGATTTAACATATGTGCTTCCTTAAGAGCATAATAAGCAGCTCGTGGATACAAATCGTATAATCCCCTCCCGTTAGTAGGACCTTTAGCACAAACTCCAAACCATTCTTCGTTCATGTTGTTTTCTTCTCCTTCAAGATCGCGTTGATATCCTCCATTTGACCATGATGCATTATTATCGTGAACATCTAAATTTTTAGTTTGACCAAATTTCCACCATCCATCGCTAAATTGAAATGTAAAACCACCTATCGAATTTCCTATCTTTCCCTGGCCAGCAGCATTTTCGTAAATTTCTTTCCAATTGCCTAACATATAATAAGCCTGAGAAGCTTGATCTTCTTCATTTTCAATGGCATTAAATGCATCTGCACCAAATTCGGTAAACATGATTGGTTTATTAAATTCATCCCTTACGCGTTGGAATGCATCTCCAAACGAAATACCTCTATACATATTTACACCAAAGATATCTACGTCTTTACACTCCTCTACAATTATTTCCATAAACAACAAATCACCATTACACATGGCAATAGGAATCGAATTATCAATTTTTTTCATTGTATTTGTTGCTTCATTGAACAACTTATACATATGACGAGCACGAATTGTTGACTCTCTGTCTTCCATCGGAACGTCTTCTGTTTCCGCGCCTCCCCAGAATAGCCCAAAATTGTTTTCATTACCCAAAAGATACATCAACAATCCAGGTGTATTCTTATATTCGTTAACCATCGCTGTTGTTTCTTCTAATAGTAATTTTTGAGTGCGCGGGTCTGAATATTCGGTGTTTGCAACCCAAGCTCCACCAATAGTAAGTCCATAGCGACCGAAAGAGTGGTTTAACATTGTATAAATGCCATAATTCTCATAGATATATTGAATCCACTTGGGCTGAATTCCAGTATATTGTCTTATGACATTAACACCCATGTTTTGTAGCAATGACATTTCAGTATCAAGTGCTGCTTTTATTATATCATCGGATTTGTTCCATAAGCTGTATGAATAATTAGTCCCAATAGGAAAATAGTCCCAATTCATACCATTTATCATAAAATCATTGCCATTTACAACCATTTTGATTCCAGATTCATCGTTAACAATTGTTACTTTATCTGATTGTGAGTAGATTGAATGTCCAAGAAAACAAAGAACGCTGTAAATAATTAATCTTTTCATTTTGCGATAATTTCAATTTGAAATGTGGTTTTGATCTATTCTTTTGATAGATTATTCTGAGTAAAATACTATACTTGGAATAAAGTTTTGTCTAAGGTAAATAAATATTTCTAGAGTTCTAATTTTGAACTTCATCAATTATTACACAATTTGAAATATCCAATACATCATTATTACGTAATATATTTCATAATATATTGATAATCAACTATATTTGATGATATAAAAACTGCACATGATTAAATATAATATACTAAAGCAAGGCTTTTTATATATGGTCTTAAACTGTGTATTTTTAAATGCAGTTCATGGATTATCGGGTAAATATTTTGTTCAAAATTTCCTAGCAAATGAGTACAAAGCAGGTAATCAAAATATTGATTTTGCTCAAAACAGAGACATGGGCATATTTATAGCTAATAACTTAGGCGTATTGTCTTATAATGGGAATGAGTGGGGAACACACACATTTAAATCTGGTAAAAAGCAAAGGTCATTGGCTTTTGATGAAAAATCTAAAAGGTTATATGTAGGTTCTCAAGGAGAATTTGGATTTTTTGAGAAAGATTGGGAATACACATCATTATCAGATAAAATCCCAATTTTGTTTAGAGATTTTGATGAAGTTTGGGATGTATACATAAATAATTCAAAAATATATTTCTGCACATTTCAAGGAATCTACATATATGATGGAAATAAGGTATCAGTTTTACGTCATAAAGATGGATTGGGACGCTCCTTTTTAATTAATAATAAATTATATATACAAAGTAAAAAAGGTAGGTTACTCGAATTAAAGAACAACGAACTTTCGACTTATTATATTCAAAATCAATCTCGTGAAATTATCGCTGGAATGCTTAAGCATGAAGAAGACTTTATATTATTTTATAATTCAGGCAAAATAGAATTGGTTGGTCAGAATATTGATGCTAAAAAATTTGATGAGTTGTCATCGAACATAGAGGGAACATTCGTCAATAATGTTATTCAACTTTCTGATAATAGGCTTGTTATTTCAACACAAACTTCTGGCATCTTTATGTATGATATCGATAGTAATGAAATTGAAAATATTACAATAGAAGATGGTCTTAAAACCAATGCCTGTTTGAGAAGTTACCAAGATTACTCTGGAAACTTGTGGGTAGGTATGCAAAATGGCATTGCTCTGATTCATATAAATTCCCCACTTAGAATGATTAACCGTGAAGTTAACATTGAAGGGAGTGGTTATGAAGCATATGAAATTGAGGACGGCACTTATTTTACAACTTCGAATGGTATCTATTTTTTAAAAAATGATAGTGATCAAAGTATATTTCTAAATGGAACAGAAGGACCTGCATATGGTTTTCAAACTATAGGAGGAAATTTGTATGCTGGACATCATACTGGACTATTTCAGTTACAAGGTGCCGAAGCAAAAAGATTGGTGAGATCTGATGGTATGTGGCAGGTAAAGCAACTCAAATCAAACCCTAATTTTGCAATAGGTGGTACATATTCAGGACTATATTTATTTAAAGTAAACTCAAAAACCATTTTAGAGCCAGTTCAAAAAATTGATGGATTTAATGAATCAAGCAGGTTTTTTGAAGAAGATCAAAGCGGAAATATAATAGTAGGCCAATATTATAAAGGGTTGTTTGAATTAAATTTTTCAAATGACTTAAAAAGTGTATCAACCACTAAATTTTCGAATGAAATGATGTTGCCGATTGATGAACAAATTATATTAACAAAACTGGATAATGAGTTGTATTTAGCTACGGACAATGGCCTCTATTTAATTGACCAATCCAATAATAAAATTGTTGATGCTGGTTATTTTTCAGAAATCATTGGAGATCAAGCCATTTATTTGATAGGTCAAGACAAGCAAAAGAACATTCATATTGTAGCAGAAAATCTAGTTGGTTTTTTTAAGAAAATAAGCGCTCAAAATTATTCATTTGTACCATCTTCACTCTTTCAGTTCAGGTACTATTTTAATAATGATTTACTAAATGTTTCAACTAATATAAATGATGGCATTATATATTCCTCAAATGAAGGATTTATACATTATCACCCTTATCTTGAAGATCGTGTTGAGAAACAAAATCCACTTATGATTACAAAAGTATATAGTGTGACTCAAGATAGTACCTTGTTCAAACAACAACCATTTGATATTAAGCCCGCAGAGTTAATTGCTTTAAATATCCCGCAGAAAACGAACAACATTAAGTTTGAAGTTGAATCTTTCCAATATAATGAAGTTAACAATAATCAATTCAGGTACTTTCTTAGGGGTTTCGAAGAAGAATATACTGATTGGACGATTTCATCTTCAAAGGAATATACAAATTTAAGTGAAGGCAATTATGAGTTTTCTGTGCAATCTAGAAATTATCTTGGAGAGGTTGTTACCAGTGATCCATTTCCAATTATTATATACCCTCCATTTTATAGATCGAATTTGGCTAAAATATTTTATGTTCTTTTTGGATTTCTTACATTGGTTATGATATCAAAATATCACAAACGAAGGTATATACAAAAAGCAGAAAAAGCCGAAGCAAAAAGACGTCATGACCTTGAACGGAAACAACAAGAACTTAATGATATTAAACTAAAAAAAGAGCAAGAGTTGCAAGTCATAAAAGAAGAAAGTATGAAAAATCAATTGCAACATGTCAATAACCGATTGGCTGCTTCAACTATGAACCTGGTTGTGAAAAATGAGTTTATTGAAACAATTAAAGACAAATTGAAAGAAGTTAAACGGAAAGGTAAAAATCAAGAAACAAAACAAGCTTTGGAACAGATAGTTAAGAAAATCGATATTACACTCAGGTTGCAAGAAGATTGGAAACAATTTGAGTTTCATTTTGATCAAGTACATAGTGATTTTTTAAGCCGCCTCAGACTTGAGTTTGTTGATTTAACACCGAACGAACAAAAACTATGTACATTATTGAGACTAAATTTGAATACAAAAGAAATTGCAAATTTGATGAGTATATCCCAAAGAGGCGTTGAAGTTGCCCGTTATCGTTTGCGGAAAAAACTCAGACTTTTACAGAGAGAAAATTTGTCTAAGTTTATTTTGGATTATTGATGAAAAAAGATTTAAAGTTTAAAAATCAATATTCTCTAATACAAAATTTTTAGGCGTATCGGACTAGCTTAACAATTTGACCCTCTTGTATAATCGTCACTTTATTAGCATGCGAAGGATATGACATTGTAATTTCTTTCTCAAGATCTAACTCCCCTTCTACGACATTAAAAGAATGTTCAAAGTGCTTATAATTGTGGTCATCATATCTTGCAATTAAAAAGATGTTATCCTCAACGTGATTTATACTATAAAAGGCGTGTGCTCCTATCCCATTTAACCTGTATTTGTCATGATGACCAATCTGAGGCGTAGCATAATTATGGATTTTGTTATTACTTATAAACAAACTTTTTCTTTTCCTAAATTCTCCTACTGGTAATTTGTGATAATTCAATTGATCATCAACTATATGAACATCTCCTCTAAATGACTTTTGAGTAATTTGATTTACTGGTAAGTTGTAAGGAAATAAAGAAAGTAAATTTGTCAATAGCCGCCACTTTGGCTCGAAGCCTGCTTTTAAAAATGCTTTCGAGGCAAATCGCGAACAGTTGGTTCTGCGCATCATAAAAGGTGCGTATTTGATATGGTCTTGGTCTTGTAAATTATAAATGAAATCATATACCTTCTTTAAATTTACATCTTGTCTGACTGCTGATAATTGGTATCCTTTTCCATGAGTCGAGTTATTCGTTTTAAGTTCCTTTAAAATTTCATTTATGTTGATGACTTTATTGTTTTCGATGACAGGTAAAGTTTTAATTTCCAACTCAGGATCTGTATTAGCACCGCGTACTCTTCCATATCCCAATGGTGCCTGATATCGCCCAAAATCAAAATAGAAGGCTTTATTCTCTTTATAGTCAATTAAACAAAAAGCGGCATGACCTACTTTGTAAGTGTCATTCTTTATCAGACCCAATACTTTGGATATTGGATCATACCAAGCACCTGTTCGAGTTACTCTTGTTTCAGGCCAAGCAAGCATGACGACGGCTCCTTTCATGGATCAGACTTCAGATTTTATTTATAAAACAAATTAATTTCAAATTTAATTAAAATGATGGTTAAGAATAAATTAAAAAAAATTAAATATGATTTTCATTGATACTCAAAATATTGGATTCAATTAATTAAATTAGAGCCTGTTTAGACAAGAAAACCTTAACAAATGAAAGTAGGAATCCCTAAGGAAGTTTCTCCAAGCGAAAGACGTGTAGGAGCTACTCCTAAAACAGTAACCAGATTACGTAAACAAGGATTTGAAGTTATCATCGAATCTGGAGCTGGTTTAAAAGCAAATTATTCTGATAAAGCATTTGAAGAAAGTGGTGCAAGCATTGTAAGCGATGCTGCAACATTATACAATCAGAGTGACATTGTTTTAAAAGTTCTGCCATTTACACTTAATGAAGTTCAATTACTGCATAAAGATCAAGTAACATTAAGCTACTTGAATCCTGCACAAAATACAGACTTGCTAGAAGCACTTTCAAGTAAAGGCGTAAACGCAATTGCAATGGATGCCATACCCAGAATTTCAAGGGCGCAAAAAATGGATGTCTTATCATCAATGGCGAATATTGCAGGATACCGTTCAGTCATCGAAGGCGCCAATCTTTATGGTAGATTTTTAAACGGTCAAATAACAGCTGCTGGTAAAGTTAATCCTGCCAAAGTATTGGTGATTGGTGCTGGTGTGGCTGGATTGGCAGCGATAGGAACTGCGAATTCACTGGGAGCCATCGTGCGGGCTTTTGACACCAGAAAAGAAGTTGCAGAGCAAATAGAAAGTATGGGTGCTCAATTTCTGACAGTTGAAATTGAAGAAGATGGATCAACAGATTCTGGTTATTCGAAAGTCATGTCCCAAGCTTTTATAGACGCTGAAATGGAATTGTTCAGTGAACAAGCTAAGGAAGTTGATATCATTGTAACTACAGCACAAATTCCAGGCAGACAAGCGCCAAAATTAATTATGGATTACCATGTTGCTGCTATGAAACCAGGTTCGGTCATTGTTGATTTAGCAGCTTCTACTGGAGGAAATTGTGTATTAACAAAAGCGGGAGAAACATACCAAACTGAAAATGGTGTTTATATCGTAGGTAAATTGGATCAATTGCCAGAACAAGCAAGCCAGTTGTATGGAAATAACTTGTGTCACTTATTAGACGACATGGGTAAGGCTGAAAATTTTAAAATTGACATGGAAGACGATGTGGTAAGCCGTGCAATGGTTACCCATAATGGAAAAATAAATTGGCCCCCAGCACCCTTACCAGTAAGTCCGCAAAAGAAAAAAGCGGTCGAACCAAAAGCTGAAATAAATGAAGCTGATACACAACCTGCTAACAAATATGGAAGTTTAATTGCCTTAGCTTGTATCGCTGCAGTCTTGTATGCATTGGGATTAGTGGCGCCACCAGAATTTATGCAGCACTTTACAGTTTTTGTATTATCTGTATTTATTGGATGGCAAGTAATATGGAATGTATCTCATTCACTACATACACCACTTATGGCCGTGACAAATGCGATCAGTGGCATAATTATTATTGGTGGATTGTTACAAACACGAAACAGTATGGCTGACCCTATGACCATCTTAGCTACAATAGCTATTTTGGTTGCAAGTATTAATATCGTAGGTGGATTTGTTGTTACACATCGTATGTTAAAAATGTTTAGAAAGTAAAATTATGATATCATCAGAAATACAAATTGCATCCTACCTCTTTGCTAGTATCTTATTTATATTAAGCCTAGGTGGATTGTCTTCCCAAGAATCAGCAAAGCGGGGTGTTCTTTATGGAATAGTCGGTATGATCATCGCTGTGGTGTCTACTGTATTGGGAGAAGGTGTTGAAGGTCATGTTTACATCATTGCAGCCATCGCAATAGCCTCAGTGATAGGTATCCTTGTTGCACGTAAAGTCGAAATGACAGCTATGCCTGAATTAGTAGCTATACTTCACAGTTTCGTTGGATTGGCAGCCGTTTTGGTTGGATTTGGATCTTACTTAGATCCTACAACACAGTCTTTAACTGGAGCTGATCACAGCATTCATCTCGTTGAAATATTTATAGGTGTTTTTATTGGCGCAATTACTTTTACAGGTTCTATCGTTGCTTGGGGTAAATTACAAGGATCAATAAGAAGTAAAGCTTTGGTTTACCCTGGAAGGCACATAGTAAATATTCTTCTAGTCATTGGATGTTTTGTCCTATGTTTTATATTCCTTGGACAATCTGGAACGGAAGGCCTTCTACACTTAGGGATCATGACAGCTATTGCCAGTTTCATTGGTGTCATGTTGGTAATGGCAATTGGAGGTGCTGACATGCCCGTTGTTGTTTCTATGCTAAATTCCTATTCTGGTTGGGCAGCAGCGGCTGCAGGATTTATGCTTGGTAATGATTTATTAATTGTAACAGGTGCGTTGGTTGGTAGTTCTGGAGCTATCCTTTCTATCATTATGTGTAAGGCGATGAACAGGTCATTTTTGTCTGTTATATTCGGAGGTTTTGGGTCTACTCCTCAAGGAAAAATGAAAGAAGTTACAGGAGAAGTCACTTCTAAAAACCATGATCAAGTCGCATCGCTTCTTGAAAGTGCAAAATCTGTTGTTATCGTTCCAGGCTATGGAATGGCTGTGGCGAAAGCACAATTTCCTGTACATGAAATGGTAAATAAACTGAAGAAGGAAGGTAAAGAAGTTCGCTTTGGTATTCATCCTGTAGCTGGTCGATTGCCTGGTCATATGAATGTATTGTTGGCAGAAGCGAATGTGCCTTACGATATCGTTTTGGAGATGGATGAAATCAATGATGATCTTGCTGATACGGATGTTGTTTTAGTAATTGGTGCTAATGATATTGTAAATCCTGGGGCAATAGATGATGAAAATAGTCCAATTTATGGCATGCCTGTTATTCGAGTTTGGGATGCTAAAGATGTCATTGTCATGAAGCGATCAATGGCTACTGGTTATGCTGGCGTTCAAAACCCATTGTTCTTCAAAGAAAATACAAGTATGCTTTATGGGGATGCAAAAGATAGTGTCACTAAAATAAATTCTAGTTTAAATTAAAATAAAAAAAGCGATCTGATTCAGATCGCTTTTTTGTTTTGTAACTTATTTCAAACTTCCATCTTTTGCATAAACGTCTTCTACATTTTGATTTACCCAATCTAAACAATCTTCGATGTTATCAAAGATTTGACTTGGAGGAATAAGGTCAGGAATGATATCAATTCGTTCCATCATATATCTTGGTTGTTCGACTACATTTACGAAAAGTACTTTCATTTTTTTTCGAACCAAATCTACCAATATATCTTCAAGAGCATACAGACCGGATTGATCCATGTATGACATTTTATCCATTCTGATTATGACAGTTGAAGCCGTGTCAGGTATCTGATGAGCCAATTGTTGAAAATCACTTGTTGATCCAAAAAATAAAGGTCCATTTATGTGCTTGATAAATACTTCCTCTTTTAATTTAGGATTAAATGTCTTTTCATCAGCCCAAGCTTTTTCCTCTTTTAAGGATCCTATTTTTGATGCTTTGGCCGTTTGATCTCCAATTTTCTTCATAAACATTAGAGATGCTATAACCAGACCTATACCAACAGCATAAACAAGATTCCAAATAGAAGATAAGACCAATACCACTAACAAAATGATCACTTCTGATTTTGGCATGTTTGGAATGGCCTTCAAACCTTTGTAATCCATAACACTGATTCCAACGGTAATTAAAATACCAGCTAAGACGGCGGCAGGAATTTGAGATGCTAAGGGCGCCATAAGTAAAGTGATGCAAAGCAATACAATACCAGCGATCATACCTGAAATTTTTGTTTTACCGCCAGCATTGATATTAACAACAGTTCTTATTGTAGCACCAGCTCCTGGTAGGCCTCCAAAAAGAGCTGCAATTGAATTACCAATACCCTGTCCAATTAACTCTTGATTTGGCTTATGTTTGGTTTTAGTCATGTTGTCGGCAACGACGGATGTTAACAAAGAGTCAATGGCTCCGAGTAGAGATAATGTCAATGCAGTAAATATAAAAGTGGTAATTACTTTTAAATTTAATGAAGTAAATATTTCTAAATTTAATTCTGGAAAACTTGATGGTATCTCTTGTATTGACCTATAGTCTAATTTAAATATCATAGCAATACCAGACATAACCACTAAGGCAACTAAGGTGCTTGGAATCTTCTTTGTGATCCGTTTAAATCCAAAAATTATGACTATTGTAAAGAATGCAAGGATTACCTCCAGCCATTTTATATTTTTAAATGCATATGGCATAACCTTCAAAGCACCGATAACTCCTGATGCCTCTTTACCTGCTAGTGTTTTTGATTCTTGAGCAATATCGTCTTGAGTTATTTTATTAGCACGAGAAATAGTTTCTCTAAAATCTTCAAGTACAAGAATACCTTCACCCGCCTCTTCTTTCAATATATTTTCTAAAATGACCTCTTCTGCTATGGGTTTAAATTTATCAACATAAACATTATCTTCTTTAGGATAATATCCAACTGCAGGCAAAATTTGAGTGACAATAATGATCACACCAATGGCTGACATAAAACCTGATACAACCGGATAAGGAATATATTTGATATATTCACCGATTCCTATCATTCCAAGTACAATCTGTAAAAGGCCTGCAATTAGGAATACCATTAAAATGGTAGGCAATGCTTTGGAAACATCTCCGTCGGATGCTGCAACGATACCAGCAATAACAACCATACTTACAGCGGTCATAGGTGCTGTTGGCCCTGAAATCTGTGTAGCCGTACCACCTAGTAAAGCTGCGAAAAAACTTAAAAATATGGCACCGTAAAGTCCTGCTGAAGGCCCTAGCCCAGAACTAACACCAAATGCCAAGGCTAAAGGTAGTGCGACAATACCAGCTGTGAGTCCTCCGAAAAAATCTCCTCTAAAGTTAGAGAAGTCAAATTTAAAAATATCTTTCATTGTAGATTATTAACGTTAACAATGCTTCTGATTGAAGCTGAAATAATATGGGTTGAATATTAATGTTGACGTTCAGGAGGCGGCGTAAAAACATCACCATGTATTTTACTAGGAACAATCGATAAACAAAAGTTATTGATTAATAGTAGTGGGTTGTTCCAATTTTCAAAGCTTAGTTTATGTGTACGAATTTCTTTTTCTTTATCGATTTCCTCTTCTTCTATTTCAACGTCTTCTAAAATGTTGATCTCAATTTTTTCTTGAGTGATATCCATAATCAAAACAATTGAATCAAATGTATTGACCAATACTTGCCCAAAAAGCATAAAAAATACGAATATCGTTTTTGTATTCAATTTTATGAAACGCAATTTCATTCTTAATTAAAAAGCCAACCTTTGAGTACGACTATTGTTTAACTTACTTTCTTACTAAAACAACAATTCTCCCTTAAAAGTAGCTTTAGCAACGCCCAATATAATCAAATTTTCACTATCTAATATTTCTATATCCATAAATCCCGACCTTTGTGAAGACTGATATGACTTCAAATATTTCTTTTTTAGTTTAGAAGCCCAATAAGGTGCCATAAAAGTATGGGTTCCACCAGTTACAGGATCTTCATTTGTCCCACTCCAAGGCCAGAAATATCGTGAATGAAAATCATATTGAGGTGTTCTGTCTATTGCAGTCACTAAAACACCATTTATATCAGATTGAGAAGACAAGAGTGCTGTAAAATCAGGGTTTAAGTTTGCCAAAACATCTTTTGATTCAATTTCAATCATAATAATGCGAGTCTCTTCGTTGTAGTTTGCTTCTATATATTTTGATAATCCCAAAGCCGTCAGCAATTTACTGTTGGGTGTAGTAGGTTTAATATGATAAATTGGAAATGTCATTGCGATAAAATCTTCTCTTTGTTCAATTTTTAAATTTATCTTTTCTGATGTTATAAATGTAATTTCTTCTAGGTTATAAAACTGCATTAGAATCTTTGAAGCGGCTAAGGTCGCATGACCACATAGTGGAATTTCCATTTTCGGTGAAAAATATCGAATGGAATATTTTGTCTCATCTAACTTCCGAATAAATGCTGTTTCAGATAGATTCAATTCGATGGCTATAGATTGCATCAATTTGTCATCTATCTCTGTTTTGACTAAGCAAACTCCTGCGGGGTTACCTTTAAATGCTTCGTCCGTAAAAGAATCAACGATATATGTTTCCATTATAAAATTATTAAGTTTAAGAAAATATGTAATTCTACAATCTGATTGCCTACCTTCGAATTTGATTAAAATTATAAATTATGACTCGAATCCTATTAACTTTTCTGGTTGTTTTTTGTGTCTCCTGCAAGCAAACCAATCAAACTGTTCCTCGAATTGAAGGGTCAATAAAAGAAAATGTCAAAGTTGTCAAAACGATAGCCTTTGGATCTTGTAACCATGAAGATGATAGTCAAAAATATTGGGATGAAATATTGAAAGAAAAGCCGGATGTTTGGATTTGGGGTGGTGATAATATTTATGCTAACAGCAGAGATATGTCTGTTCTTAAAAGAAAATATGATAGCCAATTGAATAACCCTTATTATCAAAATTTTATAAGCGAAGTGGATGTTTATGGTACGTGGGATGATCATGATTATGGTGCTAACGATGGTAATAAATTGTTTGAATTAAAAGAAGAAAGTAAAACATTAGCTCTGGATTTTTTAGGCGTTTCGAATTTGCATGAAGTCAGATTGCGCGAAGGCATTTATCAAGATTATATATTAGGTGAACCAGGTCAACAAATCAAATTATTGTTGTTGGATACCAGATCGTTTCAAGATCCACTGAAACCGAACCCTTCAGGAAAATCTAGATATCTTAAAAGTCAAGGTGATTTACTAGGAGAGGAACAATGGATTTGGTTGGAAAATGAACTCTATGAGAATGAAGCCGAAGTACACATTATTATGTCAAGCATTCAATTTATTGCTGAAAAACATGGTTTTGAGAAATGGGATAACTTTCCAAATTCAAAAGATAAAATGATAGAAATTATTCACTATTCAAATGCAAGGAATGTCATATTCTTAAGTGGTGATCGTCATATTGGTGAAATATCAAGATTGAAGATCGATTCGCTAAACTACCCTCTTTACGATATTACATCTTCTGGCTTAACGCATAGTTATACGAAAAGCAAAGAAGTTAACCCTTACCGTATAGGTGCTTTGGTTGTTGATAAGAATTATGGTATTTTAAATTTCGACTGGAAGAAAGATAAAGTTCATATTCAATGCAAAATTAAAGGAATGGATGGCAGTATTTACGTGCATGAGTCTTTGGGTGAGTTTGCTTTAAACTAGTAAAAAATAAACTTATTCATAAACGAAATCATTGACAGGATTAAGATACCTTTTAACAGCAAAATATAATATAAAAATTACTATAACTGCTCCAGAAATCAAAATACCTGTTTTACCAAAAATTGATTTTATTAAAATAAGAATAGCGCGAACCATTTTGGCGTCACCAGACCCAGAACCTTTGTGGTCTTCAATATCAACTGAAGCGATAAAAAAAGTAGCGGCAATAGTTACTATGGACCATAAGACGCTTATTAATATTTTTTTTACTTTGTTTTCAGTGATTATCTTTTCCTTTAACTCTGTTTTAGAAGCAATAGCCCTTCCAAACCTCAGCGCGACTTCTTTAGTTACAAACGCTAATTTGAGTTTACTTAATTTTTCCTTGTTCTCTGAATAAAAAATTGTAATTGTATCCGATAATTCATTGATACATATTTTAGCAATTGAGCTGTATTTTACTTTGCCATGCTTAAACATCCAGCCTTGCTTTTCACTATTTACAAGGTCTTTGAATGTGATTTTATCTTTTTGTGGTAAATTGGTATGCCAGATTTCTTCATCACTTAAAAGCAGTGATGCGTGATCTGATTTCTCTTTTAAAGTTATTATTTCATTAAACACGCTCTAGCCCAAGTTTTATTCATCAGAAGATATATCGTTGACGAATTCTTCTTTTTTATTAAATAGCATTTTAGCTCCTGCAAATATGGCAATGAAAGCAATCGCGATAACTTTCCAAAATTTAGCCAGTAGAATTCCAAGCTTTGCAAACAATCCTGCTTTCAAAAGTACTTTTCCTGCGATCAATCCACCAATACCATAAGCTGCTACTTTGTCTATATCAGGATTGAAGTCATCATAGGCATAACCTTTGGTGAAATTTACGCTTGTTAATATGTGATCAATATTTTCTTTTACATCGTCTAGGACACTCATTTCCCCAATCGCATTTAATTGCAAAAAGCCTTTTCTTCCTAAGATTCGAATATTATAATTTAAAGTATTGACTTCCATATCTCCAAATTTCAATTCTTTTGCCCAATGTAATTTTTTGTTCACATGATCATAAAATGGCGGAGATGCCCAACCAATTAAATGCATAGGTTGATATCCTTGCTCTACTCTAAACTTATTGTACTCTTTGGTGTCATCTTGCATCGTTTCCAATAATTCATCATAATCTATATCTTCAGCATCTTCATCTTTTATATATCCTTCCTCAGAATAGGTTATATTAATAGCGTAAGTCGAATCTGAAAACGGTGTTTGATTTATAGGAATAAGCATCCCTAAAGACTGATCACCATCAGTGCTGGGGGGATTACCCCAAATGTCCGTTAATATTTTTTCGCTGTCTGCACCATTTAAATATTTAAAATCATCTGGAACATCAATACTCGCAATTCGACCTTTTAAATTTACCGTCTCATGTTGGTACGTTAGCGTTTGTTCGAAACTATCAACAAACATTTGATACAATAACAAATATTGCGCCTCGGTCAATTCAGCTTCCTGTTGTATGGTATCAGACGAAAATCCAAAAGTAGTAAATCCAAAAATGAAGATTAAGAAGTAAATGATTTGCTTTTTCATAGTATTGTTGTTCTCGTAATTGTTGTAAGCGTAATTTTCAATTAAGAGAATAAATATAAGTAAAACAAATATGACAATAACATTTATAAAAAGAATGTCAAAGGACGTTTATTTATTATTATTGAGCAGGTTATAAGTTATACTGGCTAAAATGGCACCTACTATAGGCGCAGCAATATACACCCACAATAAAGTCAAATTACCTGAAACAACTGCTGGACCAATTGATCTGGCTGGATTCATGGATGCACCAGTAATAGGTCCTGCAAACATTGCTTCCAACATAACTGTTCCACCAACAACGAGACCAGTAAATTTATTGAGATCAGCGTTTTGACTCACAAAAACTATGGCCAACATCAAAAAATAAGTCAGAATTATTTCAAGTATAAATGTTTGTTGCCAAGATCCAAATGGCATGGTTGCACCAAGTGATTCATGATCAGTAAATAGAAAACTTAGAATTAATGAAGCTAGAATTGCACCAACTAGCTGGGCAATGATGTACCCAAGTAATAATCGCTTCTTAAAAGCTTTGGTAAATGAAAATGCAATCGAGATTGCTGGATTAATATGTGCTCCTGATAAATTTCCGAAAGTGTAGATCATGGCAGTGACTATTAAGCCAAAGGTTATCGCAATACCGACATGTGTAACAGATCCATTGGTTATGTCATTTATTATGATTGCCCCTGTTCCACAAAAGACGAGTGCAAATGTGCCTATAAGTTCGGCTATATATCTCTTATCAAAAATCCTATTCACTAAAATCTAATTTATTATTAACTGTCTTTGTTCTTCATCATTTTGAGTGTTGCATAACCTAATAAAATAACGATGAGCAAAAATACTATATAAAGCCAAACATAACTTAATGTAAACGGTTGATTTTCTACTTCCTCTTTATTTATTATAAAACCATTATCGAAATCCAGTCTTTTCTTATCCTTAGGAATTTTATCTTTAAACATGACAATATCATATATGGGTTTCATTGCCTTTTTATTCCCAAAGCAAAAGAAATATCTATCCCCTTTATTTAGTCGTGTAGTGGCAAAGCGGTCGGTATGAAATAACTTTATGGATGATAAATTGAGAGGTTGGTTATTATAATTCTTTATAACTATTTTAAAATGATCAAGCGTTCTCCATTTAAATGGGAAGGCTTCATCTGAATAAGAAGTAAACATTCCAGTGTAGAATTCATTATAAACTGGTTTGATAGAATCCTTTGTCTGTAAACTGGCTGAAATAAAATGAAGTGAAAAAGGTCTGTGAAATTCATCTTCATTGAATGTGCACTTGAACTTAGAGATTGGATATTCAGAATTAAGGTCAACACTAATTTCTGTCAGATTATCCTTATTGACTATGTTGTAACTTTTAATGGGTATTTGTGTTTCTGAATTTGCATTTTCAATTGTTTTAGATGATTTGACGCCATCAATTTTGAAGTCTTTATTCGATTTGTACCGAAGACGAAAATATTTGAAATTGACGTCCTTTATTATCATCGTATTATAATTATACGACATAAGATCATCATTAATATTTACGATTCTTTTATTGTTCTCTATTTCAAACCATTTGGAATTGTTTTGACTCCCTTCGACTTTTATATTGATATCGTAATTTTTTGATGGTGTTTCTATTTCAAGTTTATTAATTAGTTGATTGGATTCATTTAAAATGGTAAGAAAACTTTCTCCTTGATTAGTTGAAGCATTGACAAGAGGCAAGTCATAAAATTTCTCTTCAGTATTTAATTTTACATCCTCAACATAATATGGATTTTCTAAAGTGTCATTATCACCTGCTACAGAAATAATTCGAATGTCGGAAAAATTACGGTTAAAATGTTTGAATTGTTCCTTCGGTAATTTCAAGGAAGACCATCCTTCATCTGCTTCTTTTATTTCCAAACAATATTTACAATCAGAAACCTGACCAAAAGTTAAAACTGAAGTTCCTAAAATTATAAATATAATTAGCAAGCGTTTATACATCTTGAATAAGGTGTTTATACTTGTTATATAAAAATGAAATGATCAATAGGAGTACACCTAAGCTCACGAAAAGAATCGTTTTAGATATCGTGTTTACATGCGAGATATCGTATAAGAAAAGCTTAACCAGCGCAATTGAAAAGAGAACAATGGCAAATATTCTTAAGTGTTTAATGTTTTTCCATATGCCCAAAGAAATACATGCTAAAGAATAGACAGACCAAAGTATAGTGATACCTAATTTGCTGCTCTCCTCTACAGAAAAATGACTTAAGATATGATACAACTCACTCGTCAGAAACATTAGAATGAAGAACGCCAGGATTATGTTATAGATCCTTGTTCGCTTCATTTTCATAAACAGTTCTCTTGGATAAAAGTATAAAGTTGAAAGCAGAATCAACGCCGGCATTAGGGCAATATATCTGATATATAAATTCATTTTACTAGGCTCAAATATCTGAGTCGTATCATATTTCACATATTGAGAATGAAGTGAAGACAGCACAGCAAGACCCAAGGTTAAGAACATAAATATTCCAAAAATGTTAAGCATTAAATTAAGTTTACCAACCGATCTGATTTTTGTCCATTTCATATTTATAAATGAACATAAGATTAAAAAGATATGCGAATAAATGATCAAAGACATTGTACCAAAAGATTGTAATTGGTAATTATATTCAGTTTGTATCGCCGTTACTTTAGATTCATAAAAACGCATTGACCAATAATTAGCTATTTCATTGAAAAAGGTCAAGTATAAAAAACCAATAAATACTGCTGGAAGAAGTATGTTTAAAAAGTCCGAAGTATCCCACCATGCATCATCTTTATCTGTTATTGGATTTGAAAAATTAATTTTATTTATAAAAAACAAGGTTATTAAAAAGAGAATTGAAGTAAGGAAGGTGCTGTTAAATAAAAATTGCACAAATTCATCTTTATCGCCATTTATATAATTGTAAGCATTGTTCCAATCGTCAGTTAAACTTCCTGCCGCAAAAACAATCAGAGGATATGCTAAATACTCATATGCTTTTTGGCTCTTCGTTCGGCCTATCCAGAAAAGTAATAAGGCTTCAAAAATCCAAATAGATGTGACCCAATTGCCATCAAAATAAATAGGAACTGAAATGGTTAAGAAAACCAACACAAGTCCAGACAACAAATAAAATATCTTGTTTTCTGCCAGCTTGCGTTTGTAAAGGAAAATAGTAAATGCAAAATGAATGACAGCATTGAATAATGTGAAAAGTGTTACCGCCTCTTTTGAGTATTCGCCTTCTATCAAAGTTAAATATCCTATGCCATAAAATACGAACGCATTTAACAAAATCATTCCAATATCAATGATGTCGAAAATAGAATCCCTTCTTATTTTATTGACAATAAAAGTGATATAGAATATTATGAAAAATAGAAAAGCAAATCCAATGGTAAAATTGACATCGAGATTGTTGGTTTGTTCGCAGTACCATGTATTATAAATCAACCATGTCAATGCAAAGGCAATGTAAAATGAATATCGCCAATACTTGTAAACAGCAATTGCTAAAATGCCGATGTTGATGATGGCAATATATGAAAATAAAAATGTGATATTGCCAGTTTCGTCGCGTAGTAAAAATGGAATACCATAGGCACCAACCAATCCAATATGAGCGATGATTTGCTTGTCTAATTTCAATGCAGCAAACACAGAAAAAATAGTAAACAAAAACATGAGACCAAAAGCAAGTGTTTGTGGTATTAAATCATAAAAGCTATAAGCAAAGAAAGTAATGAAATAGAAAACGGCCAACCCTCCAGCTATTAATACAGAAGCATAATTTTTATAATTTGCCAGCAACTTGACACCTGTTGCTACTAATAAAATGCCTGACAAATACCCTAAAACAATTCTGGTTAAGGGGGAAACTAAATTGTTTTCAATAGAATACTTTGCACCAATGCCAATCCCAATAATTGTAATTAGTATACCGACTTTATTAATCAGATTTTCTCCAATAAATTTTTCAAAGTTTAAATTGAGTAATTTCTGCTTACGATCTTGAAAAACAGATTCCTTTTCATTCAAGATGCTTTCTTCGTCCTTTATTATTCTCTGACGTTCAAGTTGGATTTCCGTTTGGAGTTGGCGCTCAATATCTATTTCTGGTTCCTGTTGAATAATAGGAGAACTCATTTCTATTTTAGATTCTTCCTCAAGATGGGATTTGTGCTTTATATAGTTACTGAGTTGTTTCTTTAAAGATTGAATTTCAGTAGCTTGATCAATGTGTTGGGACTCCAGTTGCTTGAGCCGATTAATAATTTTATTAATAACATCATCGTCAATATTCATACTATTTTATTTAACTACTTATTCAAGATGATTTGAAATCCTTATTATTTAAAGATAGTTAATTTAAATAATCAACCACTTAAAAGTTAATGCTGATTATTATTACTTGTTGTTAATTGATAATTATTTTTATCACCTTTACACCTAATGAATCAAGTATATTATAATGTAATCTTTGATGAACAGAATTTTAAAAAAAACATAGTAGAAAAAAGTGAGTTTGAAGCCTCTTCATTTAATAATTTATTATTTGAAGAAGCGCCGATAAACTTGTCTAAATTTATTGATTGCCAGTTTGTTGAATGTGACTTGTCAAACTGCAAGATGAATATGGCTTCTTTCAGAGATGTTGAATTTCAAAATTGTAAGATGTTGGGTGTCAGATGGGATACAGTGAATCCGCTTCTATTTAAGACTACCTTCAAATCTTGCATATTGAGTCACAGTTCTTTTCTTGGAATGGATTTAACGAAATGTTCATTTGATAAATGCATTTTCGAAAATGTAGAATTAGGTGAAGCCAATCTGAGTGGTTTGGTATTTGATGACTGCGATTTCAGACAATCAAATTTCGAAAGTACCGATTTAAGGAAAGCTGATTTTAGATTGGCGAAAAACTTTGAAATTAATTTGAATGAAAATTACGTTAAGGGCGCTAAATTCAGTCGTCATAATATAGAAGGTATACTATCACATTATCAACTTTTGATTGAATAAATGGTTTAGTAATTAGATAAAGAAAAATGCTTCAAAATTCACCGAAATATAATGAGATTGATATAACATCTCAAGTTAAAAGTATCCAAGAAGAACGCTTGAATATGGCATCTCATGCTTTTGGTGTTATTTTATTTATCATTCTTATTCCTGTCCTTCTTTTTCATGCCTATGGGTTAAAAAATAATTATTACACATTAGGAGCCATTGTATTTTCAATTTCCTTACTTATGGTTTACATATCTTCAACCTTCTATCATCACACTTTAGATAAAGCCAAGCGGAAGAAATGGCGAACCTATGATCATATCAGTATTTACTTTTTAATAGCAGGTTCTTATACCCCATTTTTGCTGACCTACTTTCGAGATCAGACTGGTCTAATAGTTTTGGCTATTATTTGGAGTATAGTTTTGATCGGTTCTTTATTCAAATGGTTTTTTACACATAAGTTTAAATTGCTATCAACATTGGCTTACTTGGCAATGGGTTGGATGGCGCTTTTTCTTATTGAACCGATTTTATTGAAACTTCCTTATGTAGCTTTAATTTGGCTGGTGATTGGTGGATTGTCTTACAGTATTGGCGTTGTATTTTTCCTTTGGGAAAAGCTATTCCAAAATCATTTTATTTGGCACATGTTTGTTTTAGGAGGAAGTTTTAGCCACTACATGGCTGTATATTATTGTATAGATTAATTACCTGCTTCTAGTTTAGCATCATCTTCTTTTTCAATTTTTATTAAATACCACCAAAAGATTAAGAATACGGCAACGACAATTGCTGCAATTATAAATAAGATTCGGAATTGATATTGGCTCTCGTTGATAATATAAAAAATCGGCGCGGTCGCAATAAAAGCTAAAATCCAAGCTAAAATGATCGTTTGCCATTTAGAAAAACCATGTCTTTGTAATCTGAGCGCAAAATGATCTCTTGAGCTCAAGTACCATTTTTTACCTTTGAGTGTTCTCATCACAATAAGAAAAGTCATTTCAAAAATTGGTACAGCACATAGAAAACCTAAAATCAAAAATGAATATGTACCTTCCAAAACAACAGGTGTATTCATCGTAATATATCCTGCGATAAATCCTAATAAGTGAGAACCTGCATCACCCATGAATATACTGGCTGGTGGCTTATTAAAAAATAAATATCCTAATGTTGCTCCAGCAGAAATAACCATTACCAAATTATTAGGAGCAAAGATGATTGCTCCAACCAAAAATGCCACAACAGAAAGACCAGCCAGCAAGCCATCACAAACATCAGTAACGTTGAATGCATTAAGCAAAACCAAATACCAAAATGCTGAAATTAATAAATCAACAATATGGATTCCTGTAAAGTCAAATGAGGCACAATAGTAAGCTGCACCAATAGCCACAACAACTTGAATTAAGAATTTTTTCATTGGCCTTAATTCTAATAAGTCATCAATTAACCCTAGCAACATAAAGAGAAAACAAAAGATCAAAAAGGAAATCTGAATGTCATCAGACCAAATAAAAGAAGCTACAATACTTGAAGTGATTATCCCAAAATAAATGCCCAAACCTCCTAAGTAAGGTGTTGCCTTGACATGTTGCGGAACGGTACCCTTTGGTTTATCTAAAATATTTAAACGCCAAGCAACTTTTTTAAATAGCCAAGTTCCTATAGCTGCCAATAGTATAGCCAATAATAACTTATATCCTGTTTCAATATTTAAAATATCCGCCAAGCTCTATCATTAATTTTTAATTCATAATTAAATCAAATTTTTCGCCCACTCAAATCCATCTCTCATTACTTGCGCCATTGAAGAATATTCCCATTGTCCATATCGTCCCAATAGCTTCACATCATTTTTGTCAAAATATGTTTTAAGTTCTTCAACTAATGCTTTGCTTTCATTGGTAAATACCACATAAGCAGGATCAACGACCATCAAATGTTTGTCGATAACTTGGCAGTCATCGGGAATTGCATTTACTTTTCCTATATCTTCAAGAACTTCATTGATAATTTCATCACTTTGTCTGATGGGCCATTCCGAAGGTTCTATCACTTCAACCAATAACCCCCATCCGTTTTCTGGTGCCAGTTTAGGATCAAAAGTATGCATGAATACCAATCGCGTAAAACAGATATCCGATTGTCCATAATAGCGCCAATGTCCTGTGTTTTCTGGTCGAGGACCCTCGATACTTATCATTATGGACAAAACACGATTATATTTTAATGCACTTTTAGCTGATTTAAATTTTGGATCTATGTCTTGACAAATATCAATCAAGTGTGGTAAAGGAATCGTACTTAAACACTTGTTGGAATAAGAAATTTCAATCTCTTCGTTTCCATGTTGGGCAACGACAGTTTTATTTTCTAGATGAATTGATTTTACTGTATGATTCAATCGTAGGTCTGAAACTTCTTTCGATAATCTATATGAGAGAAATTCCATGCCTTTTACTTTCGAATCATCTTTTGGACTGGGATACCAAGCATTTGCATTGTAAGACTCAAAATCGGAATTGTCGGATAGGGCACCGTTAAGAACTTGCTCAAAATTTGGTTGATCAATATTCCATTGGAAGCCTGAAGGTGCCAAACTGTTTAAAGGTCTCTTCCAAACTTTATTGTTGTAAGGAAACATGAAGAGTTTGCAAAAATATTCTCCGAATGACTTTCTCAACATGTCTTCAAAATTTTCAGCACTGTCATGTTTGATATTGAAACTGACTTTCGCAAGGTCAGTCAAAGTCTTTGTTATAGCTTCTTTGTTTAATCCCCTCAAATTCATTTGAAGAGGATATTTACCAACGCCTTCTGTTGTTTCTACATAAGCTAAAGGTGCGATTGGAAACAAATCATCTTTGAGAAGATCCTTGATGATAGCTTCAGTAACATCATCACGAAAATGAAGTAGGTGAATAACATGGTCAAACCAATATCCATTTCTATTGACCGTCTGAACCAAACCACCTGGTCGGGCATTTTTTTCTAGTATGGTTGCATTTTCCTTGAGTATTAATCCAGCGGATAGACCTGTCAAGCCACCGCCAAGGATAACTGTATTTTGCTTGATATGCTTCATTTATTTATCGTGCTTGAGCTGTAGCTCTTTCGTGCACAAGTAAGCCATCGATGATTTCTTCTACTGTAGGCCAATTGACTTCACCGACTAATTTCGTTAACAACTTTGTATCAGGAATACGATGCCTTACATCTTTCTTATTTGGAAAAATGGTATCGTATGGAATATATTCAATCGGACTGCTGGCTTGCATTTTTGTTTTGATGTAATGTGCCAATTTATTGATTGAAATGATATGATGAGAACCAATATTTATAATATTGTTAGGGCTAACCCAAGCATCATCAGATTCTAATAATTTGAAGATTGTTTTTGTAAATGTTTTCACACACGAGAATGAACGTGTTTGTTCACCATCATCATATATCGTCAACGGAATGCCTGTATTACAATTTTTCATGAAATTAGGAACCACCATGCCATAAGCTGCTGATTGTCTCTCTCCTATAACATTAAAAGGTCTGATGATCATAACTTTTCTTCCAGCTGCAATAGCTTGATGACCTAATTGCTCAAGTTCCCATTTTCCAGAAGAATAAGATTTAACATCTCCATCATAAGATTGGGCTCTTTCCAAACTGATCTTGTTGTCTTCACTTATATCAGTTGTCGCTGCGAGGCCGTATACCGCAGAAGTTGAGAAAAGTAAAATCGGCGTATCGCCAGATGCTTTTAAGATGTTTTCTGTACCTATTTTAGAGACATTGTAAGATTGTGCAGGTTCTTTATAAACGAGCTTCATCCCAACGTAACTTGCCATATGTAAAATCAGATCAACTCCTTGAACTGCTTCGTTTACGGCTTCTTTATCAAGGACACTTCCTATAATGATATTCAAATTTTCGTGGGTTGGCAGATTGCTTCTTGATCCAGTAGACAAGTCATCTAAAACAACGACTTCTTGATTTGTATTTAATAAATGTTCTACTATGTGGCTTCCTATAAAGCCACATCCCCCTGTAACTAATACTTTACTCATTCTATTCTTCTTTAATGTTTTTTGTTTTTTCAGCTAGTTTACCGCCTATAATTGCCATTGGTATATAAGCAAATAATAAATCAATAATTATAAATGACATTGGAGCTCCTTTTATCATAAAAGCAGCAGTGATACCGCCTAGTAAGAAAAAAGCACCAATACCTAAAGCAAATTTCATATTGTGATTGGCGGCAATTCTAAACGAAACATAAGCACCAACTAAAGTGCCTAATGCATGCGCTAGAAATGGCATTACAAAATGTTTTGCTTGAAAAAGGTGAATATTATCGGCAATACTGTCCGGGTTAGTAGGATCAATCCCTTCAGGTAACGGTATAACGGTTGCACTGAAGCCAACGATGCTATAGTTAACAAAGATACCAATAATAATACCAGCAAGTATGGCTAACACATTTTTAAGTCTGGAATCCATAAATATCTGATTTAGAACTCATTATCAAAATAAGCTTAAAATAAAGTGTAATATATAAATAATATATAATATGTTAGTTTATATATTTAATTAAAATATATATAACTCGATAATTTACAAGGAATTGATTTGAGCACCTATTTTAGCTGTTCTTCGATTGATTTAGTGACTTTGCTGACGATATCACCGGTATGTGCCGTTGTTTTATTCTCAATTAACATGATTTTACACTCTTTTTTTGATGAAACACGGTGATTAATGCCCTTTTTTACTATAAATATGTCTCCTTTCTTCATAGTAAATGGAGGTTCATTTTCAACTTCAAATAGCATTTCACCTTCAATTATAAAGAACATTTCATCCTCGTTTTCATGATTATGCCATGGAATATCCTCACCTTTTATCTTCGCAAGTTTTATATAAACATCATTGACTTCACCAATGACTTTAGGTGAGAAATATTCTGTTATATTTTGGAATTGCTCTTCTACATTCATAATTTATATTTTCGTAAGTTATTTGGCAATTTCAACGACCATATCAATTTCACAAACAATGTTTCTAGGAAGAGATGACATACCAACAGCAGCACGTGCATGTTTACCTCTTTCTCCAAAAACTTCAACCATAAGATCAGAAAATCCATTAATAACTTCTGGTTGATCTCCAAAACCAGGCTCGGCATTGACCATGCCCATGACTTTCACAATTCTGACGACTTTGTTGAGATCACCAATTTCATCTTTTAAAGCACCCAACTGTGCAATGCCGATTAGTCGTGCTGCTTTATAGGCATCTTCAATAGTAACATCTGTAACGACTTTGCCTTTAATGTATTCTCCATTGGCTTGTTTTGGACCCTTGCCAGCGAGATAGACTAAATCACCTGTTGTCACAGCGTTAACATAATTAGCGACCGGAATATTCGCTTCTGGTAAATCAATTCCTAGAGATTTTATTTTTTCTTCGACGTCGTAATCATATAATTTAATGTCATCTTTCGATTCTTTTTGAACATTATTGTGTTGAGTGCAACTCAATGATAAGATCATAATAAATAAAGGCAACAAATACTTCATAATAACAACTTTAGATAAAACTGGTATGATATAATGAATACAAATTACTTATTAATTTTAAATCAATAAAATTGAAGGATGTAAAAGCAAATAAATCTTTGAATGGTTAAAGTAGTCTATCAAATAATTTTAAATCAAATAATAATCTGTTGGATATCACCAGCCACTTCAACACCTGCATTTCGACCTTCATCGTCAAGAAGAATAACATCCTTCTTTTTGTCAATCAATTTAACATGAAGTGTGTCCGTCATGCTTTCATTGATACGACCATCCATAAAGCCACCAATAGGAGACGCTAAGGAAGTTGCACTTTCTCGTGATGCTGTTATTTCTAAATAGTGATTTTTGTTTTCCATGATTAACTTAACCTCATTCTCATCAGCAAAAGATCTTTTAAGTTTTGAAAAATTGTAAGTCGTAAATTGTATTATTTCATCATTGATCCAAATGCCTGCGATAAATCCGATAAATGAAGTGCCCAGCCAAGGGATTTTAGCTACACTGGCTTTAACGCTTATTTTATCATTTGTAAAATGATTGGACTGCATCCAAAAATAGGCTTCTGGAAATGAATGACCCCAATCCTTTTCAGCATACCCTTTTCCATTTGTAAAATCATATGCTTTGTTCTTGTATTCCAAACCGCCATTTATAATATGATTCATGCTGACGATGCCATGATAGCATTCCAAAAATGGGAAGAATGAAAACGGTCCCATTATTCCTGGAGAAAACAAAGTCGATGGCCAAGGAATTGTCTTGCTGAATGTCAGATGTCCTTTAATTTTTTCATGATTTAAAATGACTTCATTTTTTGAAAATTGACTCTCTCCTATTTTTACTAAAAATCTATCTTCTTGTGCAAAAAATGATTCAAAAGTGAATTTAATATATTCCGCTTGGCGTTTTTTACCATCCAGTATTTGAATAAATGCATGTTGCTTTCCATTTTCATCCATGGCGACACCTGGAATGAGTGCCAACGCAGAAGACTCATCAGCACTTATCAGCTTAAAATACCACCCTTCAAAGAATCTTTTACTTCTTCGACTGCCATGGTACAGGTCAGAATTATATAGTCTTTTGATACTGTTTTTTAAACTCATTTTTTGGTTATCGTGTAAAATTTAAGGCAATATCACATAAAAATTTGATAGAATATGTCAAAACTTCTCTCTAAAACATATTGATAATTAAGGATTTAGATAAAATATGCTTCTGTTGATCTATATATTTTATATACTTGTCCTAATTAACAAGCTCATAACACATCCTCTTTGTTATCTTTGTCCAAAATTTAAAGTGTGGTATTAGTTATTTATTTTTTAATCTTTTATGTTCTACTAAGTATAAGTTTATACTTACTATTTCCAAAAGCAGATGTCCCTGCCATTGATGGTTTAATTCCAGGGAAAAATTTTATCCAATGGGCTAAAATAATTGGGAGAAAAAAATGGTGGCCTTTGCTGTTATTGATTCCAATAGTCAATATTTTTATCTTTTGTGGAATGGCCGTAGACCTTGTCAGATCTTTCAAACATTACAAGTTTACGGATTCCGCCTTAGCTGTTATTTTTGCGCCTGCGATATTTTTTAAAATTGCGAAATCTGATGCGGAATATGATGGACCTAATTTCACAAAGGAGCAAGCTTATATGAATGATTTAAGAGTTGCTCAAAAAGCGGGCGATAAAAGAAAAGTTGAGCGATTAATTCGTAAGAGTCCATATAAAAAGTCGTTCTTTCGTGAATGGGTAGAATCTATTGTATTTGCTGTTTTTGCAGCAGCTTTTATCAGAATGTTTTTGATTGAAGCTTTTGTTATACCTACACCTTCAATGGAAGGTTCTCTTTTAGTGGGTGATTTTCTGTTTGTATCCAAAGCAAGTTATGGCATCAGAACACCAATGACAATTGCTATGATTCCTTTGCTTCATAATCGCATACCGTATGTAGGTAAAGAATCATATTTAAAAGAGCCAAGCTTAGATTACCACCGACTTCCTGCATTAGAAGATATCAAAAGAAATAAACCAATCGTTTTTAATTGGCCTGTTGGTGACAGTGTTTTTATTACGAAACAAAGATCTTACACTTTAGATCAAGCCAGAAGAGCCAATAAAAATTCAATTGGAGATAAAGAACTTTGGGAGAAAGTAAAGAATGAAGATTATGTGGTTCGGCCAATAGATAAGAAAGACCATTATATTAAACGATGTGTTGCTGTTGCTGGAGATTCATTGGTCATTCGAGACCGTCAAATTTTTGTAAATGGTGTAAGGCAAAAGAATCCAAAAGAAATGCAATTTGGCTATACCATACAGCCACCAAGAAGTGGCATAAATCCAAATGTTTTGAAAAGATGGAACATAGCACAAACGAGAGCTGATCGTGCTATCTTTAATGGTAAGCAAGTTTACTTTTTAGACAGTTTACAAGTAACTCAATTAATGTCGTTGGGAGATGGTGTATCTGTGAAACCAATTGAGCATCCAAAAGATGGCGACATGTTCCCAAATGATGATGCCAATTTTGGTGGATGGAATGTCGACAATTTCGGGCCTATTTGGATTCCGAAAGCTGGAGAAACAACCTACTTAGATATGACCAATATTGCCTTGTACAAACGCATCATATCTGTCTATGAAAATAATGATTTGGAAATAAAAGGTGGGGATATTTATATCAATGGAGAGAAGGCTGACAGCTATACTTTCAAGCAAGATTATTATTGGGCAATGGGTGACAACAGACACAATAGTGAAGATTCTAGGATGTGGGGGTATGTACCTCATGACCATATTGTAGGTAAACCTTTATTTATTTGGTTTTCTACAAAGAATGCCTCACTCAAAGAGGGTATCCGATTCAATAGAATGTTTAAATCTGCAAATGTTGACTAGAATAATATTATCACTATCCTGCTTATTGGCTTTTGGGCTTAACGCTCAACTGCCAACGACAAATATTTATCAGTTTTCAATGGTCAAAGCGGCCAACAAATTTTCGATAACACAAGCTCAGTTGTTGACTGAATTTAACAGTAATGGCTATAATAATCAACCGTCTTTTTTTGAAGATGATGTAGTTTATTTTACAACAGACTATTATGGTCAACACACAGAGATTGCCAAATTTGACTTCTTCGATAAAATTTTAACACGAATCACTTATACGCCAGAAAGTGAGTACTCGCCTACTCCTGTGCCTAACAAGGAAAATTTTTCTTGTGTGCGTGTTGAAAGTGATCAAAAAACACAGTCATTATCTGTGTATCCAAACGATGGTATTGGATATGCAAAGCGTTATATGAACAACACCAGAAACATCGGATATCATGCTTGGATCGATGCTGAAACTTTGGCCTTGTTCTTAGTTGAAGAGCCATATCATAATTTGGCAATTGCAGATGCAAGAAGTGAAAGAAGGAAGATTATTCTTGATAAAATAGGCAGAACCCTCAAAGTAACCAGAGACAATCAATTATTGTTTGTCCACAAGTTATCAGATGTTGAATGGGTCATTAAATCATATGATAAAATAAGCAGCCAAAGTAAAACAGTTGTGAATGCTATTCCAGGTGTGGAAGATTTTGAGCTTTTATCTGATGGTAGCCTCATTTCTGGGTCAGGTTCTCAACTCTATCGTTTTGATCCTAAAAAAGATAAGGCTTGGCAACCATTGATAGACCTCAAGGCCTATGGCATTGAGAATATATCTAGGATTGTAGCCAGAAAAAAAAGGCTGCTGATAGTAGATCAAAAAGCATAGTTTTCACGTTTTATGTACTTTATAGGACTTTTAAGGTGCAAACATCCCAGTTTCTATAAGAATTGAGCTGATACATATTGTAATATATACTTATATTTGATAGGTTTAATTCAACTTCAAGTAGCATAATCGTTTTACATGAAAAACATTTTGTTTTTAGTTTTTACTGCAGTTTCAGCGTTTTCATTGCAAGCACAGAATAACGATTGGATCGTTAAGTTTGATAAGTCTGCAGACATTTCACTTTTAAAAACACCTACTTCTGACATCACAGAAATCAGCTTACTCAGCAAAAGCTTGAATGTTTATAATGTGAAAACTTCACGGAAAGTCAAAAGAAATGAATTACAAGCTCATTTCAAATCAGCAGAATCCATTTCTGAAAATTTAAACCTAGAAAAGCGTGAAGTCATTCCTAATGATCTCTTTTATGCAGATCAGTGGAATTTAAAAGTGATAGCTGCTGATAAAGTATGGGAAGAAACGACGGGCGGTAAAACGTTCAATGGAGATGATATTGTCATAGCTGTAATGGATGATGGTTTTGATGTAAGTCACTCAGATTTGAAAGAGAATTATTGGATAAATAAAGGCGAAATTCCAGGTGATGGTTTAGATAATGACGGCAATGGATATATCGATGATGTGATGGGTGTCAATATTCAAAACAACACTGGCGTACATGCTGGCGTCAGTCATGGCACTTTGGTTTCTGGCATCTTAGGTGCAAAAGGCGACAATGGTTTAGGTATCGCCGGTATTAATTGGGATGCTAAAATTTTATTAGTGAGTGGTGTATCCAATATTGGAGAAATTATCAAGAGCTTAGAATACATTTACGACCTCAAGAAAAAGTATATCGAAACGAATGGCGCAGAAGGTGCCAATGTTGTGGTGAATAACTTTTCTGGTGGTATAAAAAAACAATTTCCAAGTGCTTTTCCAAGTTGGTGTGAACAATATGAAATCTTAGGCGAAGTAGGCATCCTTTCCGTAGGTGCTGTTGCCAATGAAAATTTTGACGTAGAAATTGAAGGGGATATGCCCACATTATGTAATAGTGATTATTTAATCATGGTCACTAATACGAATATCAATGATGTTAAAGTTTCTGATGCCGCGTTTGGGACTGTCTCTGTAGACTTAGGTGCACCCGGAGAAGTGATTATCAGTTCAGAGATTGGTGATGACTACGACAATATAAGTGGCACATCTGCTTCGGCTCCGCATGTTGCAGGAGCTATTGCATTACTATATTCGATTCCATGTCAAAATTTTGCCGATATCGCAGATCAAAATCCATCAGAAATTGCACTCACTGTTAAGCGTGCCATTCTTGACGGCGTAGATGACATACCATCTTTGTCAGAATCACTTTCAGGTGGTCGATTAAATATATTTAATGCTGTATTCGAATTGAATGAAATATGTGGTTCAGTAGCAATTAATCCTCTGGAAATCACCAAAGTCAGACCGAGTTTATTTAAAAGATCTGAGCAATCGGACATTACCTTTGAATACGATACGGACGTCTTCACAAGACACACAGTTTTAGTTCGTGATAACAACGGCCGATTGGTTATCGACGAAGATTTCAAACCATTAATTTTTGGCAACAGGGAATATTCACTTACTGTAGATCATTTAGACAGTGGTATTTATTTCTTGAGTGTTATTGAAGGAGATAAGATTTCTACTGAACGGTTTGTTGTAGTGGATTGATTTACATTCTTTCTCTCGCTCGCCGCGATGGCATTCATATTTTTGTCTTGACACAAAAAACATGAGCTAACGATCTGTGTAACAGTCGAATTCGGAAGAATTCGAAGTGAGTGAACCGCGATAGCGGATGGGTGGATGTTGCGCTCAAAAGCTTACCCACCTGCTTTCGCAGTTCATTCACTTGAAGCACTGTCGTACTTCACTCTTCGAGATCGTTCATTCATTCTTAACGCTTTTTATACACAATTTACCTAAAATAACTCATGCCACTAAGATTTCGATTCTTATATTCTAAATTTAGAAAGTAAAGACACTATTTTGTTCTAATAAAATTTAGATGATATACAATTTCATTAATTCATTCATACAATAAATAGTAATAACTAATTCAAGAGTTATAAAAGAAGCCGAGCCTGTCAAATTTGAGAGGGTGGCGGGAGCGGCACAGAGCGCTGTCATAAATTTGACTTGTCTTTTGATTACTTTTTGACTAAGAAAAAGTAATAAATAAAAAACAAAACCAAGTACTTATACCCTTGAATCTAACCAGATTTATCTCTACAATTGAATATAAGTATTGAATCATTAAGTCAAGTGACTTTTTGTATAAATAAAGGAAATCTATTCTTCAAAAGTTCAGAATAAAAAAACCACAAAAAACACAATTATGGCAAATGAAATGGCAGTAAAAGTAGTCTTAGAAACTATCGACCTTTTAAAAGATGAAGCCAATTGGGAAAAGAATTCTGAATATGATGAAGATTGTAGCAAGCAAACGGACAAACTAACCCTTGGTTGTGCATTGGTCAAATCACAAATGTTGATTCGAGGAGAGGTAAAAGACCGTGCCAGAGAAATGGGCATTATTAGAAGAGTCATTCATAAGCATTATTTTATTGCTGGAGGTATTCATCCCATTACGTATTTCAATTCGAATCGCAGAACGACGCATGATGATTTAATGAACGTATTGAATTTGTCACTTGAGAAGTTGAAGTGAGTTCAAATTTTAATTTGTTCAGGTGTTGATGCTGGATTTTGAGGTAATATATAATAACCTACCCAAACAAAAACTCAAATACAACTTCTCCAATAAATAGTCCTAACATAATCGTAGCTATAATGATGAAAAGGCCCATCTTTCTCATCTGTTTTAAAGAAGGATATTTACCAAACAACATGCCTTTGAAAATAACACCTGCAACTATCATGGAAAGAATAGAAGCGGCTTTCACAAATTGGGTTTGGTCTTCAACAAAGTGGTTGATATAAGATCCTAATAATAGAAAAAATACCGGTACTATAAATTGTGTTGGCCGAATTTTAGAGGCTTCTAAAACTTCCTTAGTTGGATTAATCTCATTATATATGCCTTTTGAAGTCAACAACTTCCTAAGCGGACCTAACCTGATCTTCTTTAATTCAATAAGCATATTGTCTATGCGAAACTCGTGTTTAGACGATAACAATGTATGCTTGACCCACAGTCGTGCATTTTCATTTCCTAATCGAAACTCTCCAGTGAATCCAAACCGTTGTTCAACCTGTTCTTCATTCTTAAATAAAGTCATTTTGTTTTGTTTGTCATCAGGCTTTAATCTGTAAACGTAGATGTCACCATTGTACTCTGCGTAGTAATATTTTGCAAACATAATCTTCGTTGAATTCTAAAAATCTAAAGTAATAAATCTTGAATTGGGAAAATGAATTTTGAATATTACAATTTGAATAAATATTAAACACAGACCTACATTTTCAAATAAAAGTCCTTCGTAAGATTCATGTAGTCATCTGAATAATTATGTTGCCCTTCTTGATGAATGACTAATTCATTTTCAAATTTGCTTCCACTAAAGTTTTTCTGAAAACATAATAATACCCGTTTAATAGGTTTGTGTTTTCTTGTTCTGCAATTCGTTTGCTTGTAAACCGCAAACTGCTTTTGTTTTCCTAGTTCGATAAAAAGTTTAGATTCATCCAATGGAAGAATAACACTCACCTTAGATTGATGATGACTTAATTTTTCCGCACTTTCCCAAAATGAATCAAATGACAAAGTTTCATTATGCTTAGATAATTTTAATGAATTATTATCTGGCTTTGTATCATTTTGAAAGTAAGGTAAATTTGAAATGATGTGATCGAATTTTGACTCAGTAGTAGAAAAGTTTTGAACAGAATCGTGAATCACTTCGATATTGGTTATGTCATTTAATTTGACATTAAATGAAGCTTCATTAAAACTTGCTTTGTCAATATCAAGAGCTGTGATTGATATATTGGGCTTCCGTTGATTGAGCATCAATGATATGATACCTGAGCCTGTTCCAACATCCAAGACTTTTTGATCTTCAGAGATGTCAACCCAAGCGCCCAATAGAACGCCGTCTGAATTTACCTTAAGAGCAGCATGCGTATTTCTAAGTTTGAATTGTTTAAAATAGAAATACGTATCCGTCATGTAAGATTAACTACTTAATTATCTGGATAATTTCATTCACACGCTGATTGTCTGCTCCAATTTGTAAAATGTAATTGCCTGCTGGAAATATTGAAAGATCCATATCAAACTGAACATTACCTTGAACATTACGCTTTATATTACTTTGAATTACACGTCCTTCCAATGTTAGAATACTGAATGAAAGATCTGTTGACGTTTCACTCTCTAATGCTATCTGTAATTCATCTGAAGTAGGATTCGGAAATATGTTGTGCGTGATGCCATTTAAAACTTCGACATTGTTATTAGACGTTGTACAATTGGCACTCCCTTGAACTTCACACCATCTTGCTTCAAATTCTTGCAGGTATAGATTAACCAGCGTTTCATCATGAAAAATTAATGTGTTTTCATCGTTTCTGGTTTCTGCTCCGCCTGACCAATTATGAGAGCCAGTAACCAATGTTGGATCTGATGAACTGTCATTAGCATCAATAATACAATACTTATGGTGTGTTTGTGTCGTCGTATTATCAGGCGTCACATTTACTCCAATATTTGAAAGAAACGGATATTCACCTCCTTGGTCATTAATATTGTCTATTACGCCTCTGATGTCAATGCCTCTGTTATAGGCATTAGCTATTGCTGTTCCCAATTCATTATTTGTAAATGTCAATAATGAAAATTGAATATCGTTATCTGCATTAGCCAAGTTATTTGAAATAGCAATTGTCGTATTATCTGTTGGTGAAAAATAAGATTCGACCAATATATCATTGATCAAAAAGTGATGAGGTGTGTTGTCTCTTTTGTCACTACTGAACTTAACATTGAAAATGCCAGGATTAGGTCCATCAGTTCCCCACATTTCTTCAAACTCAATGGTGTATGCTTTCGCTAAAGCAACATCTTGAATTAAGATCATATTGTTATAATCATTCACGATGTTTTGTTGTGTCAAATTCATAGAACCACTCATTATCCAAGAATCATTTATAGATTCTGCATCTACAATCATAAACTTATTATGCATTAAGCCATTGACATTGCCGCGGATAATTGGGAATGAAGGTCTCGGATCACTTAATGCCAGATTTGCAGTATCATCATCAGCGATATACCTCACAACAATACCTCTATTGTGAGCCGTTTCCAATGCATTTACAATGCGATCTCTGTTGATATTATAAATCGACATATCAATAGAAGTTTGTGCATTGTCTATCAGGTCAATTATAGCATTCTCAGCAATGAGACCTGAATTACCGTTGGGGTAATGTCCGTTTGAGAAAGATCCATCTACATCATGATTGAAGTAAACACGGATTTCTCCAGTTGACTCAGATGCCGTAGCAAAATATTTTTGAGTTGATGTCACTTCAGAAGTTCCATTATTGGATGCGACTTCAATAAAATAAAATTCCCCCGCATCTAAACCACTCAAATCAATACTGTGAGAGGTAGACATCGTATTGTCAACAACTTCTTCACCAAGCGCATCTGTTGTTCCATATCTGACAATGGCATTGGCTTCAGTATTGGTTTCCCAAGAAACAGTAAATCCATCTTTTGAGATATTTGATTGCTGAGGAGAACTTGTTAAAAAGAAATTGTCCTTTACTATGATGTCTTCAGTTCCTCGAGGTAGTAATTGATAGATAGAATTAAACTGCGATACGATGCCTGTCAAATCAATCGTTGCTAAAGGCACTTCCGTTCCTAATAAAGGATGGTTACTTCTAACGTAGATTTCACCTGATTCCGTTTCAGAAGAAAAAGTAAAGTTTCCTACTGAAAACACACCGCCGCCATTATCGAATTTCACACCTGGAATCGTCATTAGTTTGGCTTCATTGTCTTCAGCCAAATCATTGGGTGTTCCATCAATAGGATCAGGTAATGGATTATTTGAACTCATAATTGTATATGACATAACAGGATCCACTTCTAATAATCCGTTAAATTCTTTCAATTCACCAGTTACTTGAACGATATCTCCTCTTTTTACATCACCAGGAAAATCACCAACAGATCCTGAACCAGGATAAACAGCAACTGCACCAGACGCATCTTGAAGATATCTGATAATTCCTAATTCACCACCGTTAGTTGCAACGCCTTCAATGGTAACCGTTTCTCCTAGCGCCATACTTCTGGCTTGAGAAATGTCAATTTGTGAATTTGAAATGGTTATAAATGAAAAGAATAATAAAACTAAACTAATGTATCTCATGATATTTTTTTAAAAATTGGCTTGAATAGAAAATGACCATCGTCGACCTTGACCAAAAAATGCTGATGCTGATTTGGCATCAAAATCTTTAAAGCTCGGTGAATTGAAATCATCATTGTTTCGGGCATCACTCAGATAAGTGGCATCGAATAAATTAAGTACATTGAATCTTAAATTAATGGGCACTTCATCATTGTATTTAAATCCATAACCCATATGTAATGATGATATCATATAAGATGGTAGTTTCCAAGACTCCCTTCCACTGTTAGCACCTTGCAAAGTTTCTGGTTGAAAGTTTGCGTAATTATTATCGAAGTGGGTCGTCTTTAGTTTAAAGTATAATCTTTTGATTGGTTCATAACGAACCAATCCGCCCAGTTGAAATTGTGCGGCATCACCTACATGAACTCCGTTAGCATCGAATTGATACATATAGGGAACGCCATTTGGTAATACACCCATTACTGTTTGTCCCGAAGTCCATTTCCAATCCCCTACAGATACCAATCCTTCAAATGTTAATTGATCAGTTGGTTTGTACGCAAAGTCTAGTTCGACTCCTTTATGTAAGGCGTCAACTCCTGGAATATTAACTGGAATCCTATTGGATTCTGAATCTTCTGGATCTTCAGCAATTGTAGGCAATCGATCAAGTGGTTTGTTAGCCCAGACAGTGTAGTATGAGTTCAGGTTAAGTGAGAATTTCGGACTTTTAAAATTGTAACCTAATTCGACTGCTTTAATATCTTCGTTGTCATAAGAATTGGCAACTTGTCCATCTACGTCATTTGTCCAAAAGTTAGTGATAATAACATTTCTGTATTGTTGTGCACGACTCAACCAACCTGTATTAATAAATACACCATGGTTTTCATCTAGGTTGTATGTCGCCCCTAATTTAATCGTCCCTGTTTTTACACCCACATCATCCAATGTAAAATCTGTGAAATGATTTTCGAATCCATATTTTGTGTAAGCTGCAGATAAATTTATAAAGCTTGCCCAATTTTCACTTTTATATTCTAAAAGACCAAATGTACCTGCTTGATTAACTGTTCCTGTATAGAAATAATCAAACTTATCTCCTACTTGTAAATTATTTGTCGTATAGCCTGTTCCTCCCAATAAATCATAAACCTCACGGTAATGATCACCCGAATAAGATCTGGCGTCTAAGCCACCTGATACAGTAAGATTATCATTTATGGAATGATTTAGTGTTGATAAAAGCCCATACCAGAAATGATTATTTACACTGGCTCTGATAATGGTGTTTGATTTTCCTTCAGGATTAAATACTGTAGGCTGGTTATTATCTATCGCTCCTTGGATATCCAGCAGATCATCTTCACCTCTCGGAATATCAACTCCGTCATCAGTGGTTCCACCGCCACTTCCTATCGAAACATAAGCAACATTAGATAAGAATGTTTTTTCACTGGCTTGCCAGGAATGTCTCAAGCTTATTTGAGGTTTGTGATAGTAGTTTTTTCTTGCATTAAAAACTTCACCATTATACATGCCCCAAGATTCATTGAATCGTCTTCCTTTATTCTTGATAATCAATTCTTCATTTACATAATCAGGAACGCCAACAGAAAGTGCATAATCAGTACTGACTTGACCTATTTCTGAGGAGAAAGAACGCTGACCGTGTTCTTGAGGAGCGCCAAAACCAGAAAAACTAATCAAGTGATCTCCAAGTTGTTTGTCAATTCTTAGATAGTAAAAGAACCCCTTGGTAAAGTTACCATCAACCCAGCCATCTCCTTGTTTGTATGAACCCGCAAGGGAAACTCCCCATCCTGAATCTGTTCGACCAGTTGTCATTCCCAATGTTGTTCTTAAGTAGCCATTATTGCCTACTTCTTGTCTTAGTCTCAATCCTTTTTTAGAATCGATGCCTTGGGTTAAGATATTGATGGTACCTCCTACAGAAGGAATGGATAGTTTGGAAGCGCCCAGACCTCTTTGAACTTGCATCGTTTGTGTCACCAAATCAAGACCAAACCAGTTAGACCAAAATACTCTGCCATTTTCCATATCATTAACTGGGATTCCATCCAGCATGACAGCAATGTTACGCTGGTCAAAACCACGAATTGAAATTCTAGCATCACCATCACCACCACCAGACTCTGTTGCATAGGCACCTGGTGTTGAATTAAGAAGCATTGGAATATCCTGTGCTGCTAATTCTTCTTCTATTTTAATAGTCGGAATATTAGAAAACGCAACTGGAGTTTCTCTTTCGATGGCAATGTCGGCAGTTACGACTACTTCATTCAAAATGGCACTTGATTCTAATTTTACATCTAATCGCGTGTCTTGATTTAAATCAATTGAGATAGACTGCGTTTTGAAACCAACATATGAAACTTCGAGTATATTAGGACCTGCAGGCAATTCCAAAGTATACGAACCATCAAAATCAGATGTTGTACCGTTAGATTCATTTGTGATCGAAGCACCAATAAGTGTTTCACCAGTAAACGCGTCAGAAATAATTCCTTTTACTTGATATGTTTGACCATTCAAGATTATTATTGAACAACATAAAAGAATAAATGTGTTCAAAAGCTTAAAACGTACCATATCAACTAAAATTAAAAGACAAATTTGTTATTCAATAATCAATTTTCTCGTAGAAACTTGATCTTCAGCAAAGAATACATTTACAAGATAAATGCCTTTTTCTAATGTACTGATATTTAAGTTCACATTGTCTGAATTATTGTTGTAAACATGTCCTGCAACTTTCCTTCCTATGATATTATAAATGGCAACACGTTTTATAATTTCATCTGCTTCAAAGTATACAATCCCTGATGTGTTAGGATTAGGATATACATTAAATGGCGTTGAATTGATATTGTTAGTTCCAGTAATTGGACCTAATGAACAAGAATATCTGTCTGGCATTGGTGTTCCATTACATTCAGAATTATGAATCCCTAAAAACTCAAAACTATTGTTTCGGTTGTCAATCCACTCTTCTCCTGTAAAAGTACCTCCTGATTGGAAAATAATTTTGTTAAAATCATTTCTTCCAGTCATGACTTCTGGCTTACGAACTAGAGTGGAGTTTTTGGTTAGCCATCTTCCATCTGCATCAACCCAAGCATCCTGCATTATGGTATCTTCTGGATCTTCACCAATAACACCAATGACATCAATGATATTGCTTCCATCCGTTGCAATAGCGTCTCCTTTAATTAGAGCTACAGCATCGTTGCCATTGAAGTACATTGCATTGTTTACATTATAAATTGGGCATAAAAAAGCATCTGCCTTACATTGAAGGTCGTATTCTTCGTTGTACTCCATGCCATATACAGCATTCCCATTATCATCGATTTTTGGGCCAAAAATGACATTACCGTCAGCATCTAATAAAGGTTCTCCTGTTACGAAGTCAAACAATGTATCGATGAGGTTATAGCCGTTCCAAGCGGGCTTGTCTAATTGCGTATCCCAATCTGCGGTATCTCTTAAATCAACAACGACAACAAATACATCATTAGACTCTAACATTTCATTTGGTAATGGTTGAATTTGATTGCTTTGAGGGACTGTAGAGCCATTACTAAATCTTGCTATCGAATATTCAGACAGATTAACAGCTGCTGATGTAGGATTATAGATTTCCAAGGCTTTGTTACTAGCGTAACCTTCAACATATTCCGAAATAAATAATTCATCACACTGGCCAAAAGCGGCTATGACTGTGAAAATTGATATAATAAAAGGTAGAATTCTTTTCATTTTATACAAGTTTGGTTATACGCAGCAAATTTAGCACATATATAGCCAAAACATATATTAAAGTGTTAATAATATGTATTAATTACCAAGATTGTCTTTGTGCGCCATATGGGAACCAGACAATTCCGAAAATTAAGAAGAATTACCGTTCTATTATCAAGTCAGCCCAAACCATTAGGTGGTCTGATGAGGCTTCATTTTTGACTAAAATATCGCCATCTTCACCAGAAGCAGGCCAAAATACACCAGAATCAAGCGCATTTATATCTGCAGAGGGTAAAACGTAATCAATTCTCAAACCGAAGAAAGAAGTATCATATTTAGGATCGCCAATATCGCCTGACTTTTGGTTATGTTCAGCTCCACCATTGCTTGATGGAATAAGGTTTCCAGTGGCGATCTTAGTATTGACTTTTGAATGATTCAGTAGTTGATTTATAGCTGATTGGTAAGAATCACCATCATTGGGATCTGCATTCAAATCACCAAATATGATAAAAGAATCATCAGAATTTAAGCCACCTGTTTGCCCTTCATCATCAACGAGATATCCAGCATTGTCAATATAGTCTGCCCATAAACGAATTTCATCATGGTTTCTTTTGCCATTCCTATCTTCAGCACCATCAAATACGGGAGGTGTTGGATGAGAAACTAATGCATGAACAGTTTTGTTTTCAGATAATACAATGGGAATATCAATATGGTTTTTTGAACTTAGTCTGAACACATTTAAGGCATCATCTGAATAATATGAAGTACTGTCTGCATTTAAAGGCAGTGCTGCATTTGGCATATCTTTCCATAAAAACTTCCTGAATGATCTGCTGTTAAGTGTGTCCAAAGGATATGTTGATAAAATAGCTGAGGCGTACTGACCCTTAAATTGACCAAAACCGTAGGCATCATTAGGCAATGTTATGGAACCATTTCCATCGATATCTACAGATGATAATTCACCAGTATTTGAATCAATTTGATATGTATAAGGATAAATAAGCGCACTATCACCATTTTGACTTACTGCTAAAAGCTGATCATTGAAGTTTCGCAGTGCATTTCCTGTTGAATCATAGTCAAATTCCATCAGCACCAAAACATCCGGACTGACCTTTTGAATAACAGAAGCTATTCTTTTAAATCTTATGTACTGATCTGCATTTACCAATTGAGAAGCAATCAAACCCTCACTGGAACCAAACATAGAAACATTGTAAACGGCAAATCGAATAGTATCAGGTTCCAATGTCGGCAACTCTATTTCTGTATCTTGAATTTGCACTTCATCAGAACAACTTTGAAAGGAACAAAAAACAAACGTAAGTAGTAGGAAAAGCATACTTTTCATGTGATTGATTTTAGAAACATGAAAGTAATACTTATTTAATAATAAGTAGGTTAATCTAACTTCAGATTGTTATAAAACCAGGAAGTGTTAGTAGAAAAACAGATGAATACTTAGTTATTCATTCTGAACATAACATATAGTAAAACGAGTAATAAGAGCGTGACTACCATTGATATGAAAAAGAATTTTTTCTCCTGTTTTTTGTTATTTACCGCACGTTTCTTTTTCCTTTTAGCCATAATCGAAATATTTGTTGGAATTAAATTTAAAATGCAATTTAAAATTTATTTTGGAAAATTTAAGACAATGCATAAAAATAAATTACCATCTTCTTTTTTTCGTTTCGTAGTAGTCCACGATAATTGGATCAACAATTATATCACGTCCGGTTATCATTTGTTTGAGGCATATTCCATCCAGCGTTCGGCACCTACTTAATGCTACGTATGTTTGACCGTAATCGAATGCTCCTTTCCCTAAATCGATAATTATATTGTCAAAAGTTTTTCCTTGAGATTTATGAATAGTAATCGCCCAAGCCAGCTTGATAGGATATTGTGTAAATGAGCCTGTGACGCTTGTTTTAAATCTGTCCGGTGCTGCCGGATCAATTTCATATTTTAAAACCTCCCATTCTACCCTATCAATATTTAAAATTTTTTCTTCACCTCTGATTTTTGTTTCAACAATAATTTTATCAGAATCTAATTCCATTATTCTTCCAAGTGAACCATTGACATAGTTTCCTTCTGGATCATTTTTAACAAACATAACTTGTGCATTTTCCTTTAACCATAAATATTGATCTGACGGAAAAACGGATGAAGAAAAGTTTCCGGATACTTTTGCTTGAAATTCAAATGTTGGAGATGCAATTTTCTTTAATTGCTCATTGTTGATGGCATTCACCTTAGCGTTTGTAGTACAAAGTGTAATTGTAAACTCATCTTCATCAATCTCAGCATTGTGACGTTGATTGATTTCTTCTAAATCTTCATAATCAAATGACCTAGTTCTAATATTGTCTAACAAATTAATAAAGCCTCTTTCCGTTTGTCTGTAGACAGTGACCAATTCTATCATTTTGAGATCTACTTCGGACTGAAATACTTCAGCAGCGAAAAAATAAGGTGAACCATATTTTTCTTTTAAAAATTGCCTTTCAAATTGTGAAGCTACAACTGGTGGCAATTGAAATAAATCCCCAAAGACGACCAATTGTACACCACCGAAAGGTCGTGGATCTTCGATGTTATTGCGTAAAAACATGTCAATGCAGTCCATCATGTCTGCTCTAACCATAGATATTTCATCTATGATGAGCAACTTTAGTTTTTTGTAAAAACGATGATTTTTCCGCTTCGTCAACTCTCTGGGATCAATCATTTTGGGTGGAAACTTGAAAAACGAATGGATTGTCTGACCACCTACATTTAATGCGGCTATCCCAGTTGGTGCTAAAACTGCCGCATTCTTACGCGTTGTTCTTTTCAATAAACTAAGCAATGTAGATTTACCTGTTCCTGCCCTACCTGTAATGAAGAGATTATGATCTTGATTCTCAATTAAATCTAAGATGGCATTAAATTCTTCGTTGAAAACGATTGGAGATTTGTCGAGCAAGATTAAATATTTCTTCAAAGATGTTAATCTCATTCTCAATTTCCAAATGACATTGGTTACATAATTGAATGAAAAGGAATTTATAAAAAACTTTATTTTTACAGAAAATAGATTCAATATGAAATTAAGTCTTGATTTGGCTTCAGATAGTAAGCAAGAATGGGTAGATGCGGTAATGGCAGATTTTGATGCTTTTTTGCAAGATCATGCCGATTGCGAAAGGAAAGCATCTGCAATGGCTATGAGTTTTGTCGCTAAGTATCCGGATAGACTTGAGATCATTCCAGAACTAATTGATATTGGCATAGAAGAATTAGAACACTTTCAACAAGTATATAACTTGATGTCTTCTAAAAACATCCAGTTGGCACATTCAATTGGAGAAGATCCTTATCTCAAAGCATTATTAAAGTTGTGCCATTCAGGAAGGCTTGAACGGTTTATGGATAGGTTATTAATTGCATCCGTTGTAGAAACAAGAGGTGCAGAAAGATTTAAATTGGTTTCTGAAGCGCAAACAGATGAGACACTGCGTAAATTTTATAAAACACTTTGGGTTTCAGAAGCTAAGCATGGTCATGTTTATGTTAAGATGGCACTCAATTACTTTGACAAAGATAAAGTCTATGAACGATTGCAATGGTGGATTGATCAAGAAGCTGAGATATTGGATAACCTGGAAATAAGGGCTGCTCTCCATTGATTAAAATAAACTGATTCTTTGTCAAAAGCACGTAAAGTTTTGAGTTGTTCCAAAGCATCAGACTCGTGAGGTAAATTTAAAGTATTGAGGAGGCTTTCTATAGCTTGAGGGATATTTATGTCATCATATCCATGATCTCTCATGTAATGTAAATACTTCATAAGCGCAAAAGCATCAAACCATACAAAAAAGCGTTTTATAAATCCATTAATGTCAGAGATGTTACTTTCTATCTCACTAATTTTATCTTTTGCATGTATAGATTCTAAATACGTATTGAATGTTACATTATCGGAATGATGTACTAAATCCGCTCCTTTTTCATAGCTTTTAAATATTTGTAAAAACCAATCTGATAAAATATTAAATGATTTGGGATTATACGTTTGATAGGCCTGTTCACTTGAAATAATATCATTAACCGCTTTTCCTGTACCAAAAGGCACACGATCAGATTTTCTATTTGATGGATATACACAAGTCGTTTGAATATCCATTAATTGATGGTTCTTTGAAAATTTGTGAAGAAAATAAAAATCTTCACCCGCTTGCTTTTTTACCATACCACCTTCCTTTGCATATGAAAAAGCTCTAACGACCATTGCACTTCCAATTGTTTGAAATGCATATGGTAAGCAAATCAGTCTTTGCATATTGATAAAGTAGCGTAAATGCAATTCGTAATTAATTATGGCGGAATTAAGTTGATTATCTTCACTTAATAAATGTTCAAAGTGAATATTTGCAGCTTGACATTTAGGACAGATTGTAAAGTGTTTTTTTATCTCTTGAAAATAATTAGGCGCCACAATAGTATCCGCATCGAGATTTATTATCAATCCATCTTTCTTTCTTTCATTAAAGATTGAAAATGCTGCATCCATCAATGTTTTTCTTGCCAAACCTACACCTCCTTTTTTATGAAAAAATTCTTGTTTAAAAACTTTTAAAATTAAATGAGTGCATGAATGGTTTCTAAGATCCTCGAACAATGCTGATGAATCATGTTTAACTTTATCGGAATCTGAAGCTTTATAATTAATAAGGACAAAGACAGCAATACTATCATGACCATGTGCTGCCACATCTAAAGAATCTAAACATGTTTTAAGAGAAGTTAAGTTTTCCTTGTAGGCTGGAATGACTACAACCAAGTTTGGCGACTGTTCCAAATCTGCTTCCAAGGTTTTTATACAGAAACGAGAACTATATCTTTCTAAATATTTCAATATATTGCCGATAATTAGATGATAAAGCTAATCGAAATTAATTCAAAATAATAGCATTACTTGAATCAGATTGAATCCATAGTCCCTATTTCTATATTTGGCCCAGTTGTAAAATTTGCCTTAATTAAACATTACAAAGCTCAAATAGAAAAATGCGAGTCTTATCAAAAAAGGTCACTTAGAAATCGATTGGTAATATTAAGTGCAAATGGACCTCTCACTTTATCTGTTCCATTGAAAAAAGGTAAAAACAATTTACCGATTGAAAAAGTGGAAATTGCTTACGATGAAGATTGGCAAAGAGATCATTTAAGATCAATAATGTCTGCATATGGGAATTCACCTTATTTTGAATACTATTATGATTCAATTAAAGACATTTATAACCAAAAGAGAACTTACTTAATGGAATTTGGTTTGGATACTGTAAATTTTATTAATAAGATATTGGGAATTGATAGTTATAAATTAACGACAAGATATATTAAGTCGCAAGAAGTTAAGTTTGATATGAGAAATAAAGAATTCAACTTTAATTATGATCAAGTACCCTATTTTCAAGTATTTGAAGATAAATTTAACTTTACTCCAAATCTCAGTATCTTAGATTTGATTTTTAATCTTGGCCCTGAATCAATAAACATAATCAACAAGACAAACATTTACAAATAGCTGAGCATTATAAATGAAATTATAATATGGTTGATGATAATTTAAAAGAGTTGAAGAAAGAATTGGCCGGTGTTGTTACAATTTTAAAAGATGTAACAGAAGGTATAGGACATGAAGAACTATTGAAAACGGTAACTGATTTGTCACAACGGATTGATGATCCTTTTATGTTTGTAATCGTCGGTGAAGTAAAAGCTGGGAAAAGCAGCTTTATTAACGCATTGTTAGAATCTGATAAAGAAATATGTAAAGTAGCTGCTTCACCAATGACCGATACAATTCAGCAAATTGTATATGGTGATAAAGAAACGGTTACAGACATCAATACATATCTTAAGAGAATCACTCAGCCTGTTGACATTTTAAAAGACATTGCCATTGTAGATACACCAGGTACCAATACCATTATTGACCACCATCAAGAAATTACAGAAAGTTTTATTCCTGCTTCTGATTTAATAGTTTTTGTATTTGAATCTAAAAATCCTTACCGACAATCTGCTTGGGACTTTTTTAATTATATAAATAAAGACTGGCATAAGAAAATAATTTTCGTTCTTCAGCAGAAAGATTTGATGAATGAAGAAGATCTCAACACAAATATCACTGGTGTTGAAGAGTATGCTAAACGACAAGGCATTATGTCGCCCATAATATTTCCTGTCTCTGCATTACTAGAACAACAAGGTCATATTGAAATGAGTGGTTTTAAAAAGATCCGTAATTATATAGCCAACAACATAACAGGCGGCCAAGCACCTTATTTAAAAATGGTAAATAATGCAGATACCATATTAAATATTAATGATAGAATTGTAAACGGTGTAAAGGTAAGAAAGGAGCAATATGTTTCTGATTTCAAATTTAGAGAAGACATTAAATTGTCTCTCAATCATCAGGAAGAAAAAACGAAACGGCAAGTGGCAATTCTCGTCACAAGTTTATTAGCAGCCTATGATAAGATTACTAAAAAGAAGAGATCTGAGTTAGGAGAAGGTATTGGATTTGTCAGCATGTTGAAACGTTCATTTAAATCAACTTTTGGAGGTGGTCAGTCAGTCAAAGAATGGTTAACTCAATTTACTAAAGATTTGGAATATCATTTAAATACGCATTTTAGGGACAAGCTTCAAGAAGGTGTCGTTGATATAGCTGACAATATTCAGAATATGGGTAAAATCATTGATCTTAAAATTAGAAACAGTGAAACTATTCTAAAAAACAATCATGAAATATTTGCTGATATAGCTGAAAAGAGAGCCAATATTTTAAGGGATTTACAAGAAGCTTTTTCTGGATTTTTGAAAAGATCTGAAAATTTTTATGATTCAGAAATGGTTAAGGATGGTGAAAATCTGGTGCCTAATATTGCAAAGGGTGGAGGCATCGCCATCGTTGGTGTTATTCTAACTGCTTTAACTCAAGGTGTTGTTTTTGATATAACAGGTGGCATTCTTACGGGCATTGGTGTATTATTTGCTGGTGTAACGATAGGCTTAAACAAAGGCAAAATTATGCGTACCTATGATAAAGCTGTAGCAGAAGGCAGAGATCAAATAGAAGAAGAAATCAGCCAAAAGCTAAATGCTTATACGCTAAATATCAAGGAAAAAATTAATGACAACTTTTACAAGTTTGATAATTTATTGGAAGAAGAAAAAGCTACGCTTGAAAAACTAGAGTTATCAACTCAAAACATTTCAGTAAATGTCAAAGAGATAAAACAAAAAGTGCAATCACTATATTCCTCTGAACAATAATAAAAAAAGCCAAGTAAATAATTACTTGGCTTTTTTATTTGAGATATCATATTTTACAACTTGATAAATGATCGGATGCTGTTGTTTTCACCAGAAACTATTTTTGCATAGTAAAATCCAGTTGGATATGTATTTAAAATAACTTCAGTTAATTTTTCATTCACAAATCTACTTTCTATCATCTCTCCCATTTTATCGTAGATCAACAATTGTGTTCCTGCAGTTGGGAGTTTATCAGTCTCAATAATCATTAAACTCACGGCTGGATTAGGAAGAATTTTAAAGCCTTCCACAAACTCCAATTGGATGACTTCCTCTTCTTCATCTTTCTCTTCTTCTTCATTTTCAATTACATTAGATACACAATCCGAACCAGTTAATCTCGTCACCGTAATTGGGTTCGATAATGCAAAACATCCTTGAAGTTCTCCAGCATTCAAGCCAATTTCAGCACCTACGAGACCATCAGAGTATGTCAAGTACCATATTTGACAAATACCTGCATCAGCACCTTCAAAATCAAAAGGAGGCGCCATTGGTAATTCTAAAATATTTAAATCTTCATCAGTTATGACCCATGCAGAAAATTCACCTGAAGCATTTACTACCATAGGATCTATAAGATCAGGTGATCCATCATCTGCACAGACTTCAACTTCTGTAGAACCGTCCGATGTCATAATATAACCTGATGTTAAACCAGACATACAGTTTGACTCAATTGAAATCTCATCTATATCCCAAGCATTGACGCCTGCGCCATTGTTTACAATACAATAAGCTAGTAATTCAAATTCAAACTGTGCTGTTGATGAAATAATAAATGCAGGATTCGTTGAAAAGTCAAAACGCTCTAATGTCCAATCATTTGTTGTTGCAATTTCATCTTGAAGGAAAACTTCTGTTCCATTCTTTAAAACTCTAAGTGCATAACGTGTTGGGAAATTATTAATGCCTGAAGGTCCATTATTCCAATCATATACAATTGGTGCCTTTTCGTAAAAGCTTAAAGATGATAAGACACCTTGACCTTCGGCCGGTGGCTCAACTATAACACTAAATCTGATCGCACGGTCATTATCTGGAACATATGTACAAAATGGATAAGAACTTACGCACATAGCGTTAGTACTATCAATACCAGGTGTACATGAATGTCTATTAGTTGTTGGATTGTGTCTATACAGATGACTCATAACCGTCAGTGTCGTACATTCAGTAGAATTGTCAACTGTAGCGACGAACTCTGAATAGTCTCCATTTGATCCGTTAGCAGAATCTGATTCGCAATTATCTAAATTAAATGTAGCTGAGGAAGTTGACATTTCATTGCCTTCAAAGTATATTCGATGCACTGTGATAGCATTTGACAAATCATAACATCCAGTAATGTTGTTGGCATTGCCACCCAACGTAATTCCTGTTGCCCCATTTGCATAGCAAACTCTCCATATCAAACACGTACCTGGACCTGCAGTTTCTAAATCGATAGGCAAAGCAGAAGGAATCCCTAATATATTTCCATCGAGATCTGTTATTAACCAAGCGATATTGCCTGTAGTATCACCACCAGAAACTAGTATATCTAGAGGATCAGGAGCACCATCACCCGAACATATTGACAATTCTGTGGCACCATCAACTGAAAGGTCACCAGCATTTTTCATTTCTCTGTTTACAGTTATAGCATTTGAAAATCCATAGCAACCTGACAATGCAGAAACGTTATTTCCTTCCGATAAACCGGTTACATCTTCATAGCTGATGTTCCAGATTAAACAAGTTCCAACACCTGCCGAATCAAAATCAAATGGCGGGCTCATTGGCAAACCAAGAATATTACCATTTACATCTGTAATAACCCATTGATTATTTGATCCACTTGTTCCTGATAAGGCGACATCAATATTGTCATTAATGCCATCAATGCAAACGGTAATATCGCTACCTAAAGACGATGAAATTGTGCCTCCATTGACGTTCGTTTTATTAACTGTAATGGCATTTGACAAATCAAAGCATCCTTGTAAATTTGATGTATTATTTCCAATGGTTAGCCCTGAGATATCATTAAATGTTAAATTCCAGATAACACAGCCTGAAGTAATACCATTGTCCACGTCAAAAGTATTCGAAGTTGGGAACGAAATAATGTTACCTGATAAGTCCGTTATAACTAATGTTGAGTTTGTGCCACTGTTTCCAGTAACATCAATTGTGATTATATCCTCAACGCCATCACCTGCGCAAATTGAAAGACTGTCTCCTAGTGAAGATGTTATTAAACCGCCATCTGCTGAAGATATATTTACGCTTACATAATTTGAAAGACTGAAGCAATCGCCTGATAAGTTAGTGGCATTTTCGCCTATTGTTGCACCATTTATATTTCCATTATATGCTAAATTCCAAATTCGATACTCACCATTGGCATAAGCAGAGAAATCAAAAGGTGGGCCTGACGGTAAATCTAAAATAGTACCCGCTGCATCTGTAATAACCCATGCTTCGTTATCACCACTGTTGTTATTTAAAACTACATTGACTATAGCTATATCATTGTTACAGAAACTAATATTTGACATATTTGTACCTACAGATAGGTCACCTCCAGAAGCAGCAACTTTATTAAGTGTAATTGGATTTGATAAGTCAAAGCATCCTTGAAGATTTGCTGCATTATTACCAACATTTAATCCTGATATATCATTATATGCTAAATGCCAAATAAGACAATTTGAACCTAATCCACTATCTATATTAATGGTATCTGATGTTGGAAGTGAAAGTATATTTCCTGATATATCAGTAACTACAAGTCTAGAGTTAATACCATTGCTGCCTACTATATCTACTATAATAAAATCTTCGATACCATCTCCAGCACAAATAGAAATACTGTCTCCTTGAGCAGTATTTATCATACCTGCATCAACCGATACTTTATTTATAGATACATAATTTGACAGATTAAAACAATCTCCAGATATCCCGTTTGCATTAGCACCTATATCAGCACCACTTATTGTTCCATTAAATGCTAAATGCCACAACCTGTATTCGCCATCACTGTAAGATGAAAAATCAAATGGAGGACCAGCTGGAAAATCTAGAATCATACCAGATGTATCTGTTAATACCCATACTTGATTATCGCCTACATTGTTAATAAGTGAAACATCGATAATTGGATTGTTGTTATTACAAATGTCAATGTGTGACATATTGTTATCAACGGAAATAACACCGCCCAAAGCAGATTGCTTATTTACCGATATAGGATTAGAAAGATCATAACAACCAGTAAAATTACTGATATTGTTATCTAAGAATAAGTCAACAAATGAAAACTCATAACTTATATGATAAATCAAACAATTTGTTAATCCAAATGTATTGATACTGAATGGAGGAGGTCCAGGAAGAGCAACTATATTACCAGTGGTATCAGTAACTATCCACCCTGATGATGAGCCCACATTGCCTGAAAGTGCTATATCCATATCTGGAGTTGTCGGTCCTCCAACGCATATGTTAATCTCATCTCCAGTTAAAGATGAGATAGTACCACCCTCTAGGATTTCTTTTGATAAGACTATCGGATTTGACAAACCTGCACAATTTGCTGCTAATATTTCTACGTTTTGTCCCACTGTTATGCCTGGGTCGATGTCATTGTAACTCAATGCATATATACGATATCGATTACCAGTATAAGATGACAAATCAAAAGGAGGTCCTGCAATAAATTCGATAACAACACCAAACTCATCAGTCAGCAGCCAAGTCAAATTATTTCCAACATTACCAAAGAGTGTTGGCGTGAAATCTGTTAAAAAAGGATCATCACTACAAATTTGCAAGAAAGTCATGTTATTATATGATAAAATACCACCAGTTGTTCTTATTTTATTAACAGTAATTGGATTAGACAGTCCAAAACATCCGCTGATTTCACTTAGTCGATTACCAAATGCTAATCCTGAGATCGGCCCTTCATAAGATAAATGTTGAATGTAACATGTTCCACTTATGGCACTTTCCAAATTGAAAGGAGGAAATGAACTTAAGTTTGTAATATGTCCATCTGCATCTGTAATAATCCATTGTTGAGAAGCACCAACGTTGCCAGTTACTTGAACATCAATAAAATCTGCCAAGCCATCACCAGCACATATTTCTAATTCAGTTAACCCGTTTGAAGAAATCGTTCCAGCAGTTGCAGAATAACGCGTAACTGTGATTGCGTTAGATAAACCATAACACCCACTAATTCCACTCACATTTAATCCTGTAGCTAAACCAGTTATTGGTGAATCATAACTTATGTTCCATATTAAGCAAACGCCTGCGCCTGCGCCTTCTAAATCAAAAGGAGAAGATAATGGCAGATCTAAAATGTTTCCTAATGTATCTGTTATAACCCAGTTATTATTAATCGATGAACTCCCTGAAAGAATGACATCAAATGCATCAGAAATGCCATCACCAGCACAGACTTCCAAGCTGGTAGCGCCATTGACTAATGATATTGTTGAACCAGAAGTCATATTTCTATCTACTACAATAGCATTAGATAAAGCATAACAGCCAACTATACTGGCTACATTATTACCCAAGTCAACGCCAGTCAGTATGCCTTCTGAAGTTATATGCCATAAATAACAAACTCCAGCTCCAGCACCTTCCAAATCAAACGGAGGACTAAGCGGCAAACCAATTATTTCACCAGCATCGTCAGTAATTATCCAAGTTGATCCACTGCCATTTGCGTCTGTGAGAATCACATCGAATACGTCGGATATACCATCGTTAGCACATATGGAAATATTGGTTGTTCCATCTTCAAGTGTTAATAAACCTCCATTTAAATCATCGCCAGGGCAAGTGGAAGTAACCACCACTTCATCAATATCCCAAGCTGTAACATTTGAGTTAATCCCTACTACACAATATGCTAAAAGTTCAAAAGAAAAAATTGAAGGCGCATCAACAGTAAAATCAGGAAGTGTTGAAAAATCAAATTCTTGTAAGGTCCAATCATTCGTTGTAGCAATATTAGATGACTGATAAATTTCTGCACCATTTTTAAATACTCTGATTCCGTATTTCGTTGGATAATTATTCAATCCAATCGGTCCAGAAATCCAATTGTAGTTTGTTGGTGCTTGCTCAAAAAATGATAAACTGGATATATTGCCTGTTCCGGAAGGCCCAGGTGTAACCATGATGTCAAACTTAATCGCTTTGTCACTTTCTGGTTGATATGTACATGCTTCAACAGAATTAACACACATAGCTTTTGAATCATTTACACCAGGAGTACATGAATGCGTATTCACATCAGGATTGTCTCTATATATTGTTGAAATGGCTGAAAGTTGACTACATGATGGATCATTTACACTTTCACCAATGAATTCAGAATAATCTCTTATTGTTCCTGCCAAAACAAATGCGTCACAAGCATCTAAGTTGTACGTTAAAGTAGATGACGTTGGTGTTCCTCCACCAACAATAGATTCAGCATTTAAAGTCAATAAAAACGATAGGAAGAGGCAAGAAAATGAGCAATAAGTCTTTTTCATGAAGTTAATTTTGTAGTTAAGTTTTTTTTCATTGATTGATTTGTGTTAGCTGCATATTATTGTAATACAAAACTATACACATCTACAAAAATAATATATATCTTTTTCTATTCATAGACATATTAAATATTATTTATATCTATTTCATAACGAATCTTATTTACATTTTATAACTAACAATAAATCCTATTCTAACATATTATATATTAATAATTATAATTATATATAATATGGTAGATGTAATGCATTTATCTATATTATGAAGACGAATTATTGAATTTATAGTATAATTTTTAATCAATTATTTGAATCAAAAAATAACCCTTTGAAAATGAATAAGTGATAAGCCATCCGTTCTATACCTAATCAAATACGTTAAATATGAGCTTACACTGACTAAAAAATATAAACCAATTTAACTCAAACTCTTATAGTATTCAATTCAATATATTCAAAAATTTCAAATTCATCATCCGAACTGCAAGTATAAAATTTTATAAAAGATCATTATTTTTTGATGACTTTTTATTGTCACGATCTATTAAGTAAGTGAAGGCGTTTTTTTATATTAGGGTATAAAACAATCTGACACATGTTGAAACCCTTTAGTGATCAAGAAATTGCGGTTGGACTTTTAGCTCAAGACTCTAAAGTTTTAAATTACTTATACAGTGAGTTTTATCCAATCGTGCTAAATATGATAGGCAATAACAAGGATGAAGAAATGGCAAAAGATATATTTCAAGATGGTATGATAGCAATTTATTCGAATTTAAAAGACGGGAAATATATCGTTAGTAAAAATGCCAAGCTGCGAACATATTTTTTACAAGTATGCAAGTTTAAATGGTATGACATATTAAAAAGCTCCTCCTATAAAAAAACAACATCGCTTGATACTGACTTTGATTATGCCGATGAAATAGATGAGGATGATACTTTCGAAAAGGTTGAACAACAAAAGAAAATTCATAAGCTTTTTGATCAACTTGGAGAGAAGTGCAAAAAAATACTCAAGCTATATTATTGGGAGAAATTGAAAATGAATGATATTGCTGAAAGATTATCAATGAAAACAGATTCAGTAAAAAATGGAAAGTATCGCTGTATTCAACAATTAAAAGATATGGCAAAGAATTCGTCAAACTTGAAAATTATAAAATGACAGATCAAGAATTAATAGATAAATATTTAACCGAGCAGTTAACAACTGAAGAAAAATCAGCATTTGAACTAAGGTTAAAAGATGATGCTGCATTACAGGTTCTGTTCGAAGAAATTAGGGAATTACAGACTGCAATTGAAACACATGAATTGAAGTCGAAGTTTAATGCCATTTTTAAAATGGATCAAGCCTATAAAACTGATCAATCAAACACTGAGGCAAAAATAATATCGATCAAGAGCAGATTTCACTATTTAAAATATG